>PMTT01000585.1:13546-26903 GCA_003167275.1 Bryobacterales bacterium | reverse complement strand
CTGCCACCGAAATAGCCACCGAAATCGAATTCGGGGATTACGGTGACTGTCACCGAAACTCAAGGATGGCTTCTATCAGGCCGTCAACTGTGAAAACGCGGGCTTGCGCGGTCACTTCGATTCCCAGGCTGCGGGCGGTTTCGGTGGTGATCGGGCCTATGGAGACGACCTTCACCCCGGCCAGGAGCTGGCCCGCCGAGGGCCCCAGCGCCGCTACCAGGTTTTGAACTGTGGAGGAGCTAGTGAACGTGATGCAGTCGGGACGCCGCCGTGCGCCCAGGATTTCGCGGACACGGGCCGCCGCGTCTTCGGGGACCACGGTGCGGTAAGCCTCCACTACGTCGACCTTCGCTCCGCGGCGGGTCAGTTCGGTGGGGACCAGGTCGCGGGCTACCGCCGCGCGGGGCAGCAGCACGCGCTTGCCGGCGAGGTCGTAAGGCGCGAAGGCCGCGACCAAGCCCTCGGCGACGTATTCCTTGCCCATCAGGTCGACCTTTAAGTGGAGCGCCTCCACCGCGGCACGGGTGGCGGGTCCGATGGCGCAGATCTTGGCGCGGAGCGCGCGCCAGTCCACGGGGGATTGGCGAAGGCGGTCCAGGAAGAAGCGGACGCCGTTGGCACTGGTGAAGATCAGCCAATCGTAGGAGCCGAGCTCGGCGATCGCGCGGTCGAGCGGGGCGTAATCGGCGGCTGGCCGGATTTCGATCGTGGGCAGCTCGATCGCCTCGGCGCCCAAAGCACGCAGCTTGGCCGAAAGCGCGTCGGCCTGGCCCTTGGCCCGTGTCACGACGATGCGCTTGCCGAAGAGCGGGAGGCGCTCGTACCAGTCCAGTTTCTCGCGGAGCCTCACCACCTCGCCCACGATGATGGTGGCGGGCGGCTTCATGCCGTGCTCGGCGATCCGGCCGGGGAGTGTCGCCAGAGTGCCGGTGAGGGTCTCCTGGTCGGGCCGCGTGGCCCAGCGCACGGCCATCGCGGGGGTGTCCGCCGAGCGGCCGCGGGCGATCAACTCGCGGGCGATCTCGGGGAAGGTGGTCAACCCCATGAAGATCACTAGGGTCTCGGCGTGGCCCACCTTGTCCCAGTCGATGCGGTCCACCGCGTGGCCGGTCACGAAGGTCACGGCGGAGGTGTGCTCGCGGTGGGTGAGCGGCACGCCGGTATAGGCCGCAATGCCGAGCGGGGTGGTGACTCCGGGGACGATCTCGAACGGGATGCCGGCGTCGGCGAGGGCCTCGGCCTCTTCGCCGCCGCGGCCGAAGATGAANNTTCTTCTTGCCGACGTAGATGCGCTCGGCGTGGAGCGGGGCAAAGTCCAGGAGAGCTTCGGGGGCGAGGTGATCGAAGAGGACGGCGTCGGCTTGTTCCAGGATGCGGCGGCCTTTGATGGTGATGAGGTCGGGGTCGCCGGGGCCGGCGCCGATGAGGTAGACCTTGGTCATCGGGCGCAGGTCCTCCGGACGGGAGTCGGCCGCAAGGCGGCACCGGCTGTCTTGCTGGCTTTACTGTTCACTTTGCGTGCCGCTTGCCCTATTCGCCGGAATTGACGCACTCCGAAAACGCGCCGAGACGAGTCTCGGCGCGGCAGACTGAGAGTCCGCGCCACGTCGGTAGAATCTCATGCGCTGTAGACGGCCTCCAGGATTCTTCGTGCGCCGCGTTCCAGGAGCTCGGCGCCCAACTCGCGGCCGATGGTCTCGGCCTGCGCCACGGGGCCTTCGGCTTCGGCGCGCACGACTTCCAGGCCATCGGGCGACGCTACCATCGCCATCAGGCGAAGCCGGCCGTCCTCGACCGTGGCGTGGGCGCCGATGGGGACTTGGCATCCGCCGCCCAGAGCACCTAGCACGCCTCGTTCGGCGGTTACGGCGGAGTGGGTGGCCGCATGGTCGAGCGCCGCGCAGGCTTCGTAACCTGGCCCGGCGGCCCGGGTTTCAATCGCCAGGGCTCCTTGGCCCACGGCGGAGCACATCACCTCGAACGGCAGGATTTCCGCGATTCGATCACCCCAGCCGAGTCGCTTCAGGCCGGCGGCGGCCAGCAGGATGGCCTCGTACTGGCCTTCATCGAGCTTCCGCAGGCGCGTGTCCAGATTGCCGCGCACCGATTCCACGTGCAGGTCCGGGCGCAGCCCTCGCAACTGTGCGGCGCGCCGCAGCGAACTGGTGCCGACCTTAGCGCCTGACGGCAGATCGGCGAGGCGCTTCCCCACCACGGCGTCGCGCGGATCCTCGCGCTCGGGTACGGCGGCCAGCACCAGGCCCTCCGGCAGTTCGGTGGGCAGATCTTTCAAGCTGTGCACCGCCAGGTCGGCGCGCCCGTCGAGCAACGCCTCCTCGATCTCCTTGGTGAACAGTCCCTTGGTCCCGACCTTGGCGAGCGGCACATCGGTGATCTTGTCGCCGGTGGTCTTGATGATTTCGATGCGGCATTCGTGGCCGGCGGCGGTCAGGGTCCGCTCCACCCAGTGGGCCTGCCACAATGCGAGCTGCGAACCGCGCGATGCGATGACGAGCATGAATCAGTCCTGAAGGTGAAATGCTTTTCGGATGGCCGCTACCACGTGGGCGCCCTCGGGTTGGCCGGCCTGGTTGCGCAATTCCGAGATGGGGCCATGGGCGATCTTGTTGATGATACCGCGGGTCAGCATTTCGATGGCCTGCTCCAATTCCGGAGTGAAGGGCCCGCATTTCCGCCGCACCTTTTCGATTTCGGTGCTGCGGATCTGCTCGAGCTGGTCCTGCAATCCGACGATGGTCGGGGTGACTTCCGCCACTTTGAGCCGCGCCATCATGCGCTGGACCTCTTCGGTCACCATGGCTTCGGCGTGGTCGGCTTCTTTCATCCGCTCGCGGAGGTTGGAGTTGACCACTTCCTGGAGGTCGTCGATATCGTAGAGGAAGACGTTGTCGACCTCGTTGACCGAGGGCTCGATGTTTCGCGGAACCGCGATATCGATGAGGAACATCGGCTTGTTACGCCGCGCCGCGATGACCCGCTGCATGTCCTCCTTGCGCAGGATGTAGTGGGGCGCGCCCGAGGAAGTGATCACGATATCCACCTCGGGAAGCATGTTCACGAAACGGGTGTATTCGACCGGCGTGCCCTGGAAGAGCTTGGCCATTTCGACGGCGCGTTCGTGGGTCCGGTTGGTGACGAAGACATGCGAGGCGCCCGAGCGGCGCAGGTGGCGGGCGGCCAGTTCCGACATCTTGCCCGCGCCCACGATCATGATGGTGCGGTTGGTGAGCGAGCCGAAGATCTTGCGCGCCAGTTCCACGGCGGCGTAGCTCACCGAGACGGCCATCTGGCCGATGCCGGTATCGGAGCGTACGCGCTTGGCCACGCTGAAGGCGCGGGTCAGCAGGCCGTCGAGCCATCCGCAGAGCGCTCCGCAATCCTTGGCGGCCGCATAGGCGGCTTTGAGCTGCCCCAGAATTTGCGGTTCGCCTACAACCATCGAATCGAGGCTCGCGGCCACGCGGAAAAGGTGGTGGATCGCCTGTTCGCCTTCATGCCGGTAGAGGTATGGGCCAATGCTGTCCGGGCTCACCGCTTTCGACTCCGACAGAAACGCATCGACGATGGCCTGCGGGTCCGAACGGTCGTCGGTGGTCACCGTGATCTCCACGCGGTTGCACGTGGAGAGGATGACGGCTTCCGTGACGCCTTCGCGCGACTTCAGATCGGCCAGAGCCGCCGGCAGCGTTTCTTCCCGGAACGCAAGGCATTCGCGCACCTCGACGGGTGCGGTTTTGTGACTCACGCCGGTGATCAGGAGCTTCATGGTTTGAAGAACATCGTGCCAAGCCGCGCATGTGCGGCCCACGTCAGGGCGGAGAAGCCGAGCACCGTGACCGTCATGATCGCGGCTTTTCTTCCACGCCACCCCGCGGTGGTCCGCAGGAATACCAAGGCCAGGTAGATGCCCCAGGTGATAAAAGAGATCTCCATTTTCGGCTGGCTGATCCAGGCAGTTTTCAGTTCGATGAAGCCCCAGGTGCTGCCGGCGATTACGGCCAGGGTCATCAGCACAAAACCGATGGCCATGGTTTTCGAAATCAGCTCGTCGAGGGTGCCCAGCGCGGGCAGCCGGTAATAGATTTTGCGCGGTTTCTTGGCCTTCAACTCGCGCTCCTGGACCAGGTAGAGGATGGAAGCCACGGCGGCGAACAGCAACGCCGCGATTCCCAGGAGCACGAGCACGATGTGCACCGTGAGCCAGGTAGTGCGCACCACGGGGCTGGACCAGGCGCTCACGGGGTTGCCCAGCGTCGAGACCAGCGCCATCACGAATACCAGTGGAAAGATGAACACGGAGAGGCTTTCCATCTTATAACGCCAGTGCACAAAAAGGTACAGCGCCACGATCAGGAAAGAGCACATGGAAAGCGTCTCGTAGATGTTGGTGATGGGGCAGCGGTTGTTGAAGATGCCCTCTTCGACAATGGAGACGAAATGAAAGACGGCACCGAGGCAGAAGGCGCCGAGGGCGACGCGGAAGAGATGTTCCCGCCTGCGGACCAAGGTAAGGATGGCATGCAGCAGGCCGAGCGAGTACAACGCGGCGGCCACGCGCAGCCAGATGACGCTCATTTCAGCCATGGGGCGTTCCGGTAACTCCAAGTCTTAAATTACAGTATAACGCGCAGCCTCCATCGTACCCCCCAGCCGCAAATGGGGGGTATGCGCGGGTCTTTGGTAGGACAGGCCTCCTGGCCTGTTTCTTGCTGATACGATTTCGAGGTGGGAGCGGATGTGCGCGGGGCCGGAACGGGACAGGCCCGGTTGGGGCCCTCAGTCGCCGTTCGCTGGCATCGTCATCACCGGGGTTGGCCCCATGTGGTGGTCCTGCTAAAACGCAATCGATGGCCAAGGTTCTAACGGCTGATGACATTCTTCCGCTGGTCGCGTCGCTGACGCCGCGAGAACGCGTGCGTCTGCTGTGGTTGATTGCCTTGCCGCAGGGCTCCGACGCGGTCATGTACCAATCCGTGCCGCCTTCGCGCGACGAGTTCTCGGCGGACGAGGAGCCGCTTGCTTGGGACGCAGAGGGCTGGGAGGATCTGGGGTGAAGCGTGGCAAAATCCGCTGGTATACGTTCCAGCTTCCGGATAAGCGGCGGCCAGTTCTGATTCTCACACGGAATGAAGTCGTTGATCGCCTGAACGAGATTATCGTGGTACCAGCGACGCGAACCATTCGAGGATTGACGAGTGAGGTAGTCTTGACTGCGGATGACGGGATGCCGGCCGCGTGCGCGCTGAATTTCGATCACGCGTCGTTGGCGCGGCGCAAAGACCCTGGCAGAATCAGAGGGGGCGCCATCCGGCCCGCGCGAGCCTGGAAAAGCGCCCCCTCCGTTTTTACCGATCCAAAGAACAGGAACGAGGGTTACTACTAAGTTGACAGCTCTCTTTTCAGCCGAGCGCAGGCAAGGTCGAAGCGATCGAGGTTCATCACCTTGTTCCAGGCAGCTACGAAGTCCTTTACAAACGCCTCCTTCGAGTCGTCACATGCATAGACTTCCGCGAGGGCTCGGAGCTGGGAGTTGGAACCGAAGACGAGATCAACCACGGTGCCCGTCCACTTGAGCTCACCCGTCGCCCGATTGCGGCCCTCCAACACGCCTTCAGATGTGGCGGACTTCTGCCACTTCGTGTTCATATCGAGCAGGTTGACGAAGAAGTCATTCGTCAACGTCTCGGGCCTGTTGGTGAAGACGCCGTGTTGGGACTGTCCGAAGTTTGCATTCAGGGCGCGCATGCCACCAACCAGAACCGTCATCTCGGGAGCGGTCAGGGTCATCAGGCTCGCCCGATCCACTAGCAGCTCAGCCGCCGATACCGCGCATCCCTTCTGGAGATAGTTGCGGAACCCGTCCGCGGCCGTCTCCAGTACGGCGAATGACGCCACATCGGTCTGCGCCTCGGATGCGTCCGTGCGACCCGGCGAGAAGGGAACCGTTACGTCGTGGCCGGCCTTCCTGGCAGCATCCTCGACGGCCGCGCAGCCGCCCAGAACGATCAGGTCGGCAAGCGAGACCTTCTTCCCGCCGGACTGTGCGCCGTTGAAATCGCTCTGGATCGCCTCCAGCGCCGGAAGAACCTTCGCCAGTTCGGCCGGCTGGTTGACCTCCCAATCCTTTTGCGGCGCGAGGCGAATGCGCGCTCCGTTGGCGCCGCCGCGCTTGTCGCCGCCGCGGAACGTTGCCGCCGACGCCCAGGCCGTCGTGACCAGTTGGGAGATGGACAGTCCGGACGCGAGGATCTTGGCCTTCAGAGCAGCAATATCCTGCTCCCCGATCAATTCATGATCCACGGCGGGAACGGGGTCCTGCCACAGCAAGTGCTCCGCGGGAACGAGCGGGCCAAGGTACCGCGAAATCGGCCCCATGTCGCGGTGCGTGAGCTTGAACCAGGCCTTGGCGAACGCGTCTGCGAGTGCCTCCGGGTTCTCGTGGAATCGCTTCGAAATCGTCAGGTAGCTCGGGTCCACCTTCAGTGCGAGGTCCGTCGTGAACATCATTGGGGCGTGCGTCTTCGACGGATCGTGGGCATCCGGCACAGTGCCCGCGGCAGATCCGTTCTTGGGTGTCCATTGATGAGCGCCGCCGGGCCCCTTCGTGAGTTCCCATTCATAGCTGAACAGGTTGTGGAAGTAGTTGTTGTCCCACTTCACCGGGTTGGTGGTCCATGAGCCCTCCAACCCGCTGGAGATCGCGTGCACGCCTTTGCCGCTGCCAAAGGTATTCTTCCAGCCGAAGCCTTGCTCTTCGATGCCGGCGGCCTCTGGTTCGGCGCCGACATACTTGCCCGGATCGGCGGCGCCATGGGCTTTGCCGAAGGTGTGTCCGCCGGCGATGAGGGCCACCGTCTCTTCGTCATTCATCGCCATGCGGTCGAAGGTCTCCCGGATATCCGTGGCCGCGGCGACTGGATCCGGCTTTCCATTGGGCCCTTCCGGATTCACGTAGATCAGGCCCATCTGAACAGCGGCGAGAGGATTATCGAGCTGACGATCGCCGGTGTAGCGCTCGTCCCCCAGCCACTTGCCCTCAGGCCCCCAGTAAAGTTCTTCCGGCTCCCAGATGTCTTCGCGCCCACCGCCGAAACCGACGGTCTTGAGCCCCATCGAATCCAATGCGACGTTACCGGCGAGAATCATCAGGTCGGCCCAGGATATTTTCCGGCCGTACTTTTGCTTGATCGGCCAGAGCAGCCGGCGCGCCTTATCGAGGCTCACGTTGTCCGGCCAACTGTTGAGGGGCGCAAATCGCTGTGCTCCGGAACCCGCGCCGCCCCGGCCATCGGCTATCCGGTACGTGCCTGCGCTATGCCACGCCATCCGGATCAGGAACGGCCCATAGTGGCCGTAGTCCGCGGGCCACCAGTCCTGCGATGTCGTCATCAAGGCATGGAGGTCCTGGATCACGGCATCCAGGTCAAGGCTCTTGAACTCCTCGGCATAGTTAAACGCCTCGCCCATGGGGTCGGACAGCGGGGAGTGTTGGTGCAAGCTCTTCAGGTTCAGTTGATTGGGCCACCATTCGGCGTTGGTTGGGGCCCCAGCCATGGTGTGTTTGCGAGCGCCGCCCGAGAACGGACACTTGGCTTCGGTTGACAAGTTCTGCTCCTGATGATTGGGGACAGGCGCCCCCGCTGCGGTGGTGAGTGTTTCATCCATATGTTTGTCTTCCTTCGAATTAGTCAAAAAACTGTGACGAACTAGAACCTATCCTGGCGTTCCCATTCGGGCAATCGCCCTCGGCCGCGCTTGCCGGCGCGCGCCATTCATCCGGTATCCACACGCCTACGACATATTAACGGGAAGCGCGCCGGGGCGCGCACTTCGTGCAGAGCCCCCGGAAAATGAGTTCGCATTCGCGAAGAATCCGCTTGCCGAGGGAGCCCGGGGCGGGCCCGGGCACGTCATACCACTCCATGTCCTCAACATTGCCGCAGCGGTCGCAGATGAAGTGGTGATGCCGCATGCCTTTCGCATCGAATCGCGCGGCGCGGCCCTCCACGGCCACTTCACGCACCAAACCCGCCTGCACCAAGTCTCGCAGATTGTTATAAGTGGTGGCCCTCGAAGAGCGCGGATCTACGCGATTCACGGCTTCGAAGATTTCCGCGGCCGTCGGATGCCGGTTGTGTTCCATCAAGAACGCTATCACGGCGTAGCGCTGCGCAGTACACCGCAACCCGCTGCCTTCCAAGGACCGTTTAATCGCCTCGGCATCCATGAATACTTTAGATTATATCTAATGTGATATTTTGTCAAGACTCGCGCGCCGCGACTGGTAGCGCTTACATAAATCCATCCCAAGATGCTATCGTGTACACAGGAGGTGGAACCCCCTTGAAGCAAGATTCGAAGAAAACCCAGTTGAGCCGCCGCGCCTTGTTCGGAACGGTGGGAAAGGCGGCCGCCGCATCGGCGGTGCTCTCTCCCCTGGTAAAGAGCGCGATCGTGGGCTTTGGCGAAACCGAAGCTATGGATGCGCCGGTCGCCGGCAGCGCCGGAGTGGACCGCATCACCGTCCTGGGCAGCAAGACCTATCTGCACGGATGGGCTGGATATGGCGAGGCTCCCGTAATGGGACGTCCGGTCCAGAACCGGCCCGCACAGGTCAATTATGCCGGACAACCGGGACAGGCGGCCCCGCCACCTCCTACGGCCGGACCCACGCCGACCGGCGTCTGGAGCAAGGAATCCGGACCGGGCGCCGTCACGTTCGCCGATCCCCAAGCACTGATCACCACCGCCACCTTCTCCGCGCTGGGATCCTATGCATTGAAACTGACCGTGACCAACGGCGAGAGTTCGCACTCTTCCATCCTGCATGTCTCGGTGGAAGCTCCGCCGCCCGCCAGGCAACTCGAAGCCGTCTACACCAAGAACTTCAAAATCTCTAGCCCGTTCTGGAATGCCCGCGCGAAGTCGCTGATCGTCAACTGGATTCCTCATTGCATCGACCAGATCAACCGCGACGATCTGACCCTGGGGCCCGGCGGCATCGACAACTTCATCAATGCCGGCAAAGCGCTGCGCGGGGAGCCCCACGGCTATCACAAAGGCTACGTCTTCTCCAATGCCTGGGTCCACCAGACCGTGGAGGCGATGAGCATCGCGCTGATGATCGACCCGCAGGGCGATCCCGACATCCTTAAAGCTCACGAGAAGTTCCGCAAGACCCTGGACACCTGGATCCCGATTATCCTGGCCGCACAGGAACCCGATGGGTACTTGCAGACCGCTTTTACAGCGGCAGCGCCCCGGCGAGCTCCGTTGCCCCCCGTTCCGGTCACCAAGCCGGATGGCACGGTGGTTCTGGCGCGCGTTACGGTCTCGCAGGAGCCCGATGGCACTCTCCGGGCCAATCGCGGCGGCTTCCGTGGCGGACAGGGACAGGGTCAGGCCAACGCGGAACAGCCGTTTGACGGCACGACGTCCACCACCGTCCTCTTCCCGGTGCTGAATCAGGACGGCACCACCACTCCCATCCGCATCGCCCTCACCGAGGGCACGGCGCCGGCCGCCGGCTTCCGCGGTGGAGGCGGGCCGAATGCGGTTCCCATTACCGCCGGGAAGGTTAACGGCGCGAATCCCGACGGCAAACCCGACACCACGATTGAGGTCCCCACGCCCCAGCCCGCCAATCTGAAGCACTGGGATCCGGCGACTCGCGGCAATCACGAAGGCTACACCGCCGGCTACTTCCTGGAATCGGCCATCAACCATTACCTCATGACCAAGAAGCAGGACGCCCGCCTGTACAACGCTGCCAAGAAGCTGGCGGACTGCTGGTCCAACAACCTGGGTCCCGCTCCCAAGAAGCCCTGGTACGACGGCCACGAGCAGATGGAGCAAGGGCTCGTGCGCTTCGGCCGCTTCGTCAACGATATGGAGGGCGAGGGCAAGGGCCAGAGGTACATCGAACTGGCCAAGTGGCTTCTGGATTGCCGCTCCACCACCGCGGTCGAGCGGACCAGGCCGGACGGCAGCATCGCCGACGAACGATCGGAATACGATCAGAGTCATCTGCCGGTGGTCCAGCAGTACGAAGTGGTGGGCCACGCGGTGCGCGCCATGTACCTCGATTCCGGTATGGCCGACGTGGCCGTCGAAACCCACGACCTGGAGTACCACAGCGCGGTCAAATCGCTCTGGGACAACCTGGTGAACAAGAAGATTTACGTCACCGGCGGAGTCGGGAGCGGCGATACTTCGGAGGGCTTCGGTGTCAACTACGCGCTCAGCAACCAGGCGTATTGCGAGGCCTGTTCGAGCTGCGGCGGCATCTTCTTCCATTGGAAGATGCATTTGGCCTATCACCAGGCCAAGTACGCCGACCTCATCGAAGAGACCATGTACAACGCGCTCTTGGGCGCTACCGATCTCGAGGGCAGGAATTTCTACTACGATAATCCGCTCGACGAGAATAAGGTGCGGTATGCCTGGCACACCTGTCCCTGCTGCGTCGGGAACATTCCGCGCACTCTGTTGATGATGCCCACCTGGGTCTATACCAAGAGCCCCGACGGCGTCTACGTGAACCTGTTCGTCGGCAGTACCATCACCATCGAAAACGTCGGCGGCACCGACGTCGAAATGGTGCAGGCCACGGAATATCCCTGGAAGGGGAACGTGGCGATCACCGTGAATCCCAAGACCGCTAAGAACTTCAGCCTTCGAATCCGTGTGCCCGATCGCGGAGTGAGCAAGCTGTATACTCCCAAGCCCGAGGCCAACGGAGTTACGTCTATCCACGTCAACGGTGCGGCCGTGAAGCCTGCCATCGAGAACGGCTACGCGGTGATCACGCGCAACTGGAAAGCCGGCGACAAGGTCGAGGTGGTGCTGCCGATGACGGTGCAACGCGTGTATCCCGACGACCGGATCACGGCCCGCAGCCGCGGCGGCGAAGTGACGCATCCCGATCAGGGAAAGGTCGCGCTGAAGTATGGTCCGCTGATCTACAACATTGAGAAAATCGATCAGGACATCACCAAACCGATCAGCAAGACGGCTCCCCTGACCGCCGAATGGCGCCCCGACCTGTTAGGCGGCGTCATGGCGATCAAGGGCAAGTTCGCCGATGGCAGCGACCTGCTCGCCATCCCGAACTACGCCCGCACCAATCGCGACGGCGCCGCCACGGCGGGCCCGCAAGGTGGCGGCCGCGGCGGCCCACGGCCGCTCAGTTCCATCGTCTGGATCAAAGAAGGGTAGTCTGGCGGGCCAGTCCTCCTGGCCTGTCCTACTTGTGGACATCGAACCACAGCAGATCTTCGAGTAAGTAGTAATCGCCGTTGACCAGCATGCCTCCATTCGGCCGCATGCTGGATCCGTGCTCTACCCCAGAGGCTATCGCCCTCGTCGAGTTTTGCCGCCCTGATAGAAAACGAGGGGATTTTGCGCACTCGATAGTGAGGAGAAAGAAAATGCTGCCGATGCTTCCCGGCCCAGACAGCCCTTGGAGCCAGCCGGAGAATGCCCACCCACCGGAGAAGCCGCGAAGGCATCGGAAGACTGTCCGCGTGCGACTGACCCGGGTCGACAGGCGCCTGAAGATCGGCGTGGCGTTGCAAGCCGGAGCGATCCTCAGCTTTCCCCTCTTCAACTGGTTGCTCAGCGGCTACTTCGCATGGTTGCCTGAGTTGGTGATCTCGATTCCGCTCTTCCTGGCAAGCCCCTTCTTCCTCATGAACTCCAAGGCGGCGCCGTTACCGCTTCGCCTGGGCCTGAGTTTCTGGTACCTGGTGCTTGTGCCAATTCAACTGGTGATGACCGTCTACAATTCCGCCCTGCTGCGAACGGAAATCGTCCTGATTCCTCGGGATTATCTGGGATTTGTGACCATCCATTTCGACGATCCGGCGGGCGCCCCCGCGGAATACGAAGGAAAGAAACCAGTCTTTCGGATTGGCTCGAATGGCGAGTTGCGGACGCAAATGCATGAACCCAGGTTTTATGATGATTTTGAACAAGACCAAACCCAACGGAGGGAATTGTACTGGGTGGATCGGACCGGTGCGCGGACGCGGTTCACCGTCGTGGTGACATCCGACGACCTGCAATCGGACCGGGTGCTCGCCTTCGATCAGGGCATTTACTACAGTGATCGCGGGATCGACCACCTCGAGTGGTTCGTGGGGACGGCCGCGGCACATGCACAGCACTACAAAGACCTGGAAGTTGTGGACATCCGCGAGAGCTATGAGATACCGAGCGAGTACCACGGATGGGTAACCGTGATCTTCGATGGCCCGGGCGGTCCTGTCGGTCCCTTCTCTGTCTCCTCTCCCAAGGTGTTCCGCATTGGCACCCGCGGGGTTTTGCGAACGCCCGTACACGAGCCGAAAATGTCCAATGTCCGTACGCAGGGGTTGAGGGACGCGAAGAGGGAGTTCGTCCAAGTTCATTCCGGAATTGCCGATTGGATCATCCAGCGTCCGGTTCCCTACGACCCGGCCCGGATCCCCAAAGATTCCGTGATCGTTGCCGGCTTCCGCGAGAAGTACGGCGAGGATTGCGTCAGCAGGGTCGAATTCTTTGCCGGGACGCCGGCTGAGTTCGAGAAGTCAAAAGCGCCCTCGCGTGACAAGCCCT
The DNA here is from genome assembly GCA_003167275.1 of Bryobacterales bacterium. Lineage (GTDB taxonomy): Bacteria > Acidobacteriota > Terriglobia > Bryobacterales > Bryobacteraceae > JAIQFL01. Next base: position 14,285 of record PMTT01000585.1, on the reverse strand, counting down.
AAGGAGAGGCTCTCGCCTTTTTAGTAACGAGAAGTCGCGCAGCGTTTACCAACGCAGGCCGGGGCCTGACCATAGGGATTGGGCAGATAAACCGGCTTCCTCCGCGGCTGAACAAGCGGTTAATAACGCGTAACCGCGACGGCCACGGTTTAATACTTGTGCCGGGGGTCGAATCGACTCGACAATAGCAATTGGACAGAAATGCTTCGACGGAGACTGAGCCCTCTACCATGAACCGAAGAACATTTTGCACGATCCTCCCCGCTGCCGCCGCTTCACAGACGACCGAGGCCGCCAGCCGGCAGCCGCCGCCACGCGAGCGGTTGTTGTTCGATCACGACTGGAGATTCCTTCTGGGGGACCCAGGCGGAGCCGAATCCGCTTCCTACGATGCCGCCGCCTGGCGGACCGTAGACGTGCCGCACGATTGGAGCATCGAAGGCAAAATCGATCCTAAGAACCCTACTGGGGGTAGCGGAGGCTTCTTTCCCGCTGGTGTCCGTTGGTACCGGCGGACCTTCACCGTCCCGGCGGGGTGGAGCGCTAAACGTGTCAGCGTCGAGTTCGAGGGGATCTATATGAACGCGACCGTATATATCAACGGCCGCGATCTGGGCATGCACCCCTACGGATATACGAGCTTTTCGCACGATCTCACGCCGCACCTGAAACCCGGCGGGAACAACGTGTTGGCCGTTCGAGTGGATCAATCCCAGCAGCGAAACTCCCGCTGGTACTC
>PMTT01000585.1:0-13423 GCA_003167275.1 Bryobacterales bacterium | reverse complement strand
GCGCTCTGGGCGCCGGAATCCCCGGCCCTTTACCGGGCCGTTACGCAAGTGGTCGTGGACGGCAAGGCGGTCGACGAAGTCTCAACGCCGTTTGGTATCCGATCGCTCGAGTGGTCCGCCGAAAAGGGGTTTCTGCTGAACGGTAAGCCGCTGAAGATGACCGGCGGCTCGGTGCATCATGACAACGGTCCGCTCGGGGCCGCCGCTTTTGATCGCGCCGAAGCGAGGCGGGTCCAGATCCTGAAAGAGTCCGGCTTCAATGCGGTTCGCGCCTCGCACAACCCGCCGTCACCGGCTTTCCTCGACGCCTGCGACAGGCTGGGGATGCTGGTGCTGGACGAAGCGTTCGACTGCTGGTCACGGGGTAAGAACCAGTTCGATTACAGCGTGGCGTTCAAGGATTGGTGGCAGCGTGATCTCGATTCCATGGTTCTCCGCGACCGCAATCATCCGTCCGTGGTGATGTGGAGCATCGGCAACGAGGTCCCCGAGCGGGGAGAGCCGCTGGGCGCCCAGGAAGCGAAAACACTGACGGACGACCTGCGCGGACTCGACCGCACCCGGCCGATTACTGCGGCGCTCAACTTCGTCTTGGGAAAGTGGACCGACACGGACGGGTATTATTCGGCGCTCGATATCGGCGGCTACGACTACAATTTGAACAACCACGTGGAGGACCACAAGCGCGTGCCGTCGCGGATCATGGCCTGCACGGAGTCGTACACCCGAGATACGTTCGACTACTGGGCCATGGTGACAGAGTTTCCGTATATCGTCGGCGATTTCGTGTGGACCGCGATCGATTACCTGGGCGAATCCGGCCTCGGACGGTGGTACTACCGCGATCCGCAAGACACCAGCCGGGAAGCTTACGGCGCCCCGTACCCCTGTCACGGCGCGGACTGCGGCGATATCGACATCTGTGGGAACCGCAAGGCGAGCGCGCATTACAGGAACATCGTGTGGGACCGCGGCGAGAAACTTTACCTGGGCGTACGGCAACCCGCCCCCGCAGGCAAGGAGGTGTATGTCACCAGGTGGGGCGGTTGGCCCGTCTACGCAAGCTGGACTTGGCCCGGCATGGAGGGGAGGCCGCTCGAAGTGGAGATCTATTCCAGGGGCGAAGCGGTGCGCCTCTTTCTCGACAACCGGCTCATCGGCGAGAAGCCCACAACGCGCGTGGAGTGGTTCAAGGCCAGCTTCAGTGTGCCCTATGCTCCGGGAGCGTTGAAAGCGGTCGCTGTCCAAGGCGGTAAACCCATTGCAGAAGCCGTGTTGCACACCCTCGGCGATCCCGCGCGGATTCGCCTAACCGCCGACCGGGCTTCGCTTCGCGCAAATGGTCAAGACCTTTCATTCATCACCGTGGAAACTGTCGATGCCCACGGCCAACCGCACCCGAACGCGGAACATCAGGTGACGTTTAGTCTCAAGGGCCCCGGATTCATTGCCGCCGTGGGGAACGGAGACATGACCAGTGAGGAGCCGTATCAGAGCAACCAGCGCAAGCTGTTTCACGGAAAAGCGCTCGTGGTTGTTCGAACCTCGCGAACAGCGGGCGGTCTTACCCTTGCGGCCAGTGCGCCGGGGCTGAAAGGAGATGCGATTCAGATCGCATCGCGCTGAAGTCCGGACCTCCAGCCGTTCAGGGCCGACAACCTGCACCCACGGGCGAAAGGGTACGACATCGGAGCGCCGTGAAGGAGAAGCTCGCAGAGTTGATTCGGCATAGCGCGAACCGAGACGCAAGCAGAACCTGAGAAATCTAGCGACGTTTGTTGGGTGGTGGCGAAGAGAATAGGAAATGCTCGTAAGTGATTGAAAATGTGGTACGCCCGAGTGGATTCGAACCACCGACCTTTTGCTCCGGAGGCAAACGCTCTATCCAGCTGAGCTACGGGCGCATGTTGCCGCACTTTCAATTGTAGTCTCGCGGGACGCCCCGGTCAAACGTTACTTTTGCCGGGGCGGATGCGCGTCCTCCAGTGGCGTTGCCGCAGTTCCGCAAAACCGGTCGCCCGGTAGCGAACGGTGGCCAACGAATTGCTCTAGCAAGAGCCCAGTAGCGTTTTTCAACAACTTGGAAGGACATTCTGCGGGGTTTCACCCGTTTGGTGGGGCAAATGACACCTGGACAGCATCAGATTTTCAGCAATCACAGTTTTATGGCCGGTCTCTCGGAAGCCCAGATTGCCAGCCTCTCGGCGCTAGCGAGCGAAGTTGGGTTTGCCGAGAATGAGGTGATCCTCAGGGAGGGGCAGCGCTCGTCCGCGTTTTACCTGGTGATTTCCGGCAGCGTGGCGGTCGAATTGCGAACACCCCGCTATGTCGTTTGCGTGGAGGCGCTCGGTCCCGGCCAGGTTTTCGGCTGGTCCGCACTGCTCGATCATCAGGACACGCTCTTCCAGGTACGAGCGCGGGAGTTGACCATAACCCTGCGCCTGGACGGCGCGGCCCTCAAGTGCAAGTGCAAAATGGAACCGGAGTTGGGAACCGAGATTCTCCAACGTACCCTCCAGGTGGTCGCCGGCAGGGTGAAAGCCACGGAAGTCCGGTTCGCGGAGATGTGCGGCGTCCGGGTGTGACCGTCTCGCGGAACCCGGTCCGGCACGTGAGCATTCGATTCGCGCACCCTTCCCCAATCCAGAGCCCCACTTGGCAGGCGCAAAGCAGTAGCATGGAAGGGCAGGTCGAGCGGACCTGCACTCTCATCTACTATGTCTGTCAAAATTACCCCTATTAGCAATGGCCCCATCCGGATCGAGGGCGACTTCCAGATCGTGGATCCGGCTGGCGCCGCCTTCGGGCTCGCCGGGCGGACGGTGATCTCCCTCTGCCGGTGTGGCCACTCCGAAAACAAGCCGTTTTGCGACGGCTCGCACAACCGTGTCGGCTTCTCCCACACGGTGGAAGCTCGGGAACTGCCGCCACCCAAACCCAAACTCTAACTGTCCGTTCCTGGGAAAGTTCCAAAATCCGTGCCTCTTTCGAGCCATTGCCGTCACGGCGGCGTAACTTTGACAATGGGCTAATCGCCACTGCAATTTACTCCGATGCCTGGATACCGCTTTCGCGTGTGACGGCCAGGGGAACACAAAAGAGCTTCTGGATTCTGTTATTTACAGGCTTGGTACGGCTTGTGGTACCCGCCTGCGGCGGCAATCGGTGCGAGTACCGCCTCTCCGGCAGGCGGAGGCCAAGTCTTGAGGCTGGTTTTGTTTTGAGTTTAGACGCACATGGTTCGACCGTCAGCGAACCATGTGCGGTTGCCGCAGTGCGCGGCAACGGTTAGGATTGGACGATGAATTCATATTCTTATATCCGCTGCGCTGTCCGGACATCTGTTTGCGTGGCCGCCTCGCTGGCCGCGGCCGTCTCGTTCGGAGCGGCAGCCGACCGGCAAAAGGCGCAGGCGCAGATCCTCGATCACGCTGAATTCCCCTGCACGAATTGCTTCTTCGGACCGAGCGATCATTACTACTGCTTCGCGGTGGACAATAAGATCCTGATCGGCTATCAGCGGGCTCCGGTCATGAACTGGCAGGACAATTCGAAGAACTATCTGACGATGATCCACCAGGAATGGGAGACCTGGACAGCGCCTGGCGAGACCGTGCCGATCAGCTATGATGATAAACACATCTGGGTCAAGCGGCCGGAAGGTAAGCAACCAGCACAGAATTTCTGGGGGCATATGAGGGCGATGGCCAACTGGATCATTCGATCGGACATCAAGAAAGAGGCGAGGCTCACCCGGAGTTCAATGCGGGATATGTTCATCAACAACGACCGATGCCGGGGCGCCGATGGGGCAAAGGGCCATTGACCGGCGTTCCCAATTCGGCTGGGCTGGTGGACTGGTGATTGATTTGGAGGGGGCTTTTTGGGCTCTGAACGAAAACCTGACAGCGCCGGGGTGGGTTGGGTTTCGAATGTGCAAGAGGATCCGCGGATCCGGAGCCGGCGGTGCCGGACTGGCGGGCCGCTGCGGTGCTGGTACGGGCACGGGGGTTGATCCGGATGTCAGAGCGTCCTACCCAAATCGATCCTATTTTTTCAATGGGTTACAAGCCAAGAGACGCAAGCCTCCTCAAAGCGTGGCAACGGGGAATCCACCCAAAGCTCCGTGAGCGCATGTGTTACCTTGAGGTTCTTGAATCAGTCATAATGAGATAATCTGCCGCTTTTCAATAGGCCATTTGAATGACGACAAACACCAAAACCCCTGAATTGCGGCCGGATGTGCACGTGCCCGGCCACCATGGACCAACGCCACCCAGCGGCAAGCCCAAGAAGCGCGCACTGATCTGGGTGGTTTTCCTGCTGATCATCGCGGGTGTCGCTGGGTATGCGGTCTGGCGTGCCGGTCAGCCAGCCGCCACTCCTACAGGCCAAGGCGGTGGCGGTGGAGGCCAGGGCGGCGGTGGAGGCCGCGGCGCGGGTCTCGGCCCGGTGCCGGTCGTCGTAACGAAGGTCGCACGCTCCAGCATCCCGGTCTATTTGAACGGGCTGGGCAACGTGAGCGCCTACTACACGGTTACCGTCAAGTCGCGGGTGGACGGCCAGTTGATGAAGGTACTTTTCAACGAAGGCGATTTCGTCAAGGAAGGCCAGACGCTGATCGAGATCGACCCGCGGCCTTATCAGGTGCAACTGGAATTGGCTGAAGCGACCCTGGCGCGCGACCAGGCCCTGCTGGCGAATGCGAAGGTGGATCAGGAACGCTACAAGCAATTGGTGAAGACGGACGCCATTCCAAGCCAGCAACTGGATACGCAGAACGCTCTGGTTTCGCAGTACGAAGCTGTCACCAAGCTGGATCAGGCCAACATCGACAACGCCAAGCTGCAGTTGACGTATGCCAAGATCCCGGCCCCCATCACGGGTGTTCTGGGTCTGCGCTTGGTGGATCCCGGTAACATCGTTCACGCCTCCGACTCGAACGGGATGGTCACCATCACCCAGCTCCAGCCGATATCCGTCCTGTTTACCATCCCCGAGGACAGCCTTCCGCCGGTGACGCAAAAGCTGCGGGCCGGTGCGCATCTGCCGGTAGATGCCTATAACCGGGACAACTCCAAGAAACTGGCATCCGGGATGCTGATGACCCTCGATAACCAGATCGACGCCACCACTGGCACCTCGAAGCTGAAGGCGACTTTCGACAACAAGGACAATGCGCTCTTCCCGCAACAATTTGTCAACATCCGCCTGCTGGTGGATACGCTGACCAATCAACTCGTGGTCCCCAACGTGGCGGTCCAGAATGGCCAGCAGGGCACGTTCCTCTATGTGGTGGATGCGGACTCCAGGGTGCACTTGCAGACGGTGCAGGTTGGAATCACGACCGCTACCGACGCCGACATTCTCAGCGGCATCAAGGACGGGGACCGGGTAGTGGTGGACGGCACCGACCGGCTGATTGAAGGCGCCGTTGTGAGAGTGCGGAAAGCGGGAGAGATGGACAACCCGCCCGGTTATGACCCCGGCGCCGGCGGCGGCGGAAGAAAAGGCGGCGGACGTGGCGGCAAAAAGGGCGGCGACGGCAAGTCCAAGGGTGACGGAAGCTCCAAGAAAGGCCAGGGAGGAGGCGCTGGTCAGTGAGCCCCTCCCGGATCTTCATCCTCAGGCCGGTGGCGACCTCGCTGATGATGGCCGGCGTGGTGCTCGTGGGCTTCACCGCTTTCCGGCAACTGCCGGTCTCGGCGCTGCCCCAGGTCGATTACCCCACCATTCAAATTCAGACGTTTTATCCGGGCGCCAGCCCGGAGGTAGTTACGTCTTCGATCACCGCGCCGCTCGAGAAACAGTTCGGCCAGGTGCCCGGACTGTCGCAGATGACGTCGATCAGTTCTTTCAGCAGTTCGCTGATCACGCTGCAGTTTTCGCTCGATCTCAGCATCGACGTGGCTGAGCAGGAGGTCCAGGCGGCCATCAATGCAGCCACGTCTTTTCTCCCCAAAGATCTTCCGGTTCCTCCCGTTTACAGCAAGACGAATCCCGCCGATGCGCCGATTCTGACGCTGGCCATTACATCTACCACGGTGCCCCTGCCCAAAGTGGAAGAACTGGCTGAAACCCGCATGGCGCAGAGGATTTCCCAGCTCAAGGGCGTGGGCCTGGTAAGCATCAGCGGAGGGCAGCGTCCGGCCGTCCGGGTGCAGGCGAATCCAACCGCGCTGGCCTCCTACGGACTGAGTCTGGAGGCGCTGCGAACGGCGCTGAGCAGCGCTAACGTGAACCAGGCCAAAGGCAATTTCGACGGACCGGATCAGGCCTGGACGATTAACGATAACGACCAACTTCAGTCTGGCGCCCAGTACGGGCCGATCGTCATCGCCTACCGAAATGGGGCGCCCGTGCGCATTCGAGATGTCGCCACAGTCATCGACGGCGCGGAAAACACCAAGCTCGCCGCCTGGGTGAACGACGAACGCGCCATCGTCTTGAATATTCAGCGGCAGCCGGGGACCAACATCATCAGCGTGGTCGATACGGTTCAGGGCCTGCTCCCTCAAATCGAGGCGTCTCTGCCGGAGGGGATCAGCGTGCGGGTCATCACCGACCGTACAACCACCATTCGGGCATCGGTGAAGGACGTCGAATTCGAATTGGTGCTCACCACGGTGTTGGTGGTGATGGTCATCTTTCTTTTCCTCCGTAGCGCTTCGGCCACCATCATCCCGGGCATCGCCGTGCCTCTTTCTCTGATCGGCACGTTCGCCGTCATGTACCTGCTGGGGTATAGCCTGGATAACCTTTCGTTGATGGCGCTCACGATTTCCACCGGATTTGTAGTGGATGACGCTATCGTGATGATCGAAAACATCTCGCGCTATATCGAGATGGGCGAATCCCCGATGCAAGCCGCGCTTAAGGGGTCGGCGGAGATCGGATTCACGATCGTATCGTTGACCGTCTCGCTGATCGCCGTGCTGATCCCGCTGCTGTTCATGGCGGATATCGTGGGCCGCCTGTTCCGCGAATTCGCGGTGACCCTCGCGGTCACGATCATGTTTTCGGCGTTTGTCTCCCTGACGCTGACGCCCATGATGGCGGCCCGCATTCTGAGGCACCACCCGGAGTCCGAGCAGGGCGCGTTGTACCGTTGGTCGGAGTGGTGCTTCGTCAAGACTATCGAAGGCTACGGCAAGATGGTTCGGGTGGTGCTGCGCCATCAGCCCCTGACGCTGCTGGTGGCTGTGGGCACGCTCGGCCTCACGATTTACCTTTACATCATCGTCCCGAAGGGGTTCTTTCCGGTGCAGGATACCGGCGCCATCCTCGGCATTTCGGTTGCGCCCGAGACCGTATCGTTTTCGGCCATGTCCAAGCGGCAGCAGCAACTGGTTCAGATCATCCGCCAGGATCCGGCGGTGGAGAATCTCACCTCGTTCATCGGCGCCGATGGCGTGAACACCACCATGAACAGCGGTCGTGTCCAGATCACGCTCAAGCCGCTCGAAGAACGCGCCGACGTATCCGCCGTGGATGTGATCCGGCGGCTGCAGTCGAAGGTGCAACAGGTGGCGGGGATCGAGCTTTACATGCAGCCCGTGCAGGATCTGACCGTGGAAGACCGGATCAGCCGCACCCAATACCAGTACTCGCTGGATGCGCCCGACAAGGCGCTGCTGGATGTCTGGGGTCCGCGTCTGGTGGAGCGGATGAAGCAACTGCCCGAACTGCGGGACGTGGCCAGCGATCAGCAGAATAACGGCCTCGGACTTCTCGTCACTATCGATCGCGATACGGCTGGGAGGCTGGGCATCACCCCCCAAAACGTGGATGACGCGCTCTACGATTCTTTCGGCCAGAGGCAGGTCTCGACGATTTATACGCAGACTAATCAGTTCCATGTGATTCTCGAAGTGGCGCCCCACTATCAGCAGGATACGGCGGCACTGGGGGACATGTATGTGCCCATCGGATCGGCGTCGGCCAACCTGGCAACCACCATCGCACTGGCGGGGACGAATAGCGCTCTCACGGGCGCGGCGGCGCTCGCGCCGGCTCCTCTGCGGTCGTTCGTGAGGGCATCCGCGATTCCTTCTCCCATCACAATTAACCACCAGAGCCAGTTCCCGGTAGTGACTCTTTCGTTTAATCTGGCCCCCGGAGCGTCGCTCGGCACGGCGGTTGAGCACATCCAGCAGGTTACAAAGGGCCTGGGCATGCCGGCGAGCATCGAACCCAGCTTCCAGGGAACGGCTCACGCGTTCGAATCGTCGCTGGCCAACGAGAATCTGCTGATCATGGCGGCCATGATCACGGTGTACCTGGTTCTGGGCGTGCTTTATGAGAGCTTCATCCACCCCATCACCATTCTTTCCACGCTGCCATCGGCCGGAGTCGGTGCGATCCTTGCCCTGATTGTGTTCAAGAAGGATCTGGATGTGATTGCGCTGATTGGCATCATTCTCCTGATCGGCATCGTGAAGAAGAACGNNGCCATCATGATGATCGACTTTGCGCTGGAAGCCGAGCGTATGGAAGGCAAGAGCCCGGAGGAAGCGATCTACCAGGCGTGCCTCCTGCGCTTCCGGCCGATCATGATGACCACGATGGCCGCGCTGCTGGGCGCCGTTCCGCTGGCCTTCGGCAGTGGCGTGGGTTCCGAATTGCGAAAACCTCTCGGCATCTGCATCATCGGTGGGCTGCTGGTCAGCCAGGTGCTGACGCTATTCACGACTCCAGTGATTTATTTGTACTTCGGACGGGCGGCGGCCTGGGTCTCCCGGGCGCGCGGTTGGAATAAGACCGAAGAACTTCTTCCGGGGCCCTCATCGACTTAAGACTGGGATTTAGGACTGGCACATATGAGCATTTCCACGCCATTCATTCAGAGACCAGTTGCCACCACGCTACTCCTGGTGGCAGTGACGATGGCCGGGGGTATCGGGTATACACTATTGCCGGTCTCGGCATTGCCGGAGGTTGACTTCCCGACCATCATGGTGAGCGCCAGCCTGCCGGGAGCGAGTCCCGATGTAATGGCGGCGTCGGTCGCGACTCCCCTCGAGAAGCAGTTCACGCGCATCGCGGGTGTCACCGAAATGACATCCCGAAGCTCGGTTGGAAGCGCGAATGTGACCCTGCAATTCGATCTGAGCCGCGACATCAATGGGGCGGCGCGCGAAGTGCAGGCGGCCATTAATTCCGCGGCGGGGTTTCTCCCCGCGAATCTTCCCTCCCTCCCCAGGTACCGGAAAATCAATCCGGCCGACCAGCCGATTCTGCTGATGACACTCGAGTCGGATGTGGTGCCGAGGCCGCAGTTGTACGACATCGCCTCCTCGGTATTTGCGCAGAAGTTGGCGCAAGTCAGTGGCGTCGGCCAGGTTACGGTAGGCGGAAGCTCGCTTCCCGCGGTTCGCGTCGAAGTGAATCCGCAGCCGCTCTCCCGCTACAACGTGGGTCTCGATCAGATCGGCACATTCCTCCAGAGCGCCAATGCCAATAGGCCGAAAGGCTCGCTCTCCAACTCTGAGCAGGAGATTCCGATCTATGCCAGCGACCAGCTTTTCCTGGCCAAAGACTACAAGGATCTGGTGGTGGTCTATCGGAACGGAGCGCCCGTACGCCTGTCGGACCTCGGCAGGGTCATCGATGCCAATGAAGATGTCCGGAACCTGGGCATTGTAAACGGCAATCCGATGGTTCAGATCCAGATCAGCCGCCAACCGAATGCCAATATCATCGACACAGTCGACCGGATTAGGGCCTTGATGCCGCAGTTTCAGGCCCAGCTTCCGCCAACCGTCCGCTTCAGGATCGCCAGCGACCGCACCATCACTACCCACGATTCGCTGAGGGATGCGCAGCGGAACGTGATCGTCTCCATCGGGCTCGTGGTGTTAGTCGTGTTCCTGTTCCTGCGCAGTGGCTGGTCGACCTTTATTCCGAGCGTCTCGGTGCCCGTATCGATCATCGCCACGTTCGGGGCGATGTATCTGATCGGTTATACGCTGGACAACCTTTCGCTGATGGCGCTGACCATCGCGACGGGATTCGTGGTGGACGATGCGATTGTGGTGATCGAAAACATTACGCGCCACCTCGAAAATGGTATGAAACCGATGCAGGCCGCCCTCTTAGGCGCGGAAGAGATCGGCTTCACCGTTTTGTCGATGAGCATCTCGCTGATTGCCGTGTTCATTCCCATCCTGATGATGAGCGGCGTAGTGGGGCGGCTGTTCCGTGAATTCGCGGTGGTTCTTTCGGTGTCCATCGGGATCTCGATGGTCGTCTCGCTGACGGTGGTGCCCATGATGTGCGCGTGGCTCCTCAAGGAAGACCGCGGACACGGATGGATGTATAACCAGAGCGAAAAATTCTACCAGTGGATCATTTCCACTTACGGCGCGGCGCTCGAAGTCGTGCTGGATCATCCTGCGTCTGTCCTTCTGATCCTCTTGCTGACGCTGGGTGTTAACGTCTACCTGTACGACCGGGTGCCCAAGGGATTTTTCCCGCAGCAGGACACGGGGCGCCTGCAGGGCTCCGTCCAGGGGGAGCAGCACATCTCCTACCAGTCGCTGGTGGACAAGGCGAAGTGGTTCGAGGAGAAGGTCCGGGTGGACCCGGATGTGGAAACCGTCACGATGGTGGCGGGTTCGAGCGGAGGCGGATTCGGCGGTGCGAACTCGGCGATGATCAACGTGCAGCTTAAGCCGGTCGGGGTTCGCAAGTCCACTTCGGACCAGGTGGTCGCCCGGCTGCGCCGCCAGACTTCGGGCGTGCCCGGGGCTACGATGTTTCTGCAGAACGCCCAGGACGTGCGCATCGGCGGGCGGCAAAGCAATGCGCAATATCAGTACACGCTGCAGGGACCCACTTTCGACTCGCTGGCGGAATGGGGGCCTAAGGTTCTGGACAAGCTCTCGACGCTTCCGGAGATTGCGGACGTCAGCTCCGACCAGCAGAACTCCGGCTTGTCGTCCAATGTGGTGATTGATCGCGATACCGCATCGCGCCTCGGTCTCACGGCGCAAGCTGTGGACTCCGCGCTCTATGACGCTTTTGGCCAGCGCCAGGTCTCGGTCATGTACAAATCGATTAATCAGTACCACGTGGTTCTGGCCCTGCAGCAGCAATGGTGGGGGAGCCCGGACTTCCTGAATACGATCTACGTACAGACGCCTAGAGGCACCGACGTTCCTTTGTCGACCTTCACGCACTTCACCCAAGGCATCACGCCGATTTCACTGCCACACCAGGGGCAGTTTCCGGCGACTACGCTTTCCTTCAACCTGGCGGAAAATGTCCCGCTGAGCGACGCAGTGGCAGCGATCAACCGGGCTGGGGTTGAGATGGGCCTGCCCGCCAACATCACGGGCAAGTTCGCCGGCACCGCGAAGGTGTATCAGGAAGCGCTGCAAAATCAGCCCATCCTGATAGCGACGGCGCTGATCGCCGTTTATATCGTGCTGGGAATGTTATACGAAAGCCTGATCCACCCGTTGACCATTATCTCGACGCTGCCATCGGCCGGTGTGGGAGCGCTGATGGCCATGGTCCTGTTCAAGAGCAATTTGGACCTGATGGGCATGATCGGAATTATCCTGCTGATTGGGATCGTGAAGAAAAACGCCATCATGATGATCGATTTCGCACTGGCCGCGGAGCGGAACGAAGGGATGAATGCGCGGGATGCCATCTACCAGGCGTGTCTGCTGAGGTTCCGGCCCATCATGATGACGACCATGTGCGCGCTGCTGGGCGGGATGCCGATGGCGCTCGGGTGGGGCGCTGGAGCGGAGTTGCGGAAGCCTCTCGGAATCTCGATTGTAGGCGGCCTGGTGGTCAGCCAAATGTTGACCTTGTTCACCACACCCGTGATTTATCTTTATTTCGACAAGCTTCGCAAACGTTTCGCCCGGCCGCAGCCGAGTTTCCGGCACCGTCCAGGCTTTCTGATCCCCGGCGGAGCCGCGGAGAGTGCCGATTGATGACGCGACTTTGGAGAATCGTAGCTATTGCCTCTGTCCTTTGCAGTGGTTGTACCATCGGCCCGAAATACCAGCGGCCCGTTGCGCCGGCGCCGGTGGCGCTTAAAGAACTGGTTGATAACGACCAATGGAAGATGGCGACTCCCAGCGACGGCCTGATGAAGGGCAAGTGGTGGGAGATTCTTGGCGATCCCCAATTGAACCGGCTGGAAGAGCTGGTCAACGTCAATAACCAGAACGTGAAGCAGGCGGAAGCACAGTTCCGGCAGGCGCGGGCAGCGGTTTTATCCAATCGCGCAAACTACTATCCCACGATCGGCACCACCCCATCGATCACGGATGGTTACGCGGAAAAGAGAGCCAGCCACAGCTTTTCCATACCCGTACCCGTGAGTTGGGAGCCCGATCTGTGGGGCCGGGTTCGCTTGTCGGTGGAGAATGCGGTGAGCAACGCACAGGTGAGCGCGGCCGATCTCGAGAATATCCGGCTGAGCCAGCAGGCGCTGCTTGCGACCGATTACTTTCTGCTTTCGGCGCAGGACATGCAACTCCAGGTGCTCAGCAATACGATCGAAACCTACGAGAAGAACCTGCAGCTTACCACCAACCGCTACAACGGCGGAGTTGCGTCGAAATCGGATATTACGCTGGCGCAAACCCAGCTTGCGAGCGCCAAGGCCCAGAGTACCCAGATGCGCATCTCGCGAGCGCAATACGAGCACGCCATAGCCACGCTGACCGGTCAGCCGGCAGCCGCACTGGAGATTGGCACCAGTAAGATCAACGGCCCGCCTCCGCCCATTCCGATGAGTGTTCCGTCGGAGCTTCTGGAGCGTAGACCCGACATCGCGGCGAGCGAGCGCCAGGTGGCGGCGGCCAACGCGAACATCGGTGTTGTGGCGGCCGCTTACTATCCCACCTTGACTCTGTCCGCGACCCCCGGTTTACTGTCGACGAATCTGCAAAATCTGTTCACTTTCGCGAGCCGCAGTTGGTCCGGGACCGCCTCGCTCTCTCAAACGCTGTTTGATTTTGGCCGCCGTGGAGCCGCGGTGGATAGCGCCCAGGCGGCATACGACGCAACCGTGGCTTCTTACCGGCAGACGGTTCTCTCCGCCTTTCAGGAAGTCGAAGACGATCTTTCGACGTTGCGCTATCTGGCAGAAGAGGCGGGGCAGCAAGACGAAGCCGTCGCAGCCGCAAACCAGGCGCTCACTATCGAGATCGACCGGTATCGGGCGGGAACGGATTCCTATCTGAACGTCATCACGACGCAGATCATCGCATTAGGCGACCAGCAGACCGCCATCACCATCTTGCAGCAGCGCATGACGGCGGCCGTGGATCTCGTCAAGGCCCTTGGCGGCGGTTGGGACGCTTCGACGTTACCGTCGGGCAATGCGATTCGTTCGGTCGCGCTGGGCGATCCGAAGAACACGCAAAAGGTGGCTCAACCGGCCGGCAAGTAGGCA
>PMTT01000547.1:10675-17842 GCA_003167275.1 Bryobacterales bacterium | reverse complement strand
GTTCTCCTCGGGCAACGCCTGAATCACAGCGTCCTTGCCGCCGCAGTTTGCGAAGACCTGGTCTTGTGACCGCACCCACGATAACGTCCTCGGGTCGTCATCGCCCCACTTCGCACGTAATTCGGCCAACGTTTCCGAAGCGGTCGAGAACGCGTCCTCGTGACAGTTCGCAAACGAATAGAGGAGACCGTCTTGAGTGACCTCCTTGTAAGGATTAGGATCGGTGGGAGCGTCGAGGCCTGGCATGGCATTCCGCATCGCGATCCACCCATAGAGCGCAGGCGTCCCCTCCGGAGGAACTCCGCTGGTGGGAGGAAGCGGGTACAACGAATTCGCCTCCGTCTCTGTGAGTGGAACGCCGGAAAGAAGGCGATAAGCGCCGAACAAATAGCGCTGGTGGTAAGAGCGTTGAAGAACTCCCACCTTTCCCTTCAAGAACTGGTTCCAAAGATCGGCCGGCCCGCGGGATGTGGCGAATGCCGCCCTCACCGGCGCCATCCCGCAACTGTCCAGGCCGGACCGGCCGGAAATCAATAGAACTCCGGCAATCGTAGCGGCCACGCGCGAGACTCTCATCGCCACCACCTCCACGCCTGGGCTACCGCGGCGTCGTAAGCCTCCTCTGTCCATGGACCGGGATGGAAGAAATAGATGCGCCGGCCCCGTGGCACGCGGATCGGCAACTCGTCGGTCGACACCCCGATACTGGAGCGGCACAATCCGACCGGGAAGTCCGCTGGTTGACGCTCCCCAGGGCCCATGCGAAACAGCATCGGCGTGGCGTCGGCTACCGGCAGGTTGCGGAGCCAGTCGCCGTTCTCGCACCAACTCTCCAGGGCCGTAATCGTGAGGGGCAGGTTCGCGGTCATCGCCCTCCTTAGATCACCCAGGAACCCGGCGTACCAGGAGCGTTCGCTCTGGCGGGCATCGAAGTCGATTTCGAGCGCCCGCACTCCCGGGATCTGCGCGGCCGGAATCACCTCGCGCACCACGTCCGCGCTCGCGGGCAGACCGCGTCCGTCGGATTCGAAGCGCACCACCGCCATCAATCCGGCGCCTGGGGTGAAACGCAGCGGCGCCAGACGCGGGCGCGAGCGAACCTGCCGATCCGCAAGCCAAACGGTGCGGGCCAGAAAGGCGATGCCGGCGCTGCCCGGTTTGACGAAGCGCAGGTCCTGGGGGCTCTCCCATGCCCAGAGGACCAGCCGGGGAAAATTGGGCAGAGGATCGGAAGTGCCGGCGCACCGGATCAGGAGTATAGATGCGATTGTCAGGCACCCGACCAAAAGCAGAAGGCGCATGAAGCTGGCTCCATTATGGGTCCGCACAGGACGATTGGCAAGCGCGACGTCCCGATACGCCGCCATCCTCCGCGGCCGGTACCTGCAGCGGGCCGAAAACGTCGATCACAACGATTTCGCTCAATGGTTTCAATAGCTTACTCCTTTTCTTAAAAGCTCAAGAGCTACACTGGGAGAAGAACAAGAACTCTCGCTGCTGGAGTCAGATAGCGGGCCTCCCCATTCAGAATTGGCTTTGTTTCGCAAAACTACGCGTTCGGGTGCCTGGGGAAATTGGCTTTGTTTCGCATATCTCAATTCGCGTGGGGCAGGTCACCGACCAGGTCTGCCCAGCCGCAAGAAGATTGGCTTTGTTTCGCAATCTGCGCGTTGGGTGCCTCGGAAAATTGGCTTTGTTTCGCAAGCTCTGGCTTCCCCTGGAGCTACCGCAAGCTAAAGCATGCGCCACGGTGTTGCGATTCCCGACACGAGGGTCGGATTTCCCATCACGGCACCTAACTCGCTGATTCCATTCCGGCTCATGGCAAATCTCAACAGGGTGCCGTTGGAATTTACCACGGCATTCGGCTGTAGCGAATCTCTACACCTCCTATCTGCTTGAAATCACAACAGATAATGAGGCCAAAAACACCGCTGTTTGGCACCCGCCGTGCCCTTATAGAAGCCGGAGAAAGGATGGATCGGTTATGACAGTTCTTCTGGTTTTAGCGTTTTTCCTGGTTTTTATCGTGTTGGATTACTTCTTGAATCGGCGCAAAGCGATGGCCACCGTGCCGGTGGAAGCGCCCAAGATGGTCCCGGCCGTGTTCGGCGGAGACTTTGTCGATGGCTTTCAGGTCCCTGAGAACGTTTCCTATCACCCGGGGCATAGCTGGCTGGTCAGAGAGCGCAAGAACCTCGTGCGCGTCGGCGCCGATGAATTTGCCGCCGCCCTTTTGGGCAACGTTGAGAAAATCGAGCTCCCCAAGCCGGGCCAGTGGATCCGCCAAGGGCAGAAAATCATTTCCTTCTACCGCGACGGAGTGAAAACCGAGATGGTGTCCCCCACCGAAGGCGAAGTCATGGAAGTCAACGCGGAGATGGTGAACAACCCCGCCGGGCTGCGGCAGCACCCCTATGGCAAAGGCTGGCTGGTAGCCGTGCATGTGCCGGACGAAGAGAGCACCACACGCAATCTGGTCCCCAAGAGCCTGGTCCGCGAGTGGATGCGGGAAGCGGTGGAACGCCTCTATTCCCTGCAACCTGCTCTGGCCGGGGCAGTTGCGGCCGATGGCGGACGCCCTGCGGACGACCTGCTGGCAGCCTTGCCNNTTGACGTGAAAGTCTGCTAAAAAGGGAGTTGAGGGTCTTATTGTATGTCTAAGGCAATTTTGTACGACAGCACCCTCTGCATCGGTTGTAAGGCTTGCGAAGGAGCTTGTGCCGAGCGTTGGGGTCTCCCATACGACGACAAGATAGCGGCTGAAGAGAAAATCTCCGCCCACAAGCTCACGGCCATTGAAACACATGGCGACAAGTTCAGCCGGCGGCTGTGCATGAACTGCGTGCAGCCCGCCTGCGCCTCGGTCTGCCCCGTAGGCGCGTTGCAGAAGACCACACTCGGTCCCGTGGTCTACGACGCCGATAAGTGCATGGGCTGCCGCTACTGCATGCAGGCCTGCCCGTTCCAGGTGCCGTCGTATGAATGGTCGAGCCGCTTGCCCAGGATGCGCAAGTGCGACATGTGTTTCGAGCGTCAGAGCCAGGGCAAGGTCACTGCCTGTGCCGAAGCCTGCCCCGTGGGGGCCACCAAGAATGGCGATCGCGACGCCTTGATCGCCGAGGCGCAGCAGCGCATCGCCGAGAAGCCGGATCAGTATTACGGCAAGATCTACGGCCTCAAGGAAGTGGGCGGCACCTCGGTGCTGTATCTCTCCGCCGTGCCGTTCGAGCAGATCGGCCTGCGCACCAACGTGCCGCTGGAGCCGCTGCCCGAAACCACCTGGCGTGTGCTGGAACTGGTTCCCGACGTCGTCTCGACTGGCTCGGTGCTGCTGGGCGGCATCTGGTGGATCACCAACCGCCGGGCCGAGGTCTCGAAGAAGGAAGGGAAGCGGCGATGACACCTCAACCTGAGTCCAATGGGACAGTCCGTCTGGCCTCAAACGGAACACACCCAGGCGGGCATGCCCGTGCCACAAAGTTCAAACTTCCGAAGATCACGGTCTGGCGCGCGATTTTCGCGGCTATCATGCTGAGCGGTCTGTATGCCACGTACCTGCGCGTTTTCTACGGCTTGGGCGGCTCCACCAACCTCAGCGACAAGTTCCCGTGGGGCATCTGGATCGCCTTCGACGTCATGTGCGGGGTCGGTCTGGCTGCGGGCGGTTTCACCCTGGTGGCCATTGTCCATATTTTCCGGATCGAGCGCTATAAGCCCATCCTGCGGCCCGCCATCCTGACCGCATTCCTGGGCTACAGCCTGGTGGTTGTGGGGCTGCTCTACGATCTCGGCCGCCCGGATCGCTTGTGGCACCCCCTGGTGATGTGGAATCCCCACTCCGTGATGTTCGAGGTGGCCTGGTGCGTCACCTTGTATACCACCGTACTGTTCCTGGAGTTCCTTCCGGTAGTCTTTGAGAAATTCGGCATGCACAAGCCGCAGGAGTGGATCCATCGTATCTCGGTGCCGCTCATGATCCTGGGCGTGTTGCTCTCCACCCTGCACCAGAGTTCGCTGGGAACCCTGTTCCTGATCGTGCCGGAGAAATTGTATCCCCTGTGGTACACCCCGATCCTCCCTCTCCTGTTTTACGTCTCGGCAATCGCCGTCGGGTTGGCCATGACTATCTTCGAATCGTGGCACAGCAGCCGCGCCTTCGGGCGTGCTCTGGAACTGCCGCTGCTGGCCAGCCTGGCGCGCGTCCTGGCGGTCGTGCTGAGCGTGTACCTGTGGGTCCGCTTCCTCGACATGAGCCACCGCCACGTCTTTGGACTGCTTTCCCAGAACCGCATCGAGACCTGGCTGTTCGCGCTCGAAATCGCGCTGATGGTGGTGCCCACCGTGCTGCTCTACCAGTCCAGCATTCGCTTGCGCCCGGGCGCCCTGTACGCCTGTGCCGTGATGGTGGTCTTTGGCTTCATCGCCAACCGGCTGAATGTCGGCACCACCGGCCTGGAAGCGGGCTCCGGCACCCACTACATCCCCAAATGGAGCGAGGTCGCGGTCACGCTTTCCATCGTCGCCGCAGGCTTCGCGATTTTCCGGATGATCGCTCAATATTTCCCCATCTTCGAGGCGCACACGCATGAGCAGGCGCTGGCGGAGATGGAGGAATCGGAGGAGGATCCCGTCACGGTAGGATGAAGCGCCTCGGATCATTCCGGCTGGGACTGGCCGCCAAGCTCGCGATCTGCGTGATCGCGAGCACGGCGGCGTTTTTTGCCTTGTTCGGCTACATCAACCTGGGCGTGGAACGCCGCCATTCCCAGGACTTGGTCGAACAGTCGGCCGGTCGCATCACCGATGTGATCGTGCGCAGCACTCACTACGAGATGCTGCGCAACGACCAGGAGGCTCTCTACAACATCATCCATGAGCTCGGAACGCAGCCGGGCATCCAGCGCATCCGCATCTTCAATAAGGACGGATTGATCACGTACTCTACCGATACGCAGGAGTTGGGGACGGTCGTCAACAAGACCGCTGAGGGATGTATCGGATGCCACGCCCAGTCCGCCCCCCTGGATACAATCAGGCGGCGCGACCGCGCCCGCTACTTCACGGACAAGCAAGGCAATCGCGTCCTCGGTGTGATGCGCCCCATCGACAACTCCCCGGAGTGTTCCAACGCAGCATGCCATGTTCATCAGGCTGGCCAGCGGGTCCTTGGCGTGATCGATGCCGATCTCTCGCTCGCCACGGTGGACGGACAGCTTGCGCAGCACCAGGCGAACCTGAAGTGGTTCCTGTTGGGTGCGATCGTGTTCGGCAGCCTGGCGGCCATCCTGTTCATGTGGGTGTTCGTGTACCGGCCCGTGAAAAGACTCATCGACGGCACCCATCGCGTGGCCGGGGGCGACCTGGATTACCGTTTAGCGGCCGGCTCCGATGACGAGCTCGGCGATCTGGCGGCTTCCTTCAACAAGATGACGGCGGAGGTCGCTGGCGTGCAGGCCCACATTGAAGAGCAGGTGCGGCGCAAGACCGCCGAGCTGGAGCGCGTCCACAAGACGCTACTCAGCTCGGAGAAGATGGCTTCCATAGGCAAACTCGCCGCCACCGTGGCGCATGAGATCAACAACCCGCTCTTCGGCATCCTCACTTATGCCCGGCTGGTGCTGCGCGAATTGCAGAAGCACGAGATCCCCGGGCGCGCGGAACTGCTTGAAGAGCTCGAAACCATCGAGCGCGAAAGCAAACGTTGCGGCGACCTGGTTAAGAACCTGCTGACCTTCTCGCGGCAGGCGCCCAGTCACCGCGAGCCCAACGACCTGAATACCATCGTGCACCGCGCTGTATTGCTCGTGAAACACAAGCTCGACATGCAGAGCATCCAACTCCAGGAGTCCCTGGCCGAGGGCCTTCCGCCGGTGGATTGCGATGCCAACCAGATCCAGCAGGTGATTCTGGTGCTGATGGTGAATGCGTCTGAAGCCATGTCCAAAGGCGGTACGCTTACGGTCTCGACCGGGTTCGACGCTGCCGCGGAACAGGGCTCGGTGTGCGTCAAAGACACCGGAGGCGGCATCCCGGCGGATGTGCTTCCCAGGATTTTCGATCCGTTCTTTACCACCAAAGAGGACCAGAACCGCACCGGCCTGGGCCTCGCCGTGGCGTACAGCATCGTGGAGCAGCACGCGGGCGAGATCTCGGTCCGCTCCACGCCCGGTGAAGGAACGGAATTTCAGGTGATTTTACCCGCAGTCGGGCAACCGCTCCCTGATGGTCGCGGCTCGGTTCTGAATACCGAATCGCCGCGACAGCAACCGAGCCGCGACCGTCAGGGAGCGGTCGTGCAATGAGGGATTCCCAGGAGGACGTAATGGCAACTGCGACAGAGCCCACCGTATCAATCAAAACTAAGGGCAGGATTCTGATCGTCGATGACGAACTGGTGGTGCGCGATTCGCTGGGAAAGTGGTTTACCAGCGAGGGCTATACCGCGAAACCGGCCGGCAGCGCCCGCGAAGCGCTGGAGATCATCCAGCAGACGGAGTTCGATATCGCGCTGCTCGATATCAAAATGCCGGGAATGGACGGCATGGAGCTTCAACTGCGCCTGCGTGAGGCCGATCCCGAGCTGACCGTCATCATCATGACGGGCTATGCATCGGTGGACACCGCGGTGCAAGCC
Organism: Bryobacterales bacterium; assembly: GCA_003167275.1. Classification (GTDB taxonomy): domain Bacteria; phylum Acidobacteriota; class Terriglobia; order Bryobacterales; family Bryobacteraceae; genus JAIQFL01. The sequence continues at coordinate 11,205 of PMTT01000547.1, read as the reverse complement.
CTCAAACACGGCGCTTACGATTACATCACCAAACCGGTGGACCCGGATGAGCTCTCACACCTTGTGGCCAATGCTCTGGAGCACAAGCGCGCGCGGCGGGAAGTGGTGCGTCTGCGCGAGAATCTGCAGGAGGTCTTCCCCAGCCTGGAACTGATCGGCAAGAGTCCGGCGATGCGGAAGGTGACGGAACTGATCGAGATGGTGGCGTCCACGGAAGCCACCGTGCTCATCACCGGGGAGAGCGGCACCGGTAAAGAGGTCGTGGCGCGCGCCATCCACTCCGCTGGTCCGCGGCGCTTCATGCCGATGGTGACGATCCACTGCGGCGCGCTCACTGAAACCCTGCTAGAAAGCGAGCTCTTCGGTCACGAGAAAGGCGCCTTCACTGGCGCGCAATACCGCAAGAAGGGCAAGTTCGAAGTGGCCGATGGCGGCACCGTTTTCCTGGATGAAATCAGCGACATCAGCCTGCGAACGCAGACTGACCTGCTGCGCGTGCTCCAGGAGAAGGAGATCGTACGGGTGGGCGG
>PMTT01000547.1:0-10605 GCA_003167275.1 Bryobacterales bacterium | reverse complement strand
GCCGTGGAGCGCGCGCTGGTGGTGGGGCGCGGGTCGGAAATCCGCCCCGCCGACTTTGCCTTCCAGTTCCAGGCCGATGAACCCAAAGGCGGCAAGACGCTGGATGACGTGGAGCGGGTGCANNCGGTGAAACCGATCCATCTGATCCCGCTCGCCAGCGTCAATGGTGAAGTGGGGCTCAATCGCCTGGAGCATCTGGCCACGATCCTGGCGCGTACGTTTCGAACTCCGTGCCGCATTCGCCCGGAGACGTTCGATATCGGGTTTGCCCTGGACGTGTGCCGCCAGCAATACTATTCGACGGCCATCCTCCAGCGGTTGGAGCGGGCGGGCGACCCCGATGCGCGCGTGCTGGGGGTCACGGCCTGCGACCTGTTCGTCCCCGTCCTGACCTTCGTCTTCGGAGAGGCCCAACTGGACGGCAACTGCGCCGTAGTCTCCAGCGCGCGCCTGAGTGACGAGTTTTACGGCTTGCCGGGTAGCGAGACGCTATTTCGGGAGCGCCTGGTCAAGGAGGCCGCCCACGAATTGGGGCACACCTTCGGCCTGCGTCACTGCGCCGACTGGCGCTGCGTGATGGCGTCGAGCCACGCCGTGGAACGCCTGGATGTCAAAGGCGCCGACTTCTGCCGCGCTTGCCGCAAACCCATCGTTCAGACGATCTGGTAACACGGGCATTCTTGCCTGTGTTGGTGTTGGTGTTCGCGTTCTTGCCTGCTCGCGTCCTCGTGCCGTTCCCCTCGCCGGGTTATCGTAAAAGAACCATGTCCCAATGGATCAGCTATCGCATCACCCAATACGGCCAGCCGCTGGAACCGCAGGTCGCGGAGACGCCCGTGCCGCGGGGCACCGAAGTCCTCCTGCGGATTACGGGCTGCGGCGTGTGCCACTCCGACCTGCATACCTGGGAAGGCTTCTTCGACCTCGGTGGCGGACGCCGCACCCAAGCCGGCGGGAAGACGCTTCCTCTGACTCCGGGCCACGAGATTGCAGGTGAAGTGGTGGCAGTTGGGCCAGACGCCGTCCGGGTGGAGGTCGGCGACCAGCGGGTAGTGTATCCCTGGGTCGGTTGCGGACAGGCCGATTGCCAGGAGTGCCGCCGCGGCGACGAGCAGATGTGCGGCAAGCTCGCCCTGGGCGTATTCCAGCACGGAGGCTTCTCCGACCACGTTCTGGTGCCCCATCCGAGATATCTGCTAGCCTACGGCGAGTTGCCCGCAGCACTTGCCGCGACGTTCGCCTGCTCCGGCCTGACCGCGTATGCCGCCCTGAAAAAAGTCGGGAAGCTCGGGCCGCAGGACAAGCTGCTGATCATCGGTGCGGGCGGCGTGGGCATGTCGGCAGTCCGCCTGGCACAGACCGTGACTGGCCAGGCGCCGATCGTCGCCGATATCGATCCGGCGAAGCGCGCGGTGGCATTGGAGAATGGTGCATCGGAGGCCCTCGACCCATCCGTTCCAGGCGCCGCCAGGGAGTTGGTGAAAGCCACCGGCGGCGCCGCCGCGGCAATCGACTTTGTGGGCGCTGAATCCACCGTAAAGTTCGGGACCAGCGCCCTCCGGAAGGGCGGAAAGCTGATTGTCGTGGGCCTGTTTGGAGGCTTGTTACAAATGCCGATCCCGTTGTTTCCGCTCCTGGAAATCACCATTCAGGGATCCAAGGTAGGATCGCTTCCGGAGTTGACGGAGCTGATTGCCCTCGGCCAGTCGGGCCTGTTCGGAGCGATCCCATACAGCACGCGCCCTCTCGCCGAAGCGGCCCAGACCCTGGCCGACCTCAAAGACGGCAAGATCGTCGGCCGGGTCGTGCTGACCCCGTAGGTCGCCGGTCGCGGTCCGGGCACCACCAACCATCTTTATAACTTTTTTACGGATCATAAAAATCTCATGTAAACTGAAGGGAACGTGCTTTGGGCCGTTGAGGAGGGCTATCGTGTCTGGTGACCGGCGGAGTTGGACTACTCGCCTCTTTTATTGGATGGGAATGGTGATGACCGTGGCGTGTCTGGCGCTCATCCTGGCTGGCAACACGGAGATGCTCTGGCGATTCGAGCACACGGCCTTCCCGCTATCGTGGATCTGCGCGGTTGGCGCCGTCCTCGCGTTCGTGGCATTTGAGCTTTGCGAATCTCCCGCCCCGCTTGTCAGTGAGGAGGAGGATCGAACGTCGCAGATGTCCCCCGAGTGGGAAGCAGTCGAGCTCTAAGATGCTGAGTTAGTGGATCGTCTTCGTCTTGCGGTTCATGTAATCCATTAACAGATACTGGCCGAGCGTATAAGGCGTCGTGAAATATGCCTTTCCGTGGCACAGTTCCGTCACCTTCTGGACGAAGTTCACCAGGCCGTAGTCGCTGGCCAGCATGAAGGTGTTGATCAGGATCCCCTGCTTCTTGCAGCGGTTCACTTCCTCCAGTGTCTTGCTGATCACCAGCGGATCCAACCCGAACGCATTCTTATACATGCGGCCGTCTTCCAGCGTCAGGCAGCTCGGTTTGCCGTCCGTAATCATGACGATCTGCCGCATGTCCTTGCGCTCGCGGTTGAGCAGCTTCTGCGCTAGGATCAGGCCGTCGCGGGTGTTGGTGTAGTATGGACCCACCTGGACGCGGGCCAGTTGGCTGATGGCCAGTTCCTCGGCGCTATCGTGGAACAGCACGCAGCGGAGACTGTCGCCGGGATATTGGGTGCGGATCAGGTGGGCCAACGCCAGCGCCACCTTCTTGGCCGGCGTGAAACGGTCCTCGCCGTAGAGGATCATGCTGTGGCTGCAATCCAGCATGAGCACCGTGGCGCAGGAGCTTTGGTACTCGCACTGGTGTACGTGGAGGTCCGAGTAATCCATGTTCAGGGGCACCTTGGCGCCCTCGCGGCGGATCGCCGAGAACAGCGTCGCGCTGATATCGAGATTCAGCGTATCGCCGAACTCATACTGCTTGGATGACCCGGAGGCCTCGATGCCGGTGGCCAGGTCGCGCGTGTCGTGGCGGCCGAAACTGGATTTGCCGAGTGAGCCGAGCAGGTCCTTCAACGTCTTGAAGCCCAGGAAGTCGAGCGACTTGTCGGTGACCTCGAACTTGACCTTGCTATCCGGACCGTCGCCGACCCCGGGCCCTTGCTGGCCGCCAGGCTCGGGGAAGGTGATCTGCCCCTCGTCGACCATCTTCTGGACCAGGTTCTCCAGGAGCTTGTCCATCTGCTCAGGCGACATCTTCTGGAGGCGCTCCATCATCTCATTGAGGCTGTCGTTGTCAAAGAGCTTGCCTTGTTCGAGCGCCTGCTGGATGGCCTTCTTGAGGTCTTCGAGAGTGTGCTGGTTCCACTCGCTGAAGGGCATATACTGCGTACTGAAGCCACTCTCGAGCAGAAAATCGGACAACGCCTGGAGCAGATCTTCGGCGCTGATCCCCAGGTCCTCCCCGGTATATCGTGAGTAATTAATCCACTTCATCGAAAGCTCCAGACTCGCCAACAGAGAAAACAAAAAAACTTAGCCACGGATGAACACGGATTAACACGGATAACACAAAGATTGTGTTTGCTTGGTTTTATCCGTGTTCATCCGTGTTCATCCGTGGCTAAATCTTTTTCTTCATTGCTAGTTATATTGCCGCCGGAAATTCGGGCGCTCGCCCTTGGCGTCTTCCCGCGGCTCGCGCTTCTTCTCTTCGGCCGCGAAGCCCCGCTCTTCATTGCGACTGATCCTGCGATGCGCGTAGAGGCCCTCCAGCACGAATTCCGCGGCCGAAGCCCTTACGGCGTCGGGCTCGTTCGAAGTCAGACCCAGCGCCTTGGTCTTTTCCATCAGTCCCTGGATCCCGCCGAGTTGCTTCACCATGGTGGACGAATCCACGTTTTCATCCAGCTTCAACGAGCCTCCCAGGTCGAACCACTGTATGATCTGGCCGACGTTGGTGCCCTCGAAATAGTGGTCGTAGATCTTCCCCACGGCGGTGCGGATGAGCTCACGGGCTACCGTGTCGCCACCCTTCAATTCGCCCTCGTATTCCAGCTCCAACTTGCCGGTGATGGCCGGCAGGGCCGAATAGAGGTCCAGCATGCGGGGAACGGCGATATCTTCCTTAGCTTTGAGCGCGCGCCGCTCGGCGTTGGAGACTACGTTTTCGAGCGCCGAGATGGGCAGCCTCTGCGAAACGCCCGAGCGCTTGTCGATGCGCTTGTCTTCGCGCGCCAGAAACGCAAGCTGCTCCACCACCTCCCTGATGTAATCGGGCACGCGAACCTCGACCGGGGATGGCCGGTCGAGCCAGGCCTCCTGTTCGGTGATGGCGATGCCCTGCTCGAGCACCGCCGGGTAGTGGGTGCGGATCTCGCTGCCGATGCGGTCCTTCAAGGGCGTGATGATCTTCCCGCGGGCGGTGTAATCCTCGGGATTGGCAGTGAAGACCAGCATCAGGTCGAGTGGCAGGCGGACAGGATAGCCTTTGATCTGCACGTCGCCTTCCTGCATGATATTGAACAATCCGACCTGGATTTTGCCGGCGAGATCGGGGAGTTCATTGATGGCGAAGATGCCCCGGTTGGACCGCGGCAGCAGGCCGTAGTGGACGGTCAGCTCGTCCGAGATGTCCTGGCCCCGGCGGGCGGCCTTGATGGGGTCGATGTCGCCGATCATGTCGGCGATGGTGACATCCGGCGTGGCGAGTTTCTCCACATAACGCTGCTCGCGATGGAGCCAGCCGATCGGCGTCTCATCGCCGGTCTCCGCCAGGAGTCCGCGGCACCGGCGGCAGATCGGCCGGTACGGATTGTCATGGATTTCGCAGCCCTCCACGTAGGGCGTCACGTCGTCCAGGAATGCCGTGAGCATGCGGATGAGCCGCGTCTTGGCTTGGCCTCGAAGGCCCAGCAGAATGAAATTGTGGCGCGACAGAATGGCATTCACCACCTGCGGCACCACGGTATCGTCAAACCCGATGATGCCGGGGAACAGCGGCTCCCCGCGCTGAATCTTGCAAATCAGGTTGCTGCGGAGTTCGTCTTTGACGGACCGGTTGGCAAGTTTGGCTTCGGAGAAGGAACTGCGGCGAAGCGCGCCTAGGGTACGGGGTAATTCCTGAGTGGCTCGTGACAAGCAAAAACCCCCCTCTGTCCGCGATTGTAGCAGACCAAGCGATGCCGGCGCGTCCCATCCGATACAATGGCTGCTGTGGAGACCAAGGCACAGACCGCACCTGTTGGCGCATGGCGCCGTTTTTCGGACATGACCCGCGACGTCCAGCGAGGATTCATTGCGGAGTGGACGGTCACCATCATCCTGCTCCTGTTTGCCACCACCACACTGGTGCAGGCGTTCGTCATTCCCAGCGCCTCCATGGAGAGCTCGCTGTTGATTGGCGACCACGTGCTGGTGGACAAGCTGGTATTCGCACCGTTTGGAGCGGTGTCGAAACGCCTGCTGCCTTACCGCGACGTGCGGCGCGGCGACATCATCGTGTTCCGGTATCCCATCGACATCTCGCAAGATTACGTGAAGCGTGCCATCGGCGTCCCCGGAGACCACATCCGCCTGGTGAATAAGCAGCTCATGTTGAACGGACACCTGGTGAACGAACCCTATGTCCAGCACATCTTCCCGGGCACGGAACCGTACCGGGACAATTTTCCGTCGGGCCAAGGCCCGATGAGTCCCCCGAGCGTGGTGGACATGCTGCAAAACCACGTGGTGGATGGGGAACTGGTAGTGCCGCCCGGCTATGTTTTCGCCATGGGCGACAACCGTGACGACTCGGCCGACAGCCGTTACTGGGGCTTCGTCCCGCGCGAGAACATCGTGGGAACCCCGGTGGTGATCTACTGGTCGTTCGAGGCGCCGACTGCGGATCTGACGAATCCGAACATCGGCATCGACCACATCGTAGACGTGATCGCGCATTTCTTCACCAAGACGCGTTGGAAGCGCACATTTAAGCTGCTGCGGGGGTACCCGCTGGAGTAACGAGCTTCAGTCGAGAGCCTCAGCCGTCAACGTTACTCAGACGGGCTGAAATGTTCCTGCTCCTCATCGTCGAGATGTCTCAGGGAGTCGGCTGTGAATTCGCGGAGGTCCGATTCTGACCAGGAATCCGACCAGTCGATTGGCGCCTTCGGAGCGAGGTCGGCCAACCGCTGAGCCAGCGCGGCGAGTTCGTCGGCTGCTGCCGGAGGAAGGCGCCGGAATGCCCGCAAGAGTACCTCTTCGCTTGCCCTAAGTCTCATCACGGTTCCTTTGCTAGCAAGTATGCGGGATCACACGCAGTATTGGGATGCTTCAGCCGCCGGGGGCTGCGCACATCCAGAGTCGGGCCCCCAGAGATTTCCAGATCAGCCAACATGATGACATCAATGCTAATATGCTGGCATGGTTCGGACGCAAGTGCAATTGACGGAAACCCAGATCAAAGCTCTTCGTCATCGCTCGGCGGCGACAGGGCGGTCTGTTGCCGATCTGATCCGCCAGGGAGTCGATCAATACCTGACGGGACAAAGCCAACTGGGGCGGGAGGAACTGGTTGAGAGGGCCATCCGGGTAGCAGGACGATTTTCTTCCGGGCTGACCGATGTCAGCGCCACACACGACAAGCATTTGGCGGAGGCGTTCGGACAATGACCAGTTTAGTCGATTGCGTGAGCTTCCAGACGATGCGAAATCGGGGCATCCGCACCACGTTCTGCTTCGACGCGCACTTCCGGGAGCAGGGCTTCGCGACGAAGCCTTAGTTGTCTGAATTGCATACCGCAGACCGACGGACGGAAAGCCGGCTGCGGCCACGATTGGCTGACCGTTAAAGCCAAACCCACACAGGCAAGAATGCCCGTGCCACAGCTACTCCGACACCGTGATGAACTCGAAGACGTCCGTATTGGTGCGGACCACCAGGTGGCCCGGTCCCAGGGGCTTGCCCTCGGTGACGAAGAAGACCGCGCCATCGGTGGATTCGCCTTGGGCCAGCTTGGATTGCACCAACGTGAGGGCACTGGCGATGGCGGCGGACCGGACTTTCGTCGCGCTCATGGCCAGGGCGGCCAGGCGCCTCTGTTCGTAGCCGTTGGTGGACCGCAAATGCGGGTTCCCGTATACCCCAGCCTCGTAGGCCGTCACCAGCTTGATGACGTCGCTCCCGCTGCCCTTCTGAAACAGCATGTTGATCACGGTATGGGCGGGACTGGCGCGGATCACCTCGCCATCGTGACGAACATAACTGAAATCTTCGGGTCGGATGACGTACGGGCCGGGGGAGCCGTTCGAAACGGCCACCTGGATAATTGCATATTCGTGCAGGTGGGAGGGCATCTGGGCGAACATGACGGTCACGCCGGATCGAGTAAGTGTCTGATATTTCAGTCCATTAGACTCAAACTCGATGACTTGGGCCTGCGCGCAATGGTATAACAACGGGAGTGCCACGATGCACGCCCCCAGAAGCCGCCTCATGAGACCATATTACGATAGAGGATGCCTGGGGGAGGAAAAAGAATGCTCATCGACCAAAAGCAGATCGCCAACGCTGGAATTCGCCCCAGCCACCATGGATTGGAACAGCACGGAATCCGGAACATCAACGTCGCCTACTGGAATCTGGGGACGGCGCAATTGCTGGAACATGCCATACAGCGGCGCGAGGGAAGCCTGGCCAGCGGGGGCTCCTTTGTCGTCCGGACCGGGCAATTCACGGGACGCTCGCCCAAAGACAAATTCATTGTGAGGGACGAGATCACCGACCCCACGATCCAGTGGGGCGCTGTGAACCAGCCCATGTCGGAAGCCCATTTCGATCGGCTCTACTCCAGGATGACGGCATTCTGGCAAGGCCACGAGGTCTACGTGCAGGATTGCTTCGTGGGCGCCGATCCGGAGTATACCCTGCCGGTCCGTGTGGTGAGCCAGTTGGCGTGGCATAACCTGTTCGCCCGCCAGCTCTTCATACGGCCAGACCCGGCCAAGACCGGGGACCACGTACCGGAATTCACTATCCTGTTTGCACCGGACTTCCAGGCCAACCCGGTCGGGGACGGCACCAATTCCGAGACGTGCATTGTCCTGAACTTCAAGAAGCGGGTGGTGCTGATTTGCGGCACCAGCTATGCGGGTGAGATGAAGAAGTCGGCCTTCACCATCATGAACTACCTGCTTCCGGGGCGCGGCGTATTCCCCATGCATTGTTCGGCCAATGTGGGGGCGGCGGGCGATGTAGCGCTATTCTTCGGCCTGTCGGGCACTGGCAAGACCACTCTCTCGGCCGACCCCAACCGGCGGCTGATCGGCGACGATGAGCACGGGTGGAGCGATAATGGCGTCTTCAATTTCGAGGGTGGATGCTACGCGAAGTGTATCCGGCTTTCGAAGGAGCAGGAGCCGCAGATCTGGAACGCGATCCGTTTCGGGACCGTTCTGGAGAATGTGGCCCTGGATGCCGAGACGCGGCTGCTGGACTTCAACTCCGACGAGGTCACCGAGAATACCCGCGCCGCCTATCCGCTAAGTTTCATCGATGGGGCGGTCATCCCCAGCGTGGGCGGGCACCCCAGCAACGTCATCTTCCTGACGGCCGATGCGTTTGGCGTCCTGCCGCCGATTTCCAAACTGACTCCCGAGCAGGCCATGTATCATTTCTTGAGCGGCTATACGGCCAAGGTGGCGGGTACGGAGCGCGGTCTGGGCAAGGAGCCGCAGGCCACGTTCAGCGCCTGTTTCGGCGCGCCTTTTCTGCCGCGTCCGGCGGCCACCTATGCGTCGCTGCTCGGCGAAAAGCTGCGGCGGCATAACGCCCACTGCTGGCTGGTGAATACCGGCTGGGTGGGCGGCGCCTTCGGAGTGGGCGAGCGCATGAAGTTGCGCTATACCCGCGCCATGCTGAACGCCGCGCTCTCCGGGGAACTGAAGGACGTTCCCACGGAAGCGCATCCGGTGTTTCGGGTGGCGGTGCCCAAGTCGTGCCCGGGAGTGCCGGCGCAGTTCCTGGATGCCCGTGGGATGTGGGCGGATAAGACGGCCTACGATAAGGCGGCCGAGGATCTGAGCAATCGCTTCAACAAGAATTTCGAGAAGTTCTCCAACGTGAGCGTGGAAATCGCGCAAGCGGCGCCGGGGCGATAAAGGTGCGTAGGGCAGGTCCTCGATCTGGCCTCGACCTGCCCCAGGACCTCCTGGAAAACGTCCCGTCCGTCCCCGTAATTCATCCACGAACGCCACCGGGCGAGGCATCGAATTCGGGGGTTACGGTGACTGTCACCGTAATTCGGCTTGGCTATTACGGTGACTGTCACCGTAATTCGCCACCGCAATTCACGTTAGCGCCACCAGGCTGGTAGATTCGGCTTGGTGGCTCGCAGGATCTCCAAAATGGCACGCCGGTCCCCAGCGGAGAGATTTGCATACTTCTGGCTTTGGTCCTTGCCGGTCAGCACCTCATAGAGCCGGTGGTAAATTCTCTCGCGAACCCCATTGGGAAGGGCATCGAATTGGGCGCTGTACACCAGGTAACTGAGGGGATAGCGGAACAGGCGATTCTGCAGGTCGAAGTCGCGCAGGGAACGGCCCCGGGGATCGCGCGGCCCACGCTGCGGAAAGGTCTTGGCGAACGAGGAAACACCCACGATCGGTTGCCGCAGCGGCGCTTCGTCCACGAAGAGCATATAGCTGACAACCGGTTCGACGTCGATGCTGACCGCCCTGCCCTCCTGTTGCGCAATGCGCGCCTGCCATCCCAGACGAGTCAGCAGGTTCACCATCTGAGTCTGGTGCTCCAGCGTCATCAGGGCGACCTGATCGCTGACCGGGGTCGGATAGTTGGCCTTGTCGAAGTCTTTGCGGAGAAGGGTGAGAGTTCGCGTTCCCTCTCGATCTAAAGTCTCCGGTTCCGCGGGATCGGAGGCGACCGAGTCCACCCGGCTATGCTGACCCAGCGCACTCAGGATGCCACTTCCGCCGCCCTGGACGGGGTGCGTGTAGTCCAGGTACCAGCCTCCCCAGCGGTCTTCGAAGGGTGTGCGGTGATCGGTGATGATTGCGCCCACCGGGGACGGCTCGCCTAACGCGTTCGGAAATACCGAGCCGACCAGGATGCCCGGAACGCCTTGAGTGGCAGGCCCCTGGTGACACGACAAACAGACCTCGCGGCGGTTCAGGAGGGGCCGGTCCGTTTTCTGGGTGTCGAGCGTATAAAAGATGACTCCCTGCCTGGAATCGAGCGCCGTCACCTCCAGCACGTCGCCCCACGGCACATATCCCACCGCGACGTCATCGTTGAAGTAGATCGCTCGCGGATTGCGGGGTGAGATCCGGTGAGCCTGAAAGCTGGTTTTCGAGAAGACCAACGCCTGGGAATCGGCGTTCACGCCGAGGTGTTCCAGAAGGCTGGGCAGGTACCCCAAGGCGCCGGGGTGGAAGTCGAGCTTGATCCTGCCGGTTTCCAATTCCTTCGCCAGGCGGGTGGCTGGGTCCTCCGGTTGGCTCTCGAAGTACCGAATCGCGGGGTGGCTGGGGGGAAGGTTATCCGAGTAGATTTGGGCGGGGGCAAGTGGGACCAAAAGAAGCACGAAGATCATCGCGCTCCACGTGGCGCGGACACTTGTGTCTGCCGCGCCGAGACTCTGAACTCCTGAGGTC
>PMTT01000550.1:7596-12099 GCA_003167275.1 Bryobacterales bacterium | reverse complement strand
TGCCCGTGGGGTATGCTTTAGCTCGGCCCAAATCATGCCGCCTAACCGGTTACCTTTCCCATCGTCAGCAGTAGTGTATCCAGGAGGCTTTGGTTCGCCGAGATGAGTAACCTTCTTCAGGACGTACGTTACGGCTGGCGGAACATCGCTCGAAATCCGGGCTTCATGCTGGTGGCGATGCTCACGCTGGCGCTGGGCATCGGCGCGAACACCACCATCTTCAGCGTGATCAACAACACCTTGCTGAAACCGCTGCCGTTCCCCGGCGGGGATCGCCTGGTGCTGGTTTGGGAAACCTTCGGCAAAGGGCCCGGCAACTGGAACATCGTCTCCGCTCCAAATTTCTGGGACTTCCAGCGGCAGAGCCACTCCTTTGAGAGCATGGCCATCTTCGATTCGGCCGGCAGAGGCTACAATCTCTCTCCCACGGGCGATTCGCAGGAAGCCGCACAGGTCTCGGGCCTGCGAGTCTCCGCCGGCTTCTTTTCGGTTCTGGGCGTCAAGCCGCTGCTCGGCCGTACCTTCCTTCCCGAGGAAGAGACGCTGGGCAAGGACCATGTGGTCGTCCTCAGCTACGGACTATGGAAGACGCGCTACGACGGCGATCCGTCGCTGGTGGGCAGGACTATCCGAGTGGATGGAGCGGACTTCACCGTAATCGGCGTAATGCCGCGCGAGTTCGCGTGGCAATTCTGGAGCGGTCCGCGACGGCTGTGGGTGCCCGTGGGCTATAACAAGACCGACTTCGGCCGCGGCAACAACAGCTTCATCTCCATCGCCCGCCTGAAGCCCGGTGTGAGCGTGGCGCAGGCGAGCGCGGAGATGGAGGCCGTTGCACACAACGTCGCCACGCAATTCCCCAAGGAAGACGCGGATATGGGCGCTATGGTGTCCCTGCTCGGCGAGTTCGGTGTCGAGGGCCTTCGCACCACCATGCTGACGCTGCTGGCCGCCGTGGGGTTCGTTCTGCTGATCGCCTGCGTCAACGTCGCAAACCTGCTGCTGGCGCGGGGCGCGGTGCGTCAAAAGGAGTTTGCCATCCGGCTCGCATTAGGCGCGCCGGCATCCCGCATCGCACGCCAGTTACTCACCGAGAACGTCTTGCTGGCGCTGGCTGGCGGGACTGCAGGACTGCTGATCGCCGCCTTGAGCAACCGGTTGATCTTCTACGCCTTCAAGCTCGACTCGCTTTCCTTGCCGCTCCGTCCCGTGGATTCGATCTCGATGGATGGCCGCGTCTTTGCATTCGCCCTTCTCATTTCCTGCGTGACGGGCGTGCTGTTTGGCGTCGTGCCGGCCCTGAGCGCGTTGCGTACGGACGTCAATGCGCCCCTCAAGGAAGGTGGGCGCACCGGCAGTACAGGCGGCCAGAACCGGCTGCGCCAGGTGCTGGTGGCGTCCGAAGTCGCGCTCGCGCTGGTGGTGCTCTCGGGCGCCGGACTGATGATCAAGAGCATGACGCGGCTCCTCGGTGTAGACCCTGGACTGAATGCCAAGGACGTGCTGATCATGGGGATGTCGGTTCCCCAGGAAGAACTCTATGTGGGTCCTCCGGGGCTGCCGCGCTTCTGTCAGGACCTGGACGAGCGGGTCGCCGCGATTCCGGGTGTTGTCTCCGTGAGCGCCATTGCTCATCTGCCTTTTCGAGGAAACGCGGGACGCAGCTTCCAAATCGAGGGCCGGCCGCCGGCGGAACCGGGGCACCTGCCCGGCGCGAGTTACACAGTTGCCTGCCCGAACTACTTCCGGACCATGGGCATTCCGATTTTGAAGGGACGAGAGTTCACGCCGCAGGATACCGTGGGCGCCCCGGGCGTGATCGTCATCAACCAGACCATGGCGCGTGCCTATTGGCCCAACGAAGATCCAGTCGGCAGGGCGGTGCGGCTCGGCGGAACCGACGGACCGCGCCTCACCGTGGTGGGGGTGGTGGGAGACGTGCATTTCCTGGGCCTGGACGCTCCCGTGCGCCGGCAGTTCTTCCGGCCTTACATGCAAGCCGGCTGGCCGGTGATGAGCATCCTGGTCCGCACCATCAACACGCCCGGCATGTTCACGGCCCCGGTCAAGCAGGCACTGGCGAGTGTCCTGCCCGACTGGCCGGTGTCCGGTGTCGTCACCATGGAAGAGGTGGTCCACGACTCGACGGGGTCGCGCCGCTTTCCCATGCTCCTGCTGAGCGTCTTTTCGGTGCTGGCTCTGGTGCTGGCGGCGGTCGGGATCGTGGGCGTGGTGGGACATTCGGTGGCGCAGCGCACCAGGGAGATCGGCATTCGGATGGCCTTGGGAGCGGAGAGCCTGGATGTGCTTCGACTGATGGTGAACGGCAGCATGCTCTGGGTGCTGGTAGGGCTCGGAGTCGGAGTGGCAGGTTCGGCCGGTCTCACACGGCTGCTATCGGGACTCCTGTACGACGTGCGTCCGCTCGACCCCGTAGTGCTCGGCGGAGTCTCGGCGATCCTGGCCGCCGTGGCGCTGCTCGCCAGCTACTTGCCGGCGCGCCGTGCCGCGAAAATCGACCCGATTGCCGCGCTGCGCTGCGAGTAACGTAGGGTATGCTTTAGCTTGCCGTTCGTTCATGAATCACAGGGCAAGCTAAAGCATACCCTACGTGGCTTCCACACGCCGTGTAGTACCATAATCAACGTGAGAAGGCTAACCCGCCACGCTCGCCGCTACACGAGACGGTGATCTCGACCGTGCTGATTCTGCGCGGCCCTGCCTGGCCGCATGTGAAGAAGTGTCAGCCTGATTGCCTTGGGGGCCCCGAAGCCCGGCCCCGCTAGATTGGAGGACTGTGAGACATAAACTTTTCGCCGGAGCCTTGCTGCTCTGTATGGCGATCCCGGCCGTAATCCAGGGACAGGGGCGGAACCCGGTTCCGCAAGGAACCCACCCATTCACTTTCAACGTGTTGGATTACGGCGCGAAGCCCGACGGTTCGGCGTCGTCCACCGCCGCCTTCAAGAGCGCCATCCAGGCCTGTGCCAAGGCTGGAGGCGGCACCGTGTTCATTCCCGCCGGACAATATGTGTCGGGCGCCATCGAAATGGTCAGCAATATGACGCTCTATCTGGATGCCGGCGCGGTGATTCGGTTCGCAGCCAACCGCGAAGAATATCCCATGGTGAAGAGCCGGTTTGAAGGCGTGGAAACCCAGGCGCCGGCCGCTATGATCGGTGGCTACCACCTGGAAAACATCGCCATCACGGGACGCGGCACCATCGTGGCCGAGAACCCGGCATGGCGGACGCTGATGGGCGACCCTTCCTACCGCACGGCCTGGACCGACCTGCTGGGGAAATTGGAGCGCAAGGAAACGGTCACCGACGAGCAGCGGGCCAAGGCCGCCATGTCGCTGCGGGCCGACTTCATCCGGCCGGTGGAAAGTAAGAACGTCCTGATCGAAGGCATCCACATTATGGGCGGGCCCATGTGGGTGCTGCATATCCTCTACTGCGAGAATGTGGTGATCCGCAATGTGATTGTGGAGAGTTTCCCGGGTGCCAACACCGATGGCGTGGACGTGGATTCCAGCCGGCACGTGCGCATTTCGGATTCCTACTTCGACACCGGCGACGACGCCATCTGCCTGAAGTCCGGCAAGGACGCCGATGGGCTGCGAGTCAATCGTCCAACCGAGGATGTGGCCATCACCAACTGCACCATCCACCGCGGTCACGGGGCCGTCGTGTTGGGCAGCGAAACGTCGGGCGGGATTCGCAACGTGGTGGCGAGCAACATCGTGTCGCAGGGAACCGATCGCGGGATCCGCATCAAGAGCACGCGCGGCCGCGGCGGTGTGCTGGAGAACATCCGGTTCGACAACTGGGTGATCGAGGACACGCCCTACCCGGCAATTGAGGTGACCAACTACTACACGCGCGCGCCCGCCGAGCCAGTGTCGGTGCGGACGCCGGTGTTCCGCAACATCGCGATCAGCAATGTGACCATCAACCGCTGCAAGACGGCCGTCAGCATTGAAGGATTACCCGAGATGCCCGTGGAGGGCCTACGGCTGAGCGACGTCGTGGCGACCGCGAACGAGGGATTACGCGCCTTCAACACCAAGGGGCTGGAGTTGCACAATGTGCGCATCAATCCGGATGGCGGCATCCCGTTTCTGATTCGCGATTCGACGGAACTCGACCTGGATGGCGTGCAGACGCGCAATCCCAAGCCGGGGGTTCCCGTGGTGCGCCTGGATCGTTCAAAGGGCGTGTCGTTACGGAACAGCATCGCATGGCCGGGGACGGAAATGTTTCTCTCGATGGCGCCCGGAATGAAGGTTTTCCTGGCAGGAAACGATTTCGGCGCCGCGGCGACGGCGTCGAAGGAAGAAGAAGCAGACCACTGGAAAAACATCAACACGCCGGATAAGGCGCGGTAGTTGTACGGTATGCTTTAGCTTGCCGTGTTTCCAGAAGACTAATCCAGACTGGGCAAGCTAAAGCATACCGTACGGAGTTACTTCACATACCGATCGGCGAAACTCAGGAACGT
>PMTT01000550.1:0-7587 GCA_003167275.1 Bryobacterales bacterium | reverse complement strand
AGCGGCGTTTCGATGGGAGGGAACTCCGTCGTCCCGAGCTCCTTCTTGCCGAGCAGCTTATACACCGGGCCCGCTGCGGCGGCGGCCATGAACATACCCTTGGCATCCACCCATCCATCGCCGTTGGTGGCGCCACCGCTGATGAACACCGGGCGCGGAGCGCACATCGCCACCAGCTCGTGAGCATCCACCGGCAGATCGCCCCAATTCAGCGGGCCGGAGTACTTAATGAAGTTCCCCGCCATCCAATGGTATTCGCCCGACCCGGCGACGTTCTCCACGATCTCGCCCCAGTCGCGGCGATTGAGTTTCGCACCACCTTCGCCCGACGAACTGACATAGGCGATCCAGAAGCGCTGGTCGTAGGCCATGGCGACAATCGTCGCCTTGCCCCAGCGCGAGTGACCTTCCAAGCCGACGCGTTTGGCATCCACGGATTTGTCGGTCTCAAAATAATCCAGCGCGCGGCTGGCGCCCCAGGCCCAGGCACGCAGCACGCCCCAATCGTCCACCTTGCGGGGCTGGCCCTTGTTGACCAGGCCGATGATGCCCAGCGTCAGGCCGTAGCCGTTATCGGCCTGAATGCTGCCGGTATTCAAGCTGGCGAAGCCCCAACCCTTGGCGAGAACCTGTTGCTGCGCACTAGGCCCGCCGAAGCCCGGACCGCGGGGCGGCGCTCCAGCCTGTGGGGGCGCTGTCGCCGCAGGCGCGCCGGGGACCGCTCCACCCGGAGCAGCCGGCGCTACGGCTGGTGCACCGGGGACCGCAGCAGCCGGAGCGGCGCGCCCCGGAATCCCGCCTCTGGGCTGGGGCGGAGGCGTGAAGGCATTCGGCAGATAGGGCGGCCCTGCCGGTCCCGGTGCCGGCGCACCCGGGGCCGCGCCTGGCGCCCCAGGTCCGCGTCCACCGCCGAGGCCGAAGCCGCCGCCAAACACCATCATCACGGGCACCGGACCCGTGGCATTGGCCGGGGTAGTCAAGGTCAACCCGATCTTCACAGCAATCAGCGGGTATGAGGAATTGTCCACCGTGCCCACCAATTGCTTCGTGATCACCGGAATATCGCCGACCGTGCCGTTGGTCGTGCTGGCGACTTCCCATGTCACGCCGGGTACGTTCTTGGGGACCCGCCCATAGACCTCGCGGTCGAAATCCTCCACGATTTCCGGGCGCCGTTTGCTCCACCAGTCCGCCGCCGTGGTCACCTTCTTCCCGTTCTTCAGCACCAGCGGGTCAGGCAGTTTGGGATAAGGATTGGCTTTCGCCTCATCGTAGTTTGCGTAGTATGGCGAGTCCTTGTTGTTGCCATCTCGTCCCCGACGGACTTCCGTGATGTGCAGAAGGTCCATCAGTCTCTGATGATCGTCCTGCGAGCTGAGCTTTACCGGCTCGGGCACATTGATTTCAGGGGGTGTAGTCTTTTGGGCAACGCTCCCGTTTGGGTTGGCAACCAACGTCAGCAAGGCCAGGTTCAATGACCATCGAATCGATCGCGGTGTGAGCACGAATTCCTCCTCGGCGCCATTTTCAATTATCGGACAACGCGCCAGGAATTTAGTTGTATACCGAAACTAATTTGATCTCGACTATATCGGAGTTTGGCACCCGAAGCAAGCGCCTGTACCGCGCTTGTCACAGCCGCCGGATCACCGCGTCCGTAAACTCGCTGGTCGAGGCCTTCCCGCCGACGTCCCCCGTCAGGAATTCGCCCGCCGCATAGACCTGCTGGATCGCCTCCTGCAGCCGCCGCGAGGCGTTCCTCTCGCCCAGGTGCGCCAACATCAGGACCGCCGACTGCATCAGGGCCGTGGGATTTGCCAGCCCCTTTCCCGCGATATCGGGCGCGGTTCCGTGCACTGCTTCGAAGATCGCGTGATGATCGCCCAGGTTGGCGCCCGGCACGATGCCCAGCCCGCCCACCAGCCCGGCGGTCAGGTCGGAAATGATATCGCCGTAGAGGTTCGGCATCACCAGCAGGTCGAACGTCTCGGGACGCATCACAAGCTGCATGCAGGCGTTGTCCACGATCAGCTCGTTGTATTGAATCTCGCGAAATCCGGACGCCACCTCGCGGCAGCACTTGAGAAACAGGCCGTCGCTCATCTTCATGATGTTGGCCTTGTGGATGGCCGTCACTTTGCGCCGGCCCTCGCGCCGCGCGTATTCGAACGCCGCGCGGGCGATCTTCGTGGAAGCCTTCTCGGTGATGATCTTGAGGCTCTCCACCACTCCGGGAACCACCTCGTGCTCGAGGCCTGAGTACAAGTCTTCGGTATTCTCGCGGAAGATCGCGAGGTCGAGCGCCAGGTCCGAGAACCGGGTCTTGAGGCCCGGCAACATCCGTATCGGCCGAAAGTTTACGTAGAGGCCCAGCTTCTTGCGCAACGCTACGTTGATGCTCTGGTGGCCGCCGCCGATCGGCGTGGTCGTCGGACCTTTGAGGCCCACCCGCGTCACCTCCAGGGAGGCGAAGACATCGTCCGGAATCAACTGTCCTTGCTCGGCCAGGGCGCGGGCGCCGGCTTCCACAGCATCCCATTCGATCGCGACGCCGGTGGCATCCACGGCGCGCACGGTCGCTTCGGCCACTTCGGGTCCGATGCCATCTCCTGGGATCAACGTAATCTGGTGTCTCATCATAGCTATTATAGAGTTGGGGGTGGAGTTGATACCGGATTGGGCGACTGAGCGCCGGGAGATGGTGGATCGGCAACTTCGCCGGCGGCACATCCGGGACGAGCGAGTGCTGCGCGCCATGCTGGAGATTCCCCGCGAGGAGTTTGTGCCTGCTGAGGTGCGCCTCCTGGCCTGCCAGGACGATCCTGTCGACATCGGCTACCGGCAGACCATTTCGCAGCCCTACATGACTGCCTTGATGGCGGAATGCCTGGAACTGGAGGGCCATGAGACCGTCCTCGAAGTCGGCGCGGGGTGCGGATATGCCGCGGCGGTCCTGGGCGCACTGGCGGCACGCGTGATTTCGGTGGAGATCATTCCCTCCCTGGCGAATATGGCGCGCGAGAATCTGCGGAAAACCGGACGCGACCGGAATGTCAGCGTAGTGCTGGGCGACGGCTCGATGGGTTTCCCGGAGATGGCGCCGTATGATGCGATTTCCGTGGCCGCGGGCGCGCCGGACATTCCGCCCGCTCTCCTGGAGGAGTTGAACGATCCCGGCACGCTGGTCATCCCCGTGGGTGAGCGCTGGGATCAGGAACTGCGCGTGCTCCGGAAAGAGGGCGGCCGCATCGATAGTCGCGTCGCGACCACGTGCCGGTTCGTTCCCCTCCGCGGCGGAGAAGGCTGGCAATAGATGCGCCTTCGCACGTCGAAAGACCGGCTGAAGATCGAGCACAGTATTATCGATGGCGTGCGTGGAATTCTGGAGGAACTGCTGGCCGCCAATCCCGCGATCCGATCGGTGATCCCTGGAGTAATCCGGCCGGTGCGCGATGCCCGGGGGAAAATCAAAGTACGAATCACGGTGCCCACGCAGAACGGCTGGAAAGCCATCGCCCTCAGCGCCGGCGCGCGTCAGGAACTCTTCATCAGCACGGACATTGGGAAGGAAGATCTGGAAAAAGCACTGAAAGAGGCCGGGGCCGAGGTCCAGTAACTCACACTCCCTCGATGCGTTGTGGCACGGGCATTCTTGCCTGTGTTGGTTTTATTGGCATAGGGCGCGCCAACCCAGGTTTCTCATCCCCGCAATTCACCCCCGCGATGTCTGTCCCCGTGTGTTTCAACCTCGCATCGATCCACTTCGTCGTATGGCGCATCACGTACCAACAAGGCCGGTAGCCGCTCTGCGGGAACAGCGAGTGCACGCAGGTTTCCGTCTCCGGATCGGCCCGCATGAATTCCGTTTTCTGACCCTTCAGGCCGACCGCGTAATAGACCTCGATTTGCACGTCCGTGAGCGTTTCGCGGTTGGGGATGCGGAAACGCACCGATAAGTAGTCGCCAAGGTAGAGAAGCACTGCCAACGCGATTAAGAGTTTCAGGATATTTAGGGCGCGCTTCATAGTGGGCGAACGCTCTACCAGTCAGTGACGGGCAATCCACACTGCGCCGAGACGAGTCTCGGCGCGGCAGGCACGAGTGCCCGCGCCACGCCCAGAGCGTTACGCCAGAATTCCTTTCACTACGTCGCCGGAGATTCCGGTCAGCCGCACGTCCAGGCCCTGGAACTTCACCGCCAGGCGTTTATGATCCACCCCCAGCAGATGCAGCATCGTCGCGTGGAAATCGTGGACGCTCACCGGATTCTCTTCCGCGGCGTACCCCAACTCGTCGGTGGTCCCGTAGCTGATTCCGCCTTTGATTCCGCCGCCCGCCAGCAGGTACGACATCCCCTTGATGTGGTGATCCCGCCCGTCGCCGCCCTGCGACATCGGTGTCCGCCCGAACTCTCCGCCCCAGATCACCAGCGTATCGTCCAGCATGCCCCGCTGTTTCAAGTCCGTGATCAGGGCGGCGGTGGGTTTATCTACCTCTTCCGCCTTCAGCGCCACGCCCGACTTCACCGCGCTGTGATGGTCCCAGTCGCGATGGTAGAGCTGGATGAACCGCACTCCCCGCTCCGCCAGCCGCCGCGCCAGCAGGCAGTTCGACGCGAACGAGCCATCGCCCGGCTGCGCCCCGTA
Source organism: Bryobacterales bacterium (assembly GCA_003167275.1). GTDB lineage: Bacteria > Acidobacteriota > Terriglobia > Bryobacterales > Bryobacteraceae > JAIQFL01. The sequence continues at coordinate 2,941 of PMTT01000550.1, read as the reverse complement.
CATCTCCAGCACCTCCTTGGGCTCCTTGCTCATGTCCACCAGGTCGGGCACGCTGGCTTGCATCTTGAACGCCATCTCATACTGCGCGATGCGCGTCTGAATCTCGGGATCTTTCAGCGCCGAATACTCCGCGCGGTTCAGCGCATTGATCGCGGTGATGGACTCGCGCTGCACCTGCGCGTTGACCCCGTGCGGATTCTGGATGTAGAGCACCGGGTCGCCGATGGAGTTGAGTTTCACCCCCTGGAACTTGCTGGGCAGCAGCCCCGCCGACCACTGGCGCTGCGCAATGGGCTGCATCTGCCCGCCCCGTCCCGCGGACAGCAGCACCACGAAGCCAGGCAGGTCCTCGGTATCCGCGCCCAGTCCGTAGAACACCCACGACCCCATGCTCGGCCGGCCCGGAATGATGGAGCCGGTGTTCATGATGGTGTGGGCCGGGTCGTGGTTGATCTGCTCGGTATAAAGCGAGCGCAAAATGCAGATCTCGTCCGACACGCTGCCGATGTGAGGAAACAGCTCGCACATCTCCTGGCCGGACTTACCGAACTTGCGGAACTCGTGCTGCGGTCCGAAGCAGAGCAGTTGCTTGCCCTGGAGTTGCGCGATCTGCTGCCCCTTGGTCATCGATTCCGGCATCGTCTTGCCGTGCATCTCGCGGAGCTTCGGCTTGAAGTCGAAGGTCTCCAGGTGCGACGGGCCGCCGGCCTGGTACAGGAAGATGACGCGCTTGGCCTTGGCCGGGTGGTGCAGCGGGTTGATGACGCCATGCGAGGAGTCGGCCGCGAAGAGACGGGGATCGAGCAGCGAGTTCAGACCGAGCAGTCCAAGACCCGCGATGCCACGCCCGAGAAACGTGCGGCGCTGGATCACGCTGTTGTCAATTCCTGGTAATGGTTTCATGCAGATTCAATATGGCTCGCGCCACCGTGGTCATGGCCGCCAGCTCGGCCGGTTTCAGATCGGCGGGGACCGGCGCTTCACCTTCGTGAATCAGCGCCACGGCATCCGCCGGAGAATGCTGGAACTCCGCGAATGTCTTCTGGTACAGGTCCGACAGAATGCGCCGTTCCACCGGCGTGGGAGTGCGATCCACGGCACGCTGGAACGCCCAGTCGACGCGCTCGTTCCAGGCGCGCGCCCGCTTCAGAATGTTCTGCGCAAATACCCGCGACGCCTCCACGTAGATCGGATCGTTCAACAGCACCAGCGCTTGCAGCGGCGTATTCGAGTTCACGCGATTGATGGTGCACTCCTCCCGCGAAGGCGCATCGAACGTCCCCAGGCTGGGGTGCAGGAACGAGCGCTGCCAGAACGTGTAGACGCCCCTTCGATAGAGGTCTTCGCCGCGGCTGGCCGAGTACTCGCGCTTGGGGAAGTTCATCGCCGCCAGGTACCCGTCTGGCTCGACAGGCTTGGCGCTGGGTCCGCCGAACTTCTCCACCAGCAGCCCGGAAACCGAGAGCGCGATGTCACGCACCACCTCGGCATCCACGCGGAAGCGCGTCTGCCGCGCCACCAGCCGGTTGTCCGGGTCGCGCTCTTCCATCTCGGGTGTAGTCGCCGACGACTGGCGATAGGCAGCGCTGGTCACGATCGTGCGGATGACGTGCTTCACGTCCCAGGCGTGCGTGCCTTCGGCGTGCCATTCGGGTTTCATGAACTCGGCCGCGAGCCAGTCCAGCAACTCGGGGTGCGTGGGCCACTCGCCCTGCGACCCCATGTCGTCGAGCACCTTGGTAATGCCGATGCCGAAGAACTGGCGCCACAGCCGGTTGACAAAGACCCGCGCGGTCAGCGGATTCTGCTGGCTCACCAGCCAGTTGGCGAGGTCCAGTCGCGTGGCGCGCTGCCCGCCCGTCTCCAACTTGCCGAGAAAGGCCGGGACGGCCGGCTGCACGATTTCTCCCGATTCGTCCATCCAGTTTCCGCGTGACAGGATCCGCGTCTCGGTGGGAGTTGTAGCTTCCGAAACAACCACGCGAGGAATGGCGGCCTCGAGCAGCGCCGATTCCTTCTCCAGATTCGCAACTTCAATCACATCGGGCAGAGCTTCGGGTGAGGCCCACTGGAAATGCCCCGCCACGGCCGTCTTTTGCTCCGGCGTGCGTTGGTCTTCGGCGACGCGCAGAGCCTTGAGAACGGCATCCGGAATCTCCTTGCCCTTCTCCGGGCCGGGCCACGAGTATTCCCCTGACGAGAGTGCCACGCGGAACCGCCCCATGGTGGCGCGGCGGTAGCTGGAATCCTGATGCAGCCGCACCGTCATCACGGTCCCTGCCTCCGTGCGCACCGGCTGCGTGAATCGCAGTGCCAGCATGAGCCTGGAGTTCTCGTTGTAGGTGGCTACGGCCCAGCCCGTTGTTGGATCCCCATCGAACGCCGCGGCCGCCGGATGTTGCGGCGCGGTCATGTTGAGGTTCGACGTTCCGACCGAGAAGGTCGCCTTCCGCCCGCCGGTCTCGGCCTCCACTTCCGTCAACACCATGCGGTCGGCGCCGCGCGCCACGCGCAGGCCCGGCAGCGTATCGTCCTGCACGATCTCGACGCCCAGCGCGGTCCACGAACCGGCGCCGGGTTGGAAGGTCACGGTGTAAGTTTCGTTATCCGGATTGGGACCGCTCGCGACGACGAGCCCGTTTCCGGGTCCACGGGCGGCGGACAGGTTGCTGCCATCGTAGGTGGTGTAGTCCACTTCCTCGTCGTTGTAGATCTTCAGCACCGCGCCGTTCGCGGACTGGGCCGAAATCGGCCGCTGGGTGTGCCAGGCCAGGTCCCCGCCTTCGTATCGCGCCAGGAGCTGCTTTTCCCATTCCGCTCGCCGCGGGGCCAAGGTTTCCATCTTGGCCGCCAGCCGCGCCTGCGCAGCCGTGAGCCGGGTCTGGATCTCTTCCCGCCGTTTTTGCTGCTCGGGCGAGGGCAGGTCCAGTTGCGAACCCCA
>PMTT01000786.1:21298-23481 GCA_003167275.1 Bryobacterales bacterium | reverse complement strand
CAGGCCAGGGGAGTTTTCGGTCAGGAAGACCGCCATCGGTATCAGGCCGCCGCGCCCATATTGGCCGGCGTCGTCCACGCGAACCCAGTGATCCTCGCCACCCTGGACTTCGGGCATCCCGTAATGGCGGGCAAGCGCGGGATTCACAAAAGTGTAGTTGCCATAAATCATGTCCAAGACGGAACGGTTGTGCTGGATGACGTCCTCGATGAGCTGGATCGGCTCCTCGAACATGGCCTCGCGCAGCGCGTTGTTGAAGCTCGGGAAGCGGTCCCGATCCACGGAGTTCTGTGTCTCGAAATGCCGGAAATCGAGCCAGTTCGCGCCGAATTCGGTGGCCAGGCCGCGCGATTTCTCGTCCTTCAACATGCGGCGAGCCTGCGCGATCAGGACGTCGGGCCGTCGCAGATCGCCCGCTGCGGCGTGGGCCAGCAACTCCTGGTCGGGCATGCTGGACCAGAGGAAATAGCTGAGCCTGCTGGCGAGGGCGTAACCGGATAGCGGCCGCACGGCCGGCGCGCCCGAAGTGGCCGACGCCAGGTGGATGCCCACACCCGGCCGCGCGTTGGCGCCGGTGTCGAGAAGGTCGATGCGGAAGCAGAAGTAAGGCGACATCAGGACGCTGACCACCGATTCCCGCATGGCATCTTCGTGCGATAGACCATCCTTCTCGCGAAGCTGGTGGTAATAGGCCAGAATGTCGTCGTGTTCCGCCTTGGTGAGCGGCCGGCGGAAGGCGCGCGCGGCGAATCGCAGGAGGGCGTCGAGGTGATGCGGCTCGGCTTCGGTGTGCAGGCGCTCCATGCGCCGCAGAATGTCGTCCACCCACTGGAAATGGGCGCTGAAAGCCTGCACCGCGACCGGATTGTCGAGCGCCTGGCCTTTGGCGACATAGGCATCGCGGAGTCCGAAAATTACCGCGCTGTCGGTGACCTTATGATCCAGCGGACGCGGCCTGCCGGACTCGGGGCCCTTGCCGTCAATCTCGCCGCTCTGATTGAAATAATATTGATCCCAAGTGCGCTCGGTATGCGCGGCGATGAAGTCGAATTCGTCCCACAGGCGGTTCAACTCCTTCTGCCCCTTGTCATCCAGGATCAATTCCACCAGCGGAGTATCGTCGCGCCAATAGCCCATCACATTGTGGTAGCCGGCGCTGAGAAGCCGGCCCTTGTCCTCGGAATCGTCCGGGAAGTAGCGGCCGCGCTCCTTGACGTAGAAGGTGTCCGGAAAGACATTCGCGAGGCGCGCGAAGGAGGCTTCATAACGGCTACGTTCTGCGGCCGGCACCACCAGATCGAGGTCGCCCGCGCGGGCTTTCGCCATGACGGCGGCCCAGTGTGGCGCGGCTTCCTGGTGAAGGCCGGGCATTCTCGGGATTACCGGTAGGGGCGGGAGCGGATCGGTATCGTTGAGCAGAGCGGTGCGGTCAAAATCCCTGCGGTGCGAGTTGAACTGGAGGTACTTCCAATTCATCAGGGGCTGCGATCCGGCGGGTATTCCTCTCACTACCGGGGCGGTGAACTGCATGGCCGTGTGGTTGCGGATGCGCACCACGAAATCCCGCATCTCGACGCATTGCGCGCGGACGGCGCCGTCGGGATCGGGCGGCGCGGGCAGAGCGCGCCACATCGCTTGGAGTTTAGCGACCGGGCCGACCTCTTTTTTCGCCGCTTCGGGCGTCTCCTCGAGGATCTGCCAGATCAGGGGCAGATACTTTGGGCTCACCTTGGCGTCGGTCGCGAAACCGGCCAGCGTGAGGCCGGGTTTTCCGAGGGCGCCGCGGTGCTTGAAGCGCCATGCCGCCTGGAAGTAGTCGGCGTAGTCGGTAGGCTGACGCTCGTAGAAGCCTACGATCCGTTGGATGGCGTATTTATCGCGGTCGGTCTCGACAAGCATCGGATGGGTCGCGAAATCGAAACCGTCGAGCGTGAGCACCATGTTATCGGCCACGGCGCGGGCGGCCTGCAGGTACTTATTGAGCAGGGCGGGCGACATGGTCAACGACTCGCCGGAGTTGTCGAAGCCGGCCTGGTTGGCCGGATCGACAGGGAACTCGCGCGCGGGGCGGATATCCACGCCGGTAAGGTCGCGGATGGTGTAGTCGTATTCGGAATTGCTGAGGCGGCGGGCCAGCACCACACCGGGATCGCCGGCGTTCTTCCGCGCCTCGTTCAGGCGCA
>PMTT01000786.1:0-21178 GCA_003167275.1 Bryobacterales bacterium | reverse complement strand
AGAATCCAAGGGAAAGCCCAGCGTGGCATCACTTTAGTATGTCCAGACAGTTGTTAACTGGAACGATTATACAGGGGGCTGTGGGTGGCCGCAATGGGGGTGTGTAAACGCTTTCGCGGAAGGCGATTGAAAGTGAGACGGCCCTCTCGGCGCCGCGGTTTCCTGACGGGGAAGTGACAGGCCATGAGGCCTGCCCCACAGGTTCGGGCTTCCCGTGCTGGCGGCATGGGCTCGGGGGAATGGGATCCGGGTGGGGCAAAAATGAACGAACGAACCCAATTCTTGTTGATTCGATTGGCGTTGTAAATTGGCTTTGGCTTGCGATGCAGGTTTCGCTTGGGGTAACACGGGATCGGGCGGAGGGGCCGGTTTGGACTGGGTTAGCACAGGAGGCGGGCCTGGCATCGGCGGAGCGTGACGTGGGCCGTTGGGACGGTTGTGACGCATGTTTGCGGGGAGGGGAGACGGATTTTGTGCGTTTTCGAAGTCCNNTTGAGGGTGTTTGACAAGATGCGTCACAAGCGCTGGCGGCGGATTGGGCCCCTGACGAAGCGGAGGTGCGGCGTTCACGCTTCGGGTCTTCGGGCCGTAGGACGAGGGGCGGCCGGTGCGGGCGGCCGAGTGGCTGGTTTTCGGAAATGGCGGACTTGCCTCCGGCGGAGCGTCGGCCAGGAGGACTTTGAGCGTTGAGGTGGTGGGCGGCGACCTGCATAAGGGTACTCATCTACCAGGAATAGCAGGCGTGGGTGCAGGTGGCTTCGATCGGGGGCTGTAAGTGTTTGAGGGGATTGAGTAAATTTTGTTCAAACTCGTGAACTGGCGAAAAGGAAAGGGGTAAATTCGGGAAGCTGTCATCCGGCTGAACCGCTCAATCCCGAATCCGCGCCTTTTTGTCGGGGTGACAAAAACAGGGGCGGGCAGGCTCATAATCCGGACAGAAGCGGAAGAAACGTGACGTGGCGCACATTGGGTCGTTTCTGGCCTCGGAAGACGCGGGCTACATAAGGGCGGCATCATCGTCGTGGACGGCCGCATGCTCTGGATTCACCCAGCGTCTTTGCGGCGCTCCTGGATGACGAAAAGGGCGGTTCGTTCCGATTGGCGGTGAAAGGAGACTCGGCCGTCAAGCAGATGTATCTGCCAAACACCAACGTCCTGATCACTCGGTTCTTCCACGATGCAGGCATGGGGGAAGTGACCGACTTCATGTCCGTAGGCCGCGAAGCCGGCGGGGAGACCGAGCAGCGTTCGAGACAGTTAGTCCGGGTAGCCAAGGCGATTCGCGGGCCCATTCCCTTCCAGATGTTGTGCCGTCCCGCGTTCGATTACGCGGCAGCCGCACGAGATCGAGATGGGCCCCGACGGCCACAGCGCGCTGTTCCATGCGCCGGGCCAAGAATTCGTTCTCAAGAGCACTCACCCGCTTCGCCGTGAACAGAACGGACTGATTGCGGAGGCTAGCGTCGGTCTTCTGGGTTCTTGCTGCCCCGCTGACGTTGCGAAAGAAAGCTGTTGCGCTCGGCGTTTTATGCGCTCTCGGATGCTGGATTGACTGGACGGCGTATGTGCTGTGCGTTAGCCTCTTCGTCTATTTAGCGATCTACTCGCGCGGCCTTCCGACGACAGAGCGATCAAAGGTTCTGGGCATCTTTTCCGGTGTGGCGCTGTGCGGCGGCCTCAGTCTGCTGCTGTATTATGATTTGCTGTTCGGTGGTCTTACTGACTATTTCGCGGCACTCAAAGTTAGGTCGGCGGCGCGGAGCATGGCCGCCGGGGTGTACAGTGTGGGGGCCTGGTGCAGAAACCTGCTGCAATCTTATGGGCCGTGGCTTTGCGCTTCGGCTCTTCTTGTCGTTGCGTCACTGGCCGGTGGATTCAAAACGATGCGGCTCACGGCGCGGAAAAACTCTGCGGTTGTGGGCTTGCTATGTGTATCGGGATTTATTCTCTTAGAAAACGTGGTCGTGTTTGAACAGTCTAAGATGCTGACCGCCCTGCCCTCATAGCCCGCCGCGTGATTCACATGAAACGTTCGCTTTGCCTTCTGGTGCTCTCTCTCGCCGGGCTTGCCTTGGTGGCGGTGCTGGTGCCGCGCATTCCGGAGCCCGCGCCGGTTGCTGCCAGCGCGGGCGGCGCTTCCTGGGTTCCAATCCAAAGGCCGGCTAGGACGAAGTGACTCCGGTCTCAAATCAAGGCGCTCGTAATTCCTCGATTGGCCGCTTGAAAATTGCCCATGCATTGTAGCCAGCACCGTCTTTTATAGGCAGCAATGCGCAAAACTCCCAGCCTTTCCGCCCTGCTTCGAAAAGGAAGGCCTCGACGTTCGTAAGTGCTTCGCCCATGTCCTCCATGGTTTTCAGGTGAGCCTCAAGCGAGCCCTCTTCTTTGTAGTACGCCATGCCGTATTCGAATCTCGTCATCACCGAAAAGCGTAGCACCTTCACCCGCGTGTCCGTGATCGATGTCCCGAACCCCGCTTCTGGCACGCCCGCGACGAATCCGACATTATACTCATCGAGAACTTCCACTGAGAGCATGCCTGCGTGCATCTCTTTTCCCACCAGGCGTACCAGACTTGGCAGAACAGCGAGATCTACTTTGTGTGGCGCGATTTGGCTCGGTTGTCTGACCGCGCTTTTCAGAATCTGCCGAAATTGCGGTTGGTGGCGGGATCGCTCTGTGCAGCCTGGGCGCGGATCGGTTCGAACCTCGCACGAAGGAAACGGATGAACGCATTGGTAGCGGTCGCGCCGGCAGGGGGTCTACCCTTCATTCCGGATTGCAGCCACACAGTGGCGGTCTGTTCGGCAGCCGCATCCAGCGGCGCAGGATTTAAGAGGGATCCAAACCAGGCGAACATCGCGCGCAGGCGGGGGCGCATGGTGGGGCCGCCGTGGTCGGCGCCACGGACGAGATGGTATTCGTGCGAGAGGTCGAGGTCCCACAACACGCGGTGGAGGAATTCAGTGCCATCGTGGGCGTTTAGGAAGTCCCTGTCGCCGGCCTCAAGGTAAATGGCCAGACCGGAATCTCTGAGCTGCTGGGCATTCGCACGAGCCCGGTTGGCGGGATTGTTTGACTCCCAAAGCGAAGGATCGCGGGCGGGACCAATCAACTGCGGGGGACCGCCGGCTGAGTGATGAAGCCGGTTCCGTGGGCCGACATCAGACTCGCGGAGGCCTGGCTCAAGCATGGGTTGCATGGCGGCAACCGCGGAAAAGAGCTGGGGTTGCCCGAAGGCCAACTTGAGTGCGCCGTAACCGCCGCCAGAGATGCCCACGATCACGGTGGTAGCGCTGACATTCGAGACGGATCGAAGGTGGGGAACAAAATCGCCGGCAAGGAAGGAATCCCAGCGAATGGGTCCGGTGGGGTCCTCCATGTAGTAGTCGAGACCGGAGGTGGGAGTGGCAATGATCATAGGAGGAACGGTGTTCTGAGCCCACCAACCGTCGAATAGCGCCTGGAGGTCGAACAAGGATTCGCGCGTGCCACCGGCGCCTAACAGGAGAATACAGAGCGGCAGCGGTTCCTCCGTGCCGGGCGCGAGAACTCCGTAAGGGACGGGCGCGGGGAGATGTAGGGAGGTAATTTCGTGGAGCGTGACGGTGGAAGACATAGCTAAGTTCTTGAAATGATAGCGCGGGGCCAAGCTGAATATTCGCTCATGAATCGCACGCCGCCGGTGAAGGTCCAGACGCTTTACTTCAGCACCGGGCGAAGGACGCGCTCGAACTCGGCCGCCTGGCGCGTGAAGCCCAGATCGGTAGGGTGCGAGCCATCGACCGTACCCTCGCCGTCATCGCCCAGCAGGTTGGCGCCCTCCAGATAGAAAATGTGAGGCACCTTTTGCGCTTCGAGTGCGGCGAACGACTCGCGCAACGCGGCGTGGTTGGCCTCATTTGCCTTGCGGCGCGCTTCCACCAGGAAGCCGCTCTGGATATTGCGATCCTCCACCAGCAGAATCGGCGTACTGGGGTGAGCCTCGCGCAGTAGCTTGACACCAGGCACAGTGCGCTCGGTCACCTGTTGTGCGTTCATGTTGGGCAGGCAATCCAACACGAAGACCGCGGGGTCGAGCTCAGCCACAAACTTCAGCACCTCCGGTTCCATGCGCCCATTGCCGGAAAAGCCCAGATTGATCGCTTCGCGATTGAACGTCCGCCCCAGCATCGCGACATGCGTCATGCCCGCGCGCGATGCTCCAATCCCATGGGTGATCGAGGTGCCATAAAACAAGATGGGTTTCGACCCCGCCGCCCGCGCCGGACCCGGCTTGATCGTAGCCCCCTTGGGCACACCAAATTCCAACGAGGTGACGCCATTGCGCAGCGGCAGATAGACCATGAACTCGCGCTCCGCAGCAGGAATGCCAGCGATCAGAGCGGCGTCGGTATCCGGAAATTTCGGCTGCCCAATGCCCAGCCAGCGCCACTTCCCGGCGTCCGTTTTGGCGTAGAGGTCCAGTCCGCTCGATGCGATCGCCGTTATGTTCGCCCCGGCCAGGTTCTTGTTGGTGATCGTCCAGCGCGCGTGAATCTCCGTGGTAGCGGCAGTAAAGCGCACGAGGGCTCCGGCCGAATCGCGGCTCAAGTTCCAGACCGCCGGGGGCACCACGCCCTCCGCCCGCCCGGGCAGGCGGTCGTATGGCGACTTCACGTCCTTGAAACCCAAACCTTCCACGGTCAACTTCCTGGCGTCCACCCACTGCAACTCGGGCGCGGGTGGAACAGTTTGAGCCAGTAGCGGCGCGCTGCTCAAAGTGAGGAAGAATTGTCGGCGGTCCATGTAGCAACCAGTCTACCGAAAACCCACGTGCGCGATGCAACCCATAGAGCCGGCTGAAATCCGACCGAGGTATTCCGTCGCCGCATGCGGGACGTGTTTTTGCCCGTGAGTGGTTGGAGTCGCGTCTCGTCAAGAAGAAACTGCGCTTCAGAGGGGGAGGGTTAGCGGCACGTGCGACACGCGGTCCCAACTGAGAGTTAGTGGCGGGTCTGGTGCGCGGCGGCTTCCCAACGGCCGACCATCAGGTCTACCAGGCAAAGCCAGGAGCCTTCGGGACGCTCCAGTTTGCGGAAAAGGGCTACGTCCTCGGGCTTCTTCAGGCCCATCCCGGCAAAGGCCAGGAAATAGAGGCTGTCGTTCTGGAAATCGGCGATCTGCTCCTTGCTCCACTTGTGCGGATCGGCCAGGTAAGGCTGCAGGTAATCGATCACCGTGCTGATGGTGGCACCGCTCCTGGTGTGGACGGACCATAGATCCGTGTTGTGCACCTGGGCGATGCGGCAAACCATGGTGAAGGCCTCCAGATTGAAGGATGAGTATGACAGCGACTTGGTGCGGGCCTCTTCGCGCGGTGCGCTGCCATCGCCGCGGATCTGGCGGGGAAAGATGTGGTCCCGATAGTAGTTAAACGACATCTGGGTGGCCGCACGGTCGTCCACAAATGTGGCGACCGCAGCCACTTGGGCGGTCCACCAGGAGGCATGATTGTTGGCGCTGGCCTTTTCCTCGCCGGCGTTCTTGCTGTCGGTGAGCCAGTGCAGGTATTCCTCGAACCATTTCCGCACGGCAGCCTGATCCCTCGGATCCCAAGCTCCCGTCTGGGCCAGAAACTCCATGCCCTGGATGGCGCGGATGAAGGCCCGGCCGTCGAGGATACCTGCGCCGCGGCCGTTGTTCAAGCCGGGGATCGCCTGGGCGTAGTCCAGACTCGGGGTCATGCGGGTCTTGGGATTGATGAACCAGGTTTGGATGATGCGCGTGGCGCGCTGGGCATAGCGGGAGTCATCCAGAAGAAAGGCGGCGGTGCCGAGCGTGAGCACGGCGTCGCACATGGAATTGAGCGCCGTTTTGTTGGCCAGGAAGCGGCTGGGGTTGACCTGGCCGTCGAGGCGGACGTAACTCCCGTCGGGACTCTCGGGATTGGGCCACCAGTAGGGCGCCTCGCTGTAATAGTCGTGGGGATCGAGGTCGATGCCCTTGGGCCGGTCGGAAGTGACGGTCCACGGCCCTTCCTTCATGCGCTTGTCGGCCTCGGCGCGCAGGCGGCGCACGGCGTCGAGCGTCCACGCCTCCTTGCGCACGATAGCGCTGTGGATCGGCTCGGCTTCGTCTTCCGAGACCAACGTCATCGGAAAGTCCGCAGACCGGGCACAGGACACGGCCAGGATGAAAATGACAGCGGTCCTCACTTATGCGATTGTAGCGGATGCGGGCCGCAAGCGGGCGCTGGGGTAGTGTCCTAAGGGTGTTGATTATGCGGCTAGCGGGCGCTACGCTCGTATTCCGCGTTGAACTCACAGCCGATCAGGGCGATTATGGCCAAGAGATACATCCACACCAGGAGGGCGATACCGGCGCCCACTGACCCATACATCACGTTGTAGTTGGCAATATTGCGGGCGTACCAGGCGAACCCGGAGGTCGCCAGCAGCCATAGCAGGGTGGCCAGGATGGCGCCGGGCCAGACGTAGCGCCAGCGCTGCTTGCGGTAGGGGCCAAAGTAGTAAAGGCTGGCGGTCACCACAACGGTGGTCGCGAAGGCTAACGCGTACCGGGCCAGGCGACTGAACCACTGCCAGGCCCATGCCAGAGGGTCGACCTGGATCCAGTTGAGGACCGCGCGCTCCGCCTGCCCGCCGAAGACCACCAGCAGAGAGGCGGCCACCAATGGAACGGCGGCGACCAGGACCAGCGCCATCGCCACGGCGCTCTGGTGGACGATATTGCGTCCGCGGGGGACGCGGTAGGCCGCGTGGAAGCCTTCGATCAGGCTCTTGATGACGCCGGAGGCCGCCCAAAGGGAGATCAGTCCGGCCACGATCAGGAGGGAATTGTGACGGGTGCCGGCGATGCGGAACTGTTGGACCACCAGGGTTTCGGAGTCCGGCGGCACGATTTCCGATAGCGCGTCCTCAATGGTTCGGGCGACAAACTCGGCGCGTGTCTGCACCAGGACGGTGGCCGCCGAAGTGAGCACGGGAAAGAACGAGAGCAGGGCAGAATAGGCAGCGCCTTTGGCTGTGCTGAGACAACCGTCGTCCAGGGTGGCCACCAGGCTTCGCCGGAGGAGCCATGCGAAGTTCCGCAGGTTCAGACGCACAATGGGTAGTGTGGCATATCCGTGTGGGGCATGCTTTAGCTTGCCCTGCGATCAGACAGGGAGCCCTGTCCCGACGCGGCCCTAGCCTTGGGACAGTATTGAGTGTTCCCATTTGGAGGGCAAGCTAAAGCATACCGTACGTGGGTTAGACTGCAAGGTTGGATCTGCTGCGATGACGCTAAACGTGCTCCAGGTAGGCGAAGCGGTTCTCAGGCGAAGGGCGAAGCCTCTGGCGATCGAGGACATCCTGCGCCCTCCCATCCAGCAGTTGATCGAGCACATGCGCGACACCATGCGCGAGGCGCCCGGAGTCGGGCTGGCAGCGCCGCAGATCGGAATCCCGCTCCAGATCGCGGTGATCGAGGATCGGGCAGACCTCCTCCAGGAGATCGACCCCAAGTGGCTCGCCGAGACCGAGCGGGGGCCGGTTCCCTTCCACGCCGTCATCAATCCGTCGATTACCTTGGGTGAAGAGACGGTCGAATTCTTCGAAGGATGCCTGAGCGTGGCGCGGTTCGGCGCGCTGGTGGCGCGTGCGCGGCAGGTGACGGTGGAGTGCTGGAATGAGCGCGCCGAGCCCGTCCGGATCGAGGCGAGCGGCTGGTATGCGCGGATTCTCCAGCATGAGATCGATCATCTGAACGGGTGGCTGTATGTGGACCGGATGCGGTCGCGGTCGTTCATGACGGTCGAGAACTACGGGCGGTATTGGAAAGATGTGCCGATGGCGGAGATTCGGAGGGTGCTGGGGGCGGAGGAAGGGGCGAAGTAGAAAACCCGTGGCACAGGCATTCTTGCCTGTGCCACGTTTTCAAGAGGCATAGACTTGAATGGGATGAACGCTATGATGCTTCGAAATCTGTTTCTCCTCGCTTCGTTCCTCGTGGCGGCCTCATGGGGTCAGACCCTATCTCTGGACGTCTCCGGGGTCAAGCCCGGACCGATTGCCGTCGATTCGACTCCGGCCACGGTCGCCGTCCACTGGAAGGACGAAGACTCCCACGCCTGGGAGGCGGTCTTTTCCCTGGACCCGAAACAGCCGCTGCTTGCGGCGATTTCGATTGAGGGTCGAAAGGTCATTGAACGCGCCCAGCCCTTTTACCGCTGCGAGACGGGCAAGCGGCGGGGCGGATGGGATCAGTTCTTCGATTTTCCGCCCTCGGCGCCAGAGGGTACCCGCGCATTTCTGGCGGAGATCCATCCGAAGAGCGCGCGGGTCCGCTCGATCGGCGACCGTGTCGAGGTCTCGTTCGACGGGATGCACATGGGCATTTTCGAAGGCAGCCTGCGCTACATCTTCTACCCGGGCAGCCGTCTCATCGAGCAGCAAGCCACCATGACGACGCAGGAACCGGACGTGGCGTACTTCTACGACGCAGGATTGCGGATGACTGCCAGGGCGGATGAGACTGCGGGGCTCAACATGAATTCCCATGTGAGCTATTTCGATACCGAGGGAAAGTTCCAAACCATCGTTCCATCCTATGGGTCGGAGCGGCAGCCCCTGGCGGTCCGGTACCGGACGGTGGCGGCGAAACTTGGCGCAGGGTCGGTGGCCGTATTTCCAGCGCCGCATCAGTATCTGTTCGCGCGCGATTACACCACCAACATGGGGTACGTCTGGTACACCGCATGGCGCGGCGCTGTGTCGCTCGGCATCCGACAACTCCCCGACGACTATGCGCCCTACTATCCCTGGATGAACGCGCCGCCGGGAACTGAGCAGCAGATGCGGATGTTCCTGTTGGTCAGCGACCGGGACGCGCGGACGACGCTCGATGGCGTGCTGCGCTACACACACGGCGACCGCTTCCCGAAATTGCCTGGATATATTACGTTCGAGCCGCATTGGCACCTGGCGTACACCATGCAGGCGCGCGAGCACGGATTCGATTGGCAGCCGCCGTTCAAGGCCGCGATGAAGGCGATCGGCCTGGAATCCGCGATGATCATGGACTTTCATGGCGACGGCCATCCGTCCGATACCGGGCAGGTCCGGCTGCAGGAACTGAACGATCTATTCAGGGCCTGTGCGGGCCAATCGGACAAGGACTTTCTGCTCATTCCGGCTGAGGAGGCGAATGTCTTCCTGGGCGGTCATTGGGGAGTGGTGTTTCCCAAGCCGGTGTATTGGCACATGAACCATCAGCCGGACCAGCCATTCATCGTCCAGGATCCGAAGTACGGAGCTGTGTACAATGCCGGCAATGCGAAAGAGGTGTGGGAAATGGTGCAGCGCGAACAGGGCTACGTTTATCAGACCCATCCCCGCACCAAGGGTTCCACGGGATATCCGGATGCGATCCTCGACGCCGGCTATTTCCAGGACCCCCGCTATCTGGGAGTGGGGTGGAAGGCCATGCCCTCGGATCTCTCGTCGCCGCGCCTGGGCGAGCGCGCATTTAAGACGATCGACGATACCAACAACCTGGGCCTGAAGAAGCGCCTGATCGGCGAGGTCGACGTTTTTCAACTGGACGCCACACACGAACTGTACGGGCACATGAACGTGAATTACGTCCGCCTTCCCGCCGTTCCTTCTTACGAGAATTACGGCCAGTTGCTGGACGCGGTCGCCGGGGGCGATTACTTCATCACCACCGGGGAAATCGTTATTCCCGATGTGGAGTTGAAGGCCGCGGGCGAAGTAGTGACCGCGAGCGCGACGGTGGACTATACGTTTCCGCTGCGAATGGCGGAGATTGTGTGGGGCGACGGAACCACGACCCATCACGAAACGATCCTGCTGGACGATACACATGAATTCGGCAACCGCAAGTTCCGATGGTCCGCGGACGCGAGCGGCTGGAAGTGGGCGCGCCTGGCGATCTGGGATGTCGCCGGCAATGGCGCGTTCACCAATCCGATCTGGCGCTCTGGGACTCGGTAGGGTTCAGCCCGTGGCACAGGCATTCTTGCCTGTGTTGCTTTTTCTTGCCCTGGAAACCCACACAGGCAAGAATGCCTGTGCCACGTCGGAGGTCAATGCCTTACGGGAGTAACCCGAACGAGATGATGTTCGATCCGCTGGCGACCGCGATAAACTGCTGGCTGTCGAACATGTAGGTCATCGGCGAGGCTTTCCAGGTCTGATTGGCCTGGAACTGCCATAGCGGCTTTCCGGTCGACGCGTCTACCGCCATCAGGGCTCCGCTGTCTTCGCCGAAGAAGACCAGCCCACTGGCTGTCGCGAGGGTTCCGCCCCAGGAATTGCCCAAGCCGGTCTGGGGAAGCTCCCAGGCAATGTTGCCTGTCTCGATGTTGATGGCCCGCAGGACCTTTTGCGGCGTCTCGTCCGGCGCGCTCTCGAAGGAGCCGCCGAAATAGCCGGTCCCAGCCTTCCAGGACATGGGAGTCTTGGTGAAGATGCTGCACTTCTCCAGCGTCTGCACGTAGTATAAGCGGGTGACCGGGTTAAAGGCGGTGGAAAACCAGTTGGAGGCCCCCTCCAGAGACGGGCAGATCTTGTTGCCGGCCGTGGTCGGCTCCTGGTTGGGATTCAGCACCGGGCGGCCGTTCGCACCGATTTCGCGCGCCCACGTCAACTTCTTGACGAATGGCTTCGCGAGGAGGAGTTTGCCGTTGGTCCGGTCGAGTACGTAGAAGAAGCCGTTCCTATTGGCGTGCAACAGCAGATGCCGGGTTTCGCCATTCCAGGCAGTATCCACCAGAACGGGCGGCTGTTGGGCATCCCAGTCCCAGACATTGTGCGGCGTGTATTGGAAATACCATTTGAGCTTCCCGGTTTTCGCGTCCAGAGCGACGATCGAACTGGAATAGAGGTTGTCGCCGCCGCGCTCGTCGCCATTCAGATCGGGGCCGGGGTTGCCTGTCGGCCAGTAGAGAGTATCGAGTTGGGGATCGTAGGTGCCCGTCAACCAGGTACCCGTGCTGGGGTGCAGGATGTCGTCCCCCTTCCAGGTTTCGGAACCCGGCTCGCCCGGCGCGGGCACTGTCCAGAAGCGCCATGCTTCCTTTCCCGTGGCTTGATCGAAAGCGGCAACGAAACCACGCGCCCCTTCATCTCCACCCGAGGTTCCGGAAATTACCAGGCTCCCCACCGCCAATGGCGCCGAGGTGGCGTTATAGTTCAGGCGCCAGTCGGCCATCTCGGTTTCCCACAAGAGCCTTCCGGTATTGCGGTTTAGTGCGAGGATGTGGTCGTTGTCGGTGACCATGAACACGCGCTCGTCGGCCACCGCCACTCCGCGATTGATGCCGCCCGCCGCATTGCCCACCAGGTTGCGTGTGCGCTGCCGTTGGTAATGCCAGATCTGCCGTCCGGAGCCGGCATCCAGCGCGTAGCATTCATTGGCGCTGGTCACATACATGACCCCACTGACCACGACGGGAGTCACTTGCAGTGGAGCGGTGTTGACGAGTGGGAAAATCCACTTCGGCGCCAGCCGCGCCACATTGCCTTTCGCGATCTGGTCCAGAGTGCTGTAGCGATTCCCGCTGAACTGGCCGTGATAGGTGGGCCAGTCGGTCTGGCTCGTGACCTCGCGGTAACCCGAACCGTCCTTGCGCAGCAGATGGACGCGCAGATCGTCCGTCAGCAACTGCATGTCCAGAGAGCTCTGATTGACTACCAGTCCTTCCAGAGTTCGGCCGCCGCCCAGTTCGACCTTTGCCCGTGCGGGGGCCGCTTGGCCGCCCGAGGGCTTCAAAGAGCGAAGGAAGGAGATCAGAGACCGGGTTTCCCGATCGTCGAGGTTGTTGGCCGGCATGCCGGAGTTGGGTAGACCGGTATGGATTAACGTGGCGAGTTCTCCATCGTCGTAGTTCGGCAGCCGCGCCAGGATGGCCGGCCCGAGTTCGCCGCCATTACCCTGCTTGCCGTGGCAGACGGCGCAATGGCCGTCAAATTGAGCCCGGCCGGCCTCGGGAGTCTGCGCCGGGAGAAGTCCGGCCCACAGCAGGCAAAACCAGGGGAGAAGCGATCTCATTCTTTTCACGGCCTCTCCGCCAGGACATCGCTGGCCGCGGCTTCCGCGATGAGGCGGTCGGCATCGGCGCGCAGCAGGAAGCGCTCGGCGACGGCCTTTTCCGCGGCGGCCTTTACCGCTTCGACGTAGGCCTTGTGAGTGCCATAGCGCTCTTCGAGCGAAGGCCGCCGATCACCCGATGCGGTGCGTTCGCCCTTGGTCTTGGCGAACGGCAGGTAGCCGCCGTTCAAGGTGCAGATCTTGCCCTTGTCGAACCCCCCTGCCGTGATGTTCCAGCCGAGATAGGTGCCCAGAGGCGCCTGCCGCAGCACCGAAGGCACTCCGGCGACGTCGTTGCCATCGGCATCCACTTTCGGCACCAGTGTCGGAAGGACCTGTTTGACGGCGGGCGGTTGTCTGGTGATCAGGCCGGACTGGTCGTTGTAATTGAAATCCGGCCCGAAGTCGTAATCATAGACCGGGTTCACCAGGCCATCGGGCGAAGGCGCGCCGGGAATGTTGGGGAAGCCCATGGCGGTCCTGGTGGCAGGCGCGAGCTCTCCCAGACGCGGATAGCGGCTCGGCGGCGGCTCGGTTCCCTTGGTGACCCAGTCGATCAGAGCCTCCGTCAGGGCTTTCATGGTGTCGCTTTCCGGATTGGGATTGGCCGGAAGCACGCAACCATTGGGTGGACGCGGCGCCGCCGTGCTGAAACCGCCCCGTCCGCCGCCATGGGTCGTTCCGGGGAAGAAGTAACGCCGCACGTTGGGCGGCACTGGAATGTCCGATTTGGCATCGGTGCCCACGAGGTCGGGCGACTCGCGCAGGAACCAGAATTCCAGCGCCCCGAAGGTCTCGAAAATCTTGGGGCAGGTATTGGTGGCGTGGCAACGGTCCAGCAATCCGGCGGTGGGACGGCGCCGCGTGCGGTCCGCGTAGTCGCTCCACCAAAGTACGCCCTCGCTGCCGGGCTGATACCCAGCCGCGTACCCGCCGGCCACCGCGAAGCGAAAGTTGAGCGCAAGCTGCCGCGCGGCAATATGCGGATTGGCGCCGTCCCACACGATGCGCCCGGCTTCATCCTGGTTGAAACCCAGGTGAATGTAGGTGCGGATGAAGTTGCCGGACTGCGAATCGCCGCGGCTGATGGCCCACTTGAGCTGTTTGGCGAGCGGGTTGGGCATGCCGGTCTCGTCCTGCGCGCCGTAGCGCAGGAAGGAATTCAGGTCGCGAGTGGCGGCGAAACCGATGCCCAGCACCAGGGGGTCCTTGGCGGTAAAGACCACGACGTATTCGGAAGCAGGGTCGAATCCGCCTTTCACGCACAGCTTCGAAGGGTCGGGGGCGCCGGGGAACGGCTTCGCGGTGCAGTCGGCGAAGGCCCAATCGCCGCTGGGGAGGGCGGCGGCCGGCGCATTCGGGGAGGCGCGCCGCGTGAGGGTGGCCTTGGTGGTGTCGAGCGTGAGCGGGCGCTGGTAGGTAAGCCCCACGTAAGGCGTCACCCCGAGATCGAGGGTGGTGGTGTTCGGCGCAATGTCGATCAGCCGCTCCAGCACCGGTCCGGTCAAGGGCGACCCGTCGGATTTGTGCGCCACGGGCACCACGATGGTCTGTGCATCCGGCCGCTGCGGAAGGTCGCCCTGCCATCCGCTGAGAAGATTGACGCGGCCATCGTCAGAGGCCACGGGAGCACCCCGGCCGCGGTTGGACACGCTGTAGTAGAGAACCCCGTTGGACTTGGCCATGTCGATGGGCTTCGACAGCGCAAATGTCGCCGAATACTCCACCATGCCGCGGGCGTTACGCGGAGCGAACTGAATGTCCATGATGATGGAATTGTGCGCGTCTTTGGGGTCGATTTCGCCGAAAAAGTGGCCGCTCAGCACCTCGTACTGGCCGGCCTTGCCGAACGCCTGTCCGCCGAATGCCGGGGATTCGCGGTGCTCGACGACGATGCGGGTGACGCGAGCCTGAACGCCAGGCGCGCAGATCAGGATGGCGGTGGCGGCAAGAGCGATCCGGTTCCACATACCGGCCATTATATGCGTGGCACAGGCATTCTTGCCTGTGTTGGTTTGGGTCGGGCGCAGGAAGCACCAAAAGCAACACAGGCAAGGATGCCCGTGCCACGTCTCATTGAATCGGCGAATAGGGGGCGGCCCGCCAGAGCGAGAGGTCGTTATTGTCCACGATCTGGCCGCCGCGGGCGACGGAGTCGGCACGCACTTTGACCCATTCCGGATCGGCGGCAAAAGCGTCCCAGGCCTTTTCCCGGTCGGCGAGCGTGGCGAACGGCATCAGGTAGGTGAGGTTCGGCAGATCCGGTCCCATAATGGTGTCGGCGTAAAGGATAGGATGGATGCCCGAGCGGTGGAAGATCTTGACTTCCGAGTTGCCGAAGCGCTCGTGCAGCATGCGCTGTTGACGCATAGTCGGAGAATGGTAGACGCGCAGTTCGAAGTAACGCGGCGACTTGGGCTTCTCCGTTAAAGGGACAATTTCGGGTGAGAAGTCGGTGGCGCCCAGCAGCAGGCGTTGGCTGGTGTCGAAAGGTGGCTCGCTGCCGCTCTCGAATTCCTCGAATGCTTTCTGATAACCGGGATCGGCCGCCACCTCGGCTCCGGCGGACATCATCCCATCGAAACTCTCGAAGCCGCTCACGATCATCAAAGTCTGCAGGCGCGGTGCAAACACGGCGTTGAAAAAACCCAGTGCGCGCGAATGCTTGGCCAGCAGCGGCGTTTGCGAAGAGAAGAATTGGTTCAGCCGGGCGGCCTGGCCGCCCTGCCGGTAATAGAAATAGTCGACGCGATACAGGCGGGTTCTGCGGCCTGCTTCCTGCGATTGCGCGGTCAGGGGAAGCAAGCCCGCGCCTGCCGTGGAAGTGAGAAACGATCGGCGGTCCATGAGGTCTCCTTGTCCGAATCTGTACGGTATACTGCTTCACGAGCGAGCGCAAGGGTGAATATGCGTCTGCGTGACGGGTGTGCCGACACAGAATCCAGATGCGCAGTCGGAGACCGCCTGCGCCTGGAGACTGGCCATCTCAGCATGGCGCTGCTGGTGCCGGCGCCTCCCCCTGGTGGGACAGGCGGTTTCGCCTGTCCCAGGTCGATTTTCAGCCGGCTTTCAGGCGGGGAGCGCAGGCGGAGACCGCCTGCCCCACGCGGCCACGAGCTCAACTGCCGGCGAGGGGCAGACGGAACGCGACCATCTCCGTTCCGTTGCGAACCAGCAGGACGTCGCCGGCCAGCACTGCGTGGTTCCAGGTCTTGCCCTCCATCGCCGGGACCCGCGCGATTTCGCTAAACTGCCCCGGGGACGCCGCCACCAGGGCGAGTTCCCCCTCCTCCGTTAACACCAGCAGCAAGCCCTGATCGCTCAGCAGGAGCAACTGGCCGTGGCCGTAGCGCCCGCCCTTCCATTTACGCTTGCCATCCTGGAGATCGATGCAGGCGAGGATGCCGCCGTCGAACCCGAAGGCATGGCCATCGTGAACCACGTAATCGTTGAAGTAGGGCTTCAGCGCGGTGGACGTCCATACCTCCTCGACGGTCCATCCGTCTGGCCCGTGCGCGACCGCGAGGCGCCGCACTCCGATTCCTCCGGACATGTCGGCGGTGGTGACCAGGACACCGCCATCCGCCGTTATGGCCGGCTGTACGATAGTGGCGCCCGGCCACGCATGCTTCCAGAGGACGCTGCCGTCCGCCGGCGCGACGCTGGTGGCGCCGTTGGAGTTCAACATTACGACCTGCTCTTCTCCGCCGATCGTGAACAGGTGCGGGGAACTGTAGCTGCCGCCGCCTTTAGCGCCAAGCCAGCGCTGGTTGCCCGTGGCGAGATCGTAGGCGGCGAGCCGGCCGGAGGCCGCTACAATGACAACGTCGCCAACCACCAGTGGCGAACTGGAGAAACCCCATTCCGGAACCTTGACGCCGGCGTCAGACGCTACGTTGCGCTTCCACAGCACCGAACCATTACCGGCGTTGAGGGCGTTCAGAATTCCAGTGGCGCCAAACGTAAACAGCCGCCCTTCGTAGAGGGTCGGCGTCCCGCGAGGGCCGGCGCCGCCATTGGACTCCCAGAACCGCGCGGCATCGCGGTGAGTCCACACTGGCTTGCCAGTGGCCACGCTGTAGCAAGAGACCACTTCGAAGTCGCCCCGCTGCTCCTGGGTGTACAGCAAATCGTCGCGGACCGCGAAGGACGACCAGCCTGGCCCCACTGGCCGGCGCCACATTTCGACCGGAGGCGACGTGGCCCAGTCGGTCTTGATCTTCACACCGGTGACGGTGTCATCGCGATGCGGTCCGCGAAAGCCGGGCCAATCGGCGCCCGTCCGCGCCGCCGCCGGAGGGGGTGGGAGAGTCGCCGGTGGCACCGTCCGAAGAGCGACCGGGAGCGTGGGAGTCTCGCTGCCGGACGGGGCGGCGGGCCGTTCCTCGGGAGTCTCCGCCTTTGCCGGGGCCGCTGGCGGAGCTGCCGGTTCGACGCCGGCTTGAGCCAATAGCTTTTGCTCGGGAGTCTGGGCCCAACGCCACTTGAGCTGCGAGCGGCCTTCGCCGGTGATCCCATCGGTTCGTGCGAGTGCCCACACTCCACAGGCTGCCAGGATGAACGCGACCAGCGCGGCGCGTCTAGGGGCGCCACTGAGGCGCCGGCTGATCGCCGCCCAAACGATCAGCGCGAGGCTCAGGCCCGGGAGGACGGAGAACCTGAACATCAACCCCATCATTCCTCCCACAATCGACGGGTGGAGGATTCGCGGAGTTGCGGCTACAGCGGCAATCATCAGTAGGACTGCGCCCCAGCGCTCGACGTGCGGGACGCGGCTGAAGAAGGCCCACCAAACGAGGACAGCCAATGCGGCCACGACTCCACCGATCGCTGCGTAAATCGTGGTGTCCGGCAGGACAATCGGCAGGCCAAGCCCGACAAACTGCAGGATGACGGCGACAACGCCAGGCCACAGCCGGAGCCGTCGATCGCCTTTCTGTGTGACGGTCATAGCAAGGGGATACGCTCGGGACCGGCGGTTTGTTCCCTACGCGTGGATGTGGCGCGGGCACTCCTGCGCCAGCCATGGTGGGGCGGACCCCCTGGTCCCGCTCTCGCCCTAGAATCAGAATCCGCCACGACGCCAACAGGCCGACGGGGGCGTCGGCCGCGGACCAGGGGGTCCGCCCCACTAACTCGTGGTCTTACTTGCCGATCATCAGAATCGTGAACGAACCGGGCACCGGGGCGCCCTGGGGAGCGCGTCCTCCCCGGACTCCGTCCGGCGGTGGCGGCGGCGCCGGTCCACGCTCCTGGCTCATCGTGAAAATGTGATTTGCCTTACTGTCGAATGTGATCGTCCGGGCGCCATTCATGGTTTCGAGATTCTGTTCGACCTCGAAACTGGTCGGGCTCTTCTCCTTGATGACGGTCAACGTCCCGTTTCCATGCGTGCTGTAGGCTTCCATCGTCGAGGGGTTGAAAGCGGCGCCGTCCGACCCGCCGGCGAGCGGCAGACTCGTCAAGACCTTGCCGTCCTTGGCGCTCAGAATCACCATCATGGGCTGGGCCGGCTGGGCGGGCGGATTTCCCGAATTCCCGCAGGCCGCGAACAGCACATCGTTCTTCGCGTCCAAGGCGAGCCCGTTGCACCTGCCCTTGTCCCCAAAGGGGTAGTGCGCGACCGCCTTCATCGTCTTGACGTCGACGGCCGTAACACTGCCCTGCGCGTCCTGCATGACCACGTAGAGCATGCCTTTGCCGTCGCCCACGCCCTGCTCCGGCACGCCGCCCAGATCGATGGTGCCGAGCACGGTGCCGTCCTTGGCGTCGATCACCGTCGCGTCCTTGGTCGGGTGGCTGAAGACGTAGACTCTCTGGTTGAACGGATCGAAGTAGATGCCGTCCGGCTGTGCGGCGCCCGCATCGATGGTCTTGATGAGCGTCATGGTCTTGGTGTCAAACATCGAGATGGGCTTGCTGCTGGTGAAGCCATGGCCCGACTTCGGGTCGACCGCGGCGCCATTGCCTCCGACACCGGCAATCTCGCCGGCCGGTTCCAGGGTGTCGAGATTGAAGATGGTCAACCGGGTCGGGACGCCCCCCGCCTGGCCTCCGCGACGCGGGATGTACAGACGGCGTCCGGCGACGTCGGCATAGATATAGTCCCACCCGCCCTCACCGCCCACCTTGGCCCTCTGGAGCACCTTGTACGGCCCGGATTGTTGAGCCAATCCGAGGGCCCCAAACGTCACGATTGCCACTGCCAAAACCAGACAAAACTGTCGCATGCGAGTTCTTCCGGACCGAGTATAGCAGGCTAGTAATCGGTCGCGGGGTTGAAGGTCTTGGTCGGGAAGGTAGCCGGGACTGCGGGAGGCTTGACGATGGGATTTGACCGGCCCGCCTGGCTGGGATCAAAGACTACGAACCCCGCTCCGGGCGACCCTTTGGGCAGCGAGTAATCGTCAGCCGGATAGGCCGGGTTGTTGAATCCGGGATTTTGCACTACGCTTTGTGCGTCCTCTGCCAGCCCTTGCCAGCCGGCGAAGGTGTAATAGCTCCATAGCTTCTGATTGCCGCAATTGCCGCTCGCATCGAGGCTCTGCTGTACGTGAAATGCCTGCGGATCGGTGGCAAACCCTCCATCGGTGCGCCAGTAGAGGTTGCTGGTCCACTGCTGGTACTTCGTGTATGCTTCGCCAGCAAAGGTACATCCACCCTGAACGTAAAACGATGCGGGGCCGTTACGGTCGAAATACAACAGATTGTTGGAGGCGGTGAAGAACATCGGCAGCGGGGGCATCGTGTTGAAAGAGTAGGGATCGTAGGCGTTCAACAACGACTGGCGGGCAAACGCGAGAATGTTGTTCTTGACGGTGCTCGACTGGTTCGGCCCGGCCCGGGGCCCGGAGAAACTGATGGCGTTGCCCGAAACGCGGTAGACCAGATTGTTTTCGGCATCGGCCAGTCCGGTGAAATCGTCGAAATAGAGTCCGTCGCCGCCGTAACCGTCCGAGTCCATGACTGAGGCGTCGTTCACGTCATGCACCTTGTTATTGAGCATCTTGTTGCCGGTCCCGCTGGAGGGAGGGCTGGGCGTGCCCACTCCCATGTACAGCGATCCTGAATCGTTCATGATTCCCTGAAACAGGTTGTAGACGTGATTAAAGGATATGGTGTTATTGTTCGTGAACGGCGGATTTACGTCGGAGTTGGCGCAGTAACAGACCTTAATAGCTCCCTTATAGCCGTCGTAGACGTCATCATGCGTATAAAGGTTGTCGTGCCCCTGGCCTTGCGTGATGCCTTTGGAACTCGCAAACACGCGGCCATAGCCCTCGACGACGGTGTTTTGCACCGTGTTGAATTGTGGGACGTTGGCGTTGGTGTCGGTGGCATTCCCCGGCACGCCGATACGAATGCCATCGGCAGCCAGTTCGTAGAAGGCGCTGTTCTCAACCAGATTATTCGCAGCGACCCCGCCCGTGTTGGTAGATACGCACCAGTTTGGCGAACTCTTGTCGATGCAGGAAATGAACTCGAGCCCTACTCCCGAGGTTTGAGCGACGATGCTCGAATCGAACGTGATGTGCTGGGAGTTCTGGAAGGAGACTCCCGCGATGATGTCGGAGCTGCCGTTGTATCCCGTGGCGGGCATCGTGTAGTTGTCGTGCTCAAAGGTCAGCCCCTGAAACGTTACGTATTCGAGGTTCGAGGCTACCAGGACCTGGATCAGTTGGGGAACGATCACCGTGTCGGCGTTCGGATTCTCGCCCGGATTGGCCAGATACGTCAGCGTCCACGGGGTCGTCGAACGGTCCAGAAACCATTGCCCCGGCTGGGTGAACTGGTCTTCGACATTCTCGACCAGATAGCGATGGTTGGGAATGAATCCGTGAGCGGTAGGGTGGTCCGCTTCCGTGGCGGTAACGCCGGTGAGGTAAACAATCTGGTGAATCGTGTCAACACAACTGAGGCGCAGCTTGGAAACGCTGTATTGTTCAAAATTCACCAGCTCGATGTCGCCCGCCAGCGCCGGATTTCCGGCAGTCTGGCCGCAGGGGTTGCCGGCGGGTGGGGCGAGGTTCTTCCACGTGTTGACGATGGGGTCGGCCGGCTGGTATTGGAAGCGGTCGTAACACTCCCAACCGCTGCCCGCGAAATAAACCGAACAGTTGGGATCGGGGGACTTCGCCGGCGGCCCGGGCGCGTTTAAATAGATGGGGCCAACGTAGCGAAAATAGGCGCCCAGGGAGCCGCCCAGGCGCGGCCTCAGGCGCCGCACTCCGTTGTAGAACAGGTTCTCGAAGTAGTGCGTGGATGCGGGCAGCGTGGTCTTCCAGGTGTTGCCACTCACATTGGTCCAGTTCTGAACGCGCATGCCCCCGCTGATTACGGGCGATTCGCCCGGGTAGTTCTGGTAGACGATTTTGGTGCCGGCCGAGCCCGAGTCGGCCGCGGCGAGCATTTCAGTGGCGGGAAGGAAGTAAGTGCCGGCACGGAATTGGACACTCACTTGGGTGAGGCTGGCTTTGCCGATCGCCTGGACGACCGCGCGGGCCCGATCGAAGGTGGCAAGCGGGCCGTCGGTGTTATTGGAATTGGGAGCGGGGAGCGTACCGGTCCAGGAATCGTTGCCGTTTGGCGAGACGTAAAAGGTGAGTGATGTGGGCGGCGTGGAGCCTTGTACCGTGATGAGTGCCGCCGGTGCAGCTTCGACGCCGTTGTAGGTTGCGAGAAGAACGTTGTCGCCGCTCGGGGCGTTGGCCGGAATCACAACGTTGAATTGAAACAGCCCAGGCGAAACCAGTCCTGCAAACGACACGGTCGCCGCAATCCCGCCGATGGTGATCACAGGTAGCTTGGGTAGGCTTCCCGATTGGCTGAGAGACCCGCTGACCACCGGCGGGGAGATTGCCCCGAAGCCGTTGGCGTAGAGAACCACCGTTTCGCCGGGCTTCGCGGGGGTAGTCGAACCGGGATAGAGAGCGGCGGCGCCAAGCAAGCTGCCATTAACGTGCGTGGCCACGACATACGGTCCGCCGTTGAAGACGAAGAAGGAGGGCGAAAGCGCCTGAGCCTGTGCGGTGAACGGTGCGCTGGCAACTCCGTTGTTTGTGACCACCACCTGCACCGGACC
>PMTT01000540.1 GCA_003167275.1 Bryobacterales bacterium | reverse complement strand
AGGCCAGAGTCTTGCCCGCATGGCTCGTGAGTATTTGGGGCTCGACCACCAGCCGATCTCGGACAAACAACTGGCGAATGCGCTCGGAATTCCCGAACTCCCGACACCAGGTGATATTGCGTCACGTCCTCCACTCGGCCTCGCGATCAGAAGCTCCCAGACCGGTCGAATGAAACTTCTTTTCCGCAAGCGGAACCTGCCTGCATTGCGATTCGAGGCGGCCCGCTTCCTCTCCGAACAGATCTCCGCGCCCCAACAGGAATCCTGGCTCCCGGCGACGGATACGAGCACCGCCCGGCAAAAAGCCCAACGGGCATTCGCTGCGGAGTTTCTTTGTCCGATTGACGCACTCCGGCAGTTCTTGAATGGAGACTTCTCTCCCGAGTCGATGGAAGAGGCCGGAGAGCACTTTGGGGTATCCGACCTTGCCGTGAAGAGTGTTCTTGCCAACCACTGCGAGATTCCATTTGAGTTGGTTACAATTTGAGCCGCGTTGAGTTGCCGAGGCGACCTTGGGGAATTCCGGCGCTCATGCGCCACAGCATTTTTTGTACTTCTTACCACTGCCGCACGGACATGGCTCGTTCCTGCCCGTCTTGGGCTTTGTGCTATTGATCTGAGATGATAACGCGGTTAGCGTCGGCTTCACTTTTGGCGCTCGGGCTGTGGCTTTTGCCCGGTCGTCTCGAAAGCAATGCCACCATCCCATCTCCTTTACAGTGTGTCCCACCAGTCGGTAATGAGGACTATTTGCGAGTCTGGCAAGAGCCAGGTCTTTTCCCATTGCGAGTTCGCGTTGGATATCGTCGAAGCCAATGAAGCCGGGATCGACCAGATCCTCCTCGTAAGCCTGCTCGATATCTCCGAGCAGTTCTGCCGGGTAAAGATCGGTGCTGCGGGAGACCAGCGAATCCCAGACGTGCGACCACTGACGCACCAGCTTGCCGCGAAACAGGCGAGCGAAATAATCCACGATCTCCTCGCGGGCTTTCTGTCCGGTGGCCACCAACGTCACGAGACTGGTCAGCGCAGCGACGCGGGCCCATTCGTATGCCTGATCATTCTCGATCAAGGACTGAATTCCATCGATGTCGCCGCCACACACCGAAGCCAGGATCCGGCCAAGATCTGCGGTGAGGAAGTCGCCGCTGAGGGAATCCAAGATGTCGCCGGGAAGCAGGGCGAAGCGCAACACCAGCGGGTAAGCGCGAGTCTCACGGAACTGCGCCAGCAAAAACATGGCATAGAGATGGGCCATATAATCACCCTCCGCGTTCAGTTGCGCGGCCCGGTCTACACTATCCTCCAGGATGCGGAGAAGTTCCGGTGTAACCTCTTCCCGGCGCGCGACGGCCGCTTCGACGGCGGCTTGGGCGAACCTGCCGGTGGCTCTTTCCATCTGTTGCAAGATTTCGACTGTTTCCATGGGGGTCTAATGACGGCGATCTCGCTTTGACGCGGGGACCCGCCTCGCACTATTCAAGAATAACGTGGGCTACCATTACTAACAATGCCTGGCCTCACGCCTCGTCTGGTCCGCCGCGCGCTGATTCCCGCGAGCTATCTGGTATTCTTCGCGGGGCTGATGGCATCCGGCGCCATCTTTTTTCGCGGAAAGCCGTTCGACGCGAAGTCGGCGATCATCTCGGACCTGGCATCGCCCGACGACAATCCGCGCGGTTATGGCCCGTCGGCCGCCGGTACTGCGATCGCCGGGATTCTGCTGGCACCGGCGGCGATGATGTTTCACCAGCGGCTGCGGAAGGGCTGGCCCAAGCTCGCGCTCGCCGGGGCGGCCATGTTCGCACTGGGTCTGGGAGCGGCGGCGGCGATCGGCATTTTCGCGCCGTTTACCCACGGGTATACACCGATGCATATTCAGTTGGCATACGCAGCATTCATCGGCATCTGCGGCGGCGTGTTGCTACACCTCATTGCGGCACGTGCGGCGAAGGGTCTGATCGCGCTCCAGTGTGCGGTGTTGCTGGTTTTGGTTTACCTGTACGTGGGGCCGGAGCTCTTTACGAATGATCGGCTGCTGACCAGCCTGGCATTTTGGGAGTGGGTGATGTGCGTCGACTGCGGAGTGGGATTGTGGGCTTTGGCTGTGGTGATTGAGAGAGTCACTGAAGACGTGGCGCGGACACCCTTCATGCCAATCCAGGCCGGCGCGGTGGGCAAGGGTCGAATATGAAACCACTGTGGCACGGGCAATCTCGCCTCTGTTGGTTTCCAGGGCAAGAAAAACCAACACAGGCAAGAATGCCCGTGCCACGCCGGTGCGGCTACTTCTTATTGCGGATCTCGGCCAGACGTTTGGCCAGGTAGTCTTGATACTCCTTCTGTAACGCCGGGTCCTTCGGGCTGCCGTAAATGTCGCTCGACTTGTACTTGCCTTCGTCGAACTTCTTCCGGGTCCATTCGTCATGGATATGGACCACGTCGGCGTTGTCGACGATCCCTTGCACCAGGTGGGGAGGCACGAAGTACACGCCTTCCGGGTCGCCTACTACCAAGTCCCCGGGCATGACCGTCACATTCCCGATCCGCACGGGAATATTGATCCCGGTCAGCGTCACGTTGGCGATGGCGCTGGGGTGGGTCTTGCGGAAGTACGCGGGCATCTCCATTTCGGAAATCCCCTCCAGGTCGCGGACTGCGCCATCCACCACGATGCCGCCCGTTTTGGTGGTCTTCATGATGTAGTAGAACAGGTTGTCGCCGACGAGGGTGCCACCATCGACCTTACCGAAGAGGTCGACCACCAGCACGTCGCCGGGTTGCAGCATGTCGATGGCGTACTGGTTGTAGAGGCGGCCCAGACCCTTGGCTTGCTGTTGGGCGGCCAGGGCTGAGTCCAGGTCGGGACGCGCCGGCATGAATTGCACGGTGAAGGCGCGGCCGATCAGTTTCAATTTGGGGTGCAGCACCTGGAAGCCGTCTTCGTACTGATTGCGATACTGGCCGCCGCCCCCACCGGCGCCGGCGCCCCCGCCACGGGCTCCGGCACCACGGCCAGCGCCGCCGCCGGCCTGGTTCAAGCCGGCCCATACCTCTTCCGCCGACATGCCGCGGGCCCGCTCCATTAAGGCGTCCGGGATCTTCGGACGGCCGTCCGCGAACCGTTCAAAAGGATTCTGCGCTGTCAGTTCGGTCAGTTGTTCCTTGGTCAACGTAAACAGTTGAGCGTGGGAAAGCGCGGGCGCGAGCATTGCCACCACGCACGCGCCGATTGCCAGACTGGCTCTATGAATCATCTCGTTACCGCTCCTCTCTCAGAAAACAAAACCAACACACCTTGAAAGTCGCCGCGAACCGCCGGAATTGCGCACGAGTGTGGAAGGCCGATTGACAATCGGCCTGCAGGTTGACAACCTGCCCCACTGGCGAACTAGCTCCACAAGCGGTCGTTGGTGCGGTCGACGTCCCATTGCGGGGTGGGCTCGAAGTAGCCGGGCTCCGCAAGGTGCTGCTTCACCACCGCTTCGTTCAGCGTCACCCCTAGTCCGGGCTTGTCGGGCACCGTGATGTAGCCCTTGTTGACGATCGGCTTCTCGATACCTTCCACCAGGTCGCCCCACCAGGGAACTTCCACCGAGTGGTTCTCCATCACCAGGAAGTTCTCCGTGGCCGCGGCGCAATGCACGTTCGCCATGCACGATACCGGCGTCCCGGCGAAGTGCATCGCCATCGGCACTCCCAACTCCTGCGCGCCGTCACCGATCTTCTTGGTCTCCAGAATCCCACCGGAAGTCGCCAGGTCGGGATGGATGATGTCCACGGCATGAGCGCGGCACAACTCCATGAAAGGTTCCTTCAAGTAGATGTCCTCGCCCGTCAGAATCGGGACATCCACGGCGTCCGAGATCTTCTTCAACAGATCGGTGTACTGCCAGGGGATCATGTCCTCGAGCCAGGCCATGTTGTACTTCTCGAGCGCCTTCCCCAGGCGGATGCAACTGTTGACGCCGATATGGCCAAAATGGTCGGCCGAGAGCGGCACCTCCATGCCCACCTGCTCGCGGACCTGCGCCACATAATCGGCCATCGCTTCCACGCCCTTTTGCGTCAGTTCGATGCCGGTGAACATGTGCTGCGTGCGGTCGCCCCCGCCCAATGAAACGCCCTCCGGCCTCGTCACCGTGCCGGGGATGTTGGCCACGAGGTCGATACCCAGATCCATCTTGAGCCACGTAAAGCCTTGCTCATGGCGGGCCTTGAGCCGCTGGCCGAATACCTTGGGGTCGGGCGATTCGGTGGTGTCGGCGTAGATGCGGATCTTGTCGCGGAACTTGCCGCCCAACATCTGGTAGACGGGAACGTTGTAGGCCTTTCCGGCCAGGTCCCACAGCGCCATCTCGACTGCGCAGACGCCGCCGCCCTGGCGCGACTGGCCTCCGAACTGCTTGATCTTGCGAAAGAGCTTGTCGATGCTGCAGGGATTCTCGCGGAGCAGGCGGCTCTTGAGAAGCAGCGCGTAGTTCTTGCTGGCGCCATCCCGCACCTCGCCCAGGCCGTAGATGCCCTGGTTGGTATCGATNNAGATCGGATGGTTTGGAGTTGGTGTTGACATTTTGAGGCAACGCCTCAAGCTCATGGTCGGCCCAGAAGCCGGCACCCAGCGCGGCGGCTGCACCCTTCAGGAAGGAGCGCCGTCCTCCGTTACGATTTGTTTTCATCGTGGAACCTCCTATTAACCGTCAAAGCGGCCTGCATCATGGCCCTTGCATATCCTACATTAAACGCGAACGCGGCATAGGCGCCGCCGCCCGGATAGCCGCCGATGCGGCCGCGCTCACGATCGTAGTCAATGGCGCGAGGGTGCTCGGGATAAATCAGGCGCGTATACTTGGCTTTCACCAGTTCCCGCATCACCGCGAACAGGTTGTTTTCGCCTTCATCGATAAACACTTCGGTATAGCGCTCATAGGGCTTCTTGACCTTCACGTTGCGGAAGTGGACATGATTGATGCGGTCGCGGGAGGCGAAGTAGTGGCACACATCGACCGGGTCCTGGCCCATTTCGCGGGTCACGCCGCAATCGAAGGTGATGCCGTTCGAGGGGCTCTTGACGATCTCGATGAGCTTCTTCCAGCCCTCCACGCTGCCCATGATCTGCTGTGAGCCCCGGCTGATGGGAGCGGGCGGATCGTTGGGGTGCAAGGCCAGCCGGACTCCCGCTTTTTCGGCTTCCGGTATCACCTTCTTCAAGAAGTAGGTGATGGTTCCCCACATCTCCTCCAGCGTATGGGCGCCTTCGTTGGGCAAGGGCGGCAGATCTTTGAACTTCTTCCCTTTTTCCTCGGGACGGGTCTGATATTGTTGAGCGGCGGTCTGCTCCAATTCGTAGTCGAAACCGGTCCAGCCTGCGCCGGCGCGGCCGGTTTCCTCGAAGTAGCCCTCCATGGCCCGGTGCGCATACCAGTTGTACTCGACCACCGGCAGACCCACTTTTCCCGCTGCCTGGATGGAGGCGATGACCTTCTCGATCTCCTCATCGCGCCCCGGCCGGCCGTAGATGGCGTTGTCGAATCCCGAGATCATGAGGTTGGCCAGGGTCAGGCCCTGGGCTTTCAGGCCGTCCATCTGGGTGCGGAGGCGGTCGACGTCCCAGGGAATTCTGCCGCCGCCCGAGAGCACGTAGTCGACGCCGAGCTGCTTGATGCGGCGGGCGGAAGCTTCGTTGACAGCGCCCTGGCCCGGGCCTTGGCCTCTGCCTGGGGCTCCGGCGGCGGGTGTTCCGACTGGTGCGGTGGTTGCGGGCGCGGTGGTTGCGGGTGCGCCGACGGCGGCTCCCGGCGCGGCGCCTGGGGCTCCGGGCGCTCCACCACGGCCGCCGAACGGTCCGCCGCCATCGCCTACGGACAGGCAGATTTTGGGTGTGTCCTTTCCTTCGTAGCGCGGCTCGGGCATGGTCCGCCCGTGCGCGGCTGGAGTTGCCAAGGCCGCGACGCCGGCGGTCTCGATTAGCCTTCTGCGAGATATGTTCATCGGATCATTCCTCCCTTGTGAAACCCTTCGTCAACTATCCCACTGTGGGGCAGATTGCCAATCTGCGGCCGATTGGTAATCGGCCCGATGGGGGCTGCGCCCTGCCCGCCGAGGTGCGCCCAATGGCAACGGGCGGATTAACAATCCGCCGCAGGTTGCCAACCTGCCCCACAAGCACAGGCACGAGCACCTAGGCCTTGGCCTCGCTATTGGCCCGATTCAATAATGCTTTCATGTAGGCGAAACCGTAGGCGGTTTGAGCATTGCCTCCGCCCACCAGGCTGGGCGTGTGGTCGAGAATCACGATGCCGTCGTAGGCCACATCGCGCAGTGCCTTCATGATTTTGTACATGTCGTAGTAGCCGTTATCCATGAAGGTCTCGACAAAATGGGGCAAGGGCGCGCTGACGTTGCGGAAGTGGATCTTCCAGACCTTCTGCGCGCCGAAGTAGCGTATCATCTCCTCGGGGTCCTTGCCGGTGAGCTGCTTGCCTCCCTCCAGCCAGGTGCCGCAACACAGACAGAGGCCGACGTTCGGGCTATTGGCGATCTCCATGGCGCGCCGGTAGCCGTCGAAATTCGCGAAGATGCATCGCGGCACGCCGGCCAGGACAGGCACCGGAGGATCGTCGGGATGGATGCCAATTCGAACGCCCGCCTCTTCGGCCACCGGCGCTACCTGCTTGATGAAGTAGGTGTAGTTCTCCCAGATCTCTTCCTTGGAGAATTCGCGGCCGTGGGAGAGCGGCTCCTTGAAAGTGACGCCGTCCCAGACACCTTGTTTATTGGGACTGGCCAGGTCGAATTCCCGGGCGCTGGCTCCACGAATGGTCGCCCGGCCGCTCGACCAGATGCCGTTGCCCATGTGCGCGTAGGTGGTGTAATAAATTCCGGCCGCTCCCAGATTGCGGAGATACTGTTTGTACTCTTCAATCTTCCTGTCACGCCCGGGGAGGTTCAGGGTCACCTCGGGCATATTGTGGACGCTGGTGTTGCCGATGTTCCAGACCGTGATGCCGGCGTCGGCGTAGCGCTTCTTGATTTGCAGGAAGCCCTCGGCTGTGCGCAGGTCCGGTGTGGACGCGACACTCACATACTCCGCGCCAAGCTGTTGCAGAAACAGCAGGTCGTTGTCGGTTGGTTTGGCTCCGGATTGCGCGCAGAGCTTGATTCCCGGTTGGATGGTATGGGTGACTGGCGCGCTCTCGGCCGTGGAGGCCAGCATCGCCGCTCCCAGCGCTCCGCCCAGCACCGCTTTTCCAAATTCTCTTCGATCGGGGTTGGCCATAGTCTTATCCTCGGATTCCCATCGGCGGCGGCGGTGCGCTGTGGCGTTGTTTGCGGATGGCGGCGAAATCGAACATCGCCTGGGCGATCGGCGTCCCGATCACCTCGATGCGCGTGAGGTCCCGCGTGCCCAGTCCGACATCTTCGGCGAGCCGCAGGGTGCTATCGCACCTCTCGAAGGGCGGCGTGCCGCGGTCGGCCATGGGGTCGAATCCCATGAGCGCCATTGAAACCGCGTCGGTGGTGACGGGGTTCGTTCCAGCTACAATCACGCCTGGCGCCACGCCTCTGACCTCCTCGCGCATCCAGGGACCTTCGCCGCCGGCCATCGTCTTGATGCCGTCCACAATGGCGAGATGGATGGGGCGCGCCGACACCAGGTCGACCACGGTCCGCGGCACCCGCCAGGTGTCTTCGCGTGGAGTCTTCGGGTCTTTCTCCGGCGGTGCGCTCTTGGAAGGCTGGCGGTTGCCCGCGTGGACCAGGCTGCGCCCGCCCTTGGGAATCAAGGACGGCTCATCCACGCCGGCGCCGGACCCATAGATCGTGCAGGGCGTGAGTCCGAAGCAGTTCTTCATGGAGAGCGTGATGCCCGCGGTGGCGTGCTCCTTCATCTTGGCGATGCTCACGAAGACGTCGCAGTCCTCGTACGAGTGGTTCAGGTCGAAGGCCGGGAACATCAGGCCGCCGTGGGGCACTACCATCCGCGAGTACTTCTTGGCGCGGCCCAGGTAATTGGTGTTTTCGAACTCCACGTTGGCGGCGGCGTTGAGGATGTCGCGCGGCTCCCAGTTGGCCTGCAGGATGTATTCCTCCACCGGGGCCGCGGTGGACCAGGGGCTCTCCAGGATACGGATGCGGCGCGCGCCGGCCTTGCCCATCAGGTGGATCGCGGCGGCGATCACTTGCGGATGGGTGTAGTGAGTGTCCTCCAAGGGCAGGTATCCCAGGCGATAGGTTGGGGCGCCGGTGAGATTGATCTTGATGGCGACAGTCTTATTGCGGACCAGACGCTCCAGGCCACCCAGTTGGTCGAACATCTTCTGCATGGTGGGCAACAGTTCCGCCGAGTCGTAGGTCTTGCATTTCGCGACGGCAACGGGGGCGGTGGGGGCGGCTGCCCGGGCGAGGTTAGAACCGGCCAGGTAGGCGCTGGAAACGGCGGCCCCCGCGTGGATCATCCATTGACGGCGAGTATAGTTACAGGGCATCAGAGTCTCCTAAAGTCCTTTTGTGGCGCGATATTCCTACGCATCTAACTCCAGAGCAACGTACTGGGATACTTGCGGCAGATGAACTTCTACCGCATCTTTCTGCGATTCCATCTTCACATTCGGTACCGCGGGCTGGTCAACCGTCACCGCCCGTACGGCCCGATATCGTCCCGCAATTCGCACACTGGCGGAGTCCGGGCCCCGATTGGCGTAAAACAGCAGGTGCACCACGGCCCCTTTCCGGTCGGCCGACACCGTGTAAAAGGATGCCGTGGCCCCTCCGTTCCAGAAACGCACCAAATCGTAGCGGTGGCTCACCAGCATCACGGAATCGTTGGCCCACAGGTAGGGGTCGTCGGGCTCGGCGTTGGACTGCGCGATTCTCCCTTTCCCCACAGTCCGCACCGAGTAGCGCGGATTCTCGTCGGGTTTCACTGGCGTGCCGGGCGCATCGCCCCAACCGGGACCAGCGATCAACAGGCCGCCGGCCTGCACAAACGCCATAATCTGCTTTCGCAGAACGGGCGGCGGCGGGTCCGCGTCAACGTAGATTACGGCGCGGAGCGAATCGAACGATCGATCGGAGACGCGCTGCTTGGGCAAGACGAGATTGTGCTGTCCCGCGCGGTCCAGCAGGTTCAACAACTCGCGGCTGAAAAACTCATTCTTCCCGGAGAAGTCGGATACCACCGCGACCACTGCCTGCGGAACGAGTCCCGACCAGTCTTTGTGGGCCGCGAAAAAGCCGGCGGCGGCGGTCACTTTTTTCCAGGTCGCCATGGCGTCGGGCCGCTGAGCGGCCAGGCCCGCCGCGAGTTGACTGGGAAGCGACAGAATCCACCGTCCTCCGTGAGCGGCGCTATCGGCGATGGCGATCAGGTAGGAGTCGGCGGAAATCCGGGCGTTCTCGGCCGGGGGCGCATCCACCCAAACGGAAGTCTCGGGATCGAGCGCCGCGGCCAGGCGAATGCTCCAGCCGTTCGAGTCCACCCAGGGGACGCCGGTGGGGCCGCCTGCCATCTGGGCCGCGCCGCCGCGCGACATCTTCACTCCGGGCCATTCACCCTTGACCTTGGTGATCCCTGCGGGAGGGGCGTCGGGATCCGCTACACGGAAGCCGTTTTGCTGGGCGCGTTCTCGCACCGCCCCAAGGTCCGCACCCTTTCCGATGAGCAAATAATCGATCGCGGTGCCCTTCAGCAGGCTCAGGGCTGAAGGATCTTTCCAGGCATCCGGCCACCGCATCGGCGTCCATTGCGCAACCATTGGCCCTCCCGGCCACGTACCCGGTAGGACAGGCGATCGATTTCCGTCGCCTGTCAGCCGGCTTCAGCCGGCCGTCCACCAGTGAGCGGGGCAGCCGACCCTGCACCGCCGCAAAACCATGACAGACGACGAACAGCGATCGTCTGTCCTACTCGTTCCACGTTACCAGAGAATCTTCAGCGTTAGGTTCATCATCGGGACGCCACCGTCCGCAACCGTGGTCGCTTCGTTGCCTGACGGCACCTTGCCGAAGAGATTCGCGGAGGTCGGGATGAAGGTGCCCGGCACCACGTTTTTCAGATCGACGGTGGTGTTCATGTTGCCCCAGTTGTACCACTTGAAGGGGTTCTGGAAATCGAAACGGACCTGCAACTTCAGCCGCTCCTTAAGGGGAATCTCCTTCCGGACCGACATGCTCATGCCGATTCCGCGTTGGGTGATGAAGGTGTC
Source organism: Bryobacterales bacterium (assembly GCA_003167275.1). Taxonomy (GTDB): domain Bacteria; phylum Acidobacteriota; class Terriglobia; order Bryobacterales; family Bryobacteraceae; genus JAIQFL01. The sequence goes on along the minus strand of PMTT01000540.1, from coordinate 13,508 downwards.
CTTTCCGGCATTGCCGAAGGTGTAGGCAGCCGGATAGGCGAAATCGGCCAGGCTGTTGATGGTGGAATTCTGGTTGCCTTGGTTGAAACGGTCGCCGCCCAAATCCTGCCAGTCGTCGCGGAGGGATGCGTATCCCAGGAGATTGGGCCGTCCGCCGATACCGATGAAGCTGGGCAGGTAGTTGTACGGGCTGTTCGTCGTGCCCAGAGTTACCGGGTTGCCGGAGTAGATGTCATACGTAGTGACCAGTGTGTAGCCTCCGAACAGCACGTTCAGCACGCCGCCGCGATCCATGAATTGACGGCCCTTGCCCAGAGGGAGGTCGTAATTGAAATTGCCAACAAAACGGTTGCGGCGGTCCCATGAGGAGAGTCCCTTGTACAGATCGGATGCCACCAGCACGTTGCCCACACCTGAGCCATCGATACTCTTCGCGTAAGTATAGAACGTGTTGAGCGTCAGCCCTTGCGAGAAGCGCTTGGACAATTGAATGGTGCCGCCGTGGTAAGTCGAGTGACTGATGTTGCCCCGGTAGGTAATCGTGCCGTAGTTGGGGTAGGGCCGGTAGATTTGTGTGTTGGCGAGAAATGCGTTCAAGGCCGTGGGGTTGTTGGCATCGTAGTCCCAGGGGAGCGCGTTATATTGCGGCGTCTCCAGGTTGCCCACGCTTCCCGAACCATCGTAGGTGAGCTGCAGCAAATAGTTATTGCTCAACTGGTACTGCAGATTCGCGTTCCAGGTCATGGTGTAAGGATTGTGCAGATCCCTGTTGGTGAAAGTGGTGTTGCGCGAGGAGTAATTGGTCCCCAGGAACGGCTGGGTGCCGTTTGGCTGGAGGGTCGGGTAGACGATGGGATTGGGGCCGTGGCTGATCTGATAGATCGGCGTCGGATTACCGGAGACTTGGGACTGAGTGGTCGAAATGCTGTATTCGTCGAGTTGGCTGGGCGCGAGTCCCAGGTCCACATGGCTGAAGGCGAAACCGCTGCGGACTACCAGTTTGTTGAGGGCGTGCCACGCCAGCCCTACTCGCGGCTCGAAGTTCAGATTTTGGCGATCTGTGATGTTGCCGCCGGGGTGCGTGATCTGCCCCATCATGCCGGGGACGAGAGTGTCGGGCAGGTTGGGGTTAAACTGCGAGAACTGCCCGTACTTGGTGTGCCAGGGGCTCTCGTTCATGTAACGAACGCCCACGTTTAGGGTAAAGGTGGGACTGACTTTCCAATCGTCCTGGAAGTAGACGCTTTGGATATTGTCGCGCGGGAGCCAACTCGCCGTCGGAACCGAGAACGTGGCGGAACTGACCGATCCAAGCATGAACGAAGCCAGGCTGATTCCTCCCGTGTTGGGCGTGGTCTGGGTTCCGGCGCCAGTCAGTCCGGTGGCGCCGTCAAACGAGAAGCTGCCGCTGGGGCTGCCCAGATTGTAGTTGTTCTGGCGCTCGTGAATCAGGTCGTAGCCGAATTTGAAACTATGCTGACCCTTCACCCAGGTCATGTCGTCCTTGAGGGTGAAGTTTTCGAGGATATTGGTGGTCGGTCCGCCCACACTCAGCGGCAGGCCACCGGGCAGCAGGGTAGGTGCGACGTTCGGTATCCCGAGCATCTGCGCCAGGCCCTGGTTGGTATCGGGCGCCTGGATGCGCGGCTCGAAGCGATAATAGCCTACGCGGAATTCGTTGATCAGGTTGCTGCGGAGGATCTTGGTGGCGCCCAAAGTGGCGGTAGTCTGGAAATCGTTCTCCAGGACATAGCTGGAGTCGAGCAGCGGCTGGGAGAGTTGGGGATTGGGGATGCGCTGATAGCGCGAATTGTAGGTCCAGTTGCCGAAGATCTTGAAGCTCGGGTCGAACTGGTGGTCCAGGCGGCCGGTGTAGTTCTCCCAGAACACCTTCTTCAGGTAAGTGCCCTGGAAGTTATTGGCGGGGCCGGTGTTGCTGTAGGTTCCGGGCGCGTTGGGAAGGGCCCACGGGTCCAGCGCGAGGAACTTGAGAGCCACCGGGTCGATGCGCGATTGCGGGATGATGTTGCCAGGAATGGGATTGCGGGTCCAGGTTCCGTTGGCTAACTGAGTGGTAGTGAGGGGGTCGTAGAGAGGGTTGGCCGTGACCCCATGCCCCGCAAAACTGAAGTTACCCGCCAGTTCGCTCGCATCGGGCACCGTATATGCCTGCTGTTTGGCCTGCTTCTCAATCAGGCGCTCCACGGCGAACACGAAGAACGTGCGGTTCTTGCCGTTGTAGACCTTGGGGAGGAAGACGGGACCACTGAGCGTGGCGTTGGGCTGCTGGAAGAGTTCCGAGGGAGTGGCCACCTGTCCCGGCTGGATCTGCCCGAAGTGGTAGAGATCGAAATACTTGCGATGCTGCATGGCGCTGACGCGGCCGAACTCCGAAATCTCGCCGTGGAGGGTGTTGGTTCCGGTTCGCTGAACGGACGTCATCGCGCCGCCCGCGGAATGCCCGTACTCCGCCGGAAGCGTGCTGCTCAAGACCTTGACCTCTTCGACGGTGCTCTGGATCGGGTCGGTGGTGTAGATGGTGCCGTTGTTGTTGCCCACCGCATAAGTGCCGTCCTGGAAATACCCGATGTTACTGTCCTTGAGGCCGTCGATATGGAACCCCTGTAGGTTGCCGGAGTATCCAAAGCCCGCAATATCTACGTTCGGCATCAAATAGAAGGTAGCTTTGACATTGCGCTGGTAGAGCGGCATGTCCTGGAGATACTTGCCTTCCAGGACGCCGCCGCTCGACGACGTCTCGGTCTGCAGTTGTGGAGCTTCGCCGGTAACCTTGACGGTTTCGGACATGCCGCCCACCTCCAGGGCGGCGTTGACCGCCAGATTGTCACCGACGCGCAAGTCCAGACTGTCGCGGACGTAGATCTTGAATCCGGTCAACTTCACTTCGATGCGATAAGGGCCGGGGCGCAGCGAAGGGACGCGGTAGAGGCCGTCGGCGTTCGACACTGTCACGTTTTCGAAATTGGTCTCGCTATTGACCACCGTCACCTGCGCGCCCGGGACGACAGCGCCTGAGGAGTCGGTGACGCGGCCGGAGATGGTGGCCGTATCCAGTTGGGAGAACAACGGGGTGGTGCGGAGTAAGCTTAGCAGCATCGTCAACAGAATCATCGTGGTTCTGGTTCGCATCGAACAGCACTCCTCATACTCGTTGCGGCCCGTGTGGCGACGTAGTTGTCCGACATGAAAAGGGAGTTCAGGGTCCAACTCCCCCTCAGAGACTGGGCCTGGGTTCGGGGCAACGATTGGGCTGATGTTATGCCTAATGGTGGGCGAAGTCAAGGGTGTGACGGCCAGGCGTGACGGGAAGGAATGCCCAATCTCTACCGTGAGTTATGGCGGCTGACCCAATGGATTCAAGGTGCTGGGGCTGGCTGAGGTCGAGGTGCGTGTATCACGGTGAATTGCACGTGCGGAGGTGGGGATGTTTCGGGACGGACGCCTTGGTTCGCTCGGGCCAGCGTGGGGTCCCTCCGGCATGCATGCAATCGATTTCTGTCCATTGTTTGGCATTGTCCATTAGTAATGGAAATGCTAAGATTTGTGGACATGGAAGAGGGCAGCGCATTTCCGAATCGAATCGAGCCCTTTCTGGCGCAGCTCAGAGGATTGCCTTTTGTTGAGAGTGTCCGGTTCGAGAGCCATCCCCCGCAGGAGCCCCAAAACGCCAATCCGCCCCTGACGATTACGGATCGGGCGAACCGTCCGCACCAGTTTGAGGTCCAATTGAGGGCCTCGTATCTAGACCGCGCCTCCGTGAATGCCGTCGTCGCGAACGCACGTCTCCTTCAGCGCGGCACGAGCCTTCCGATCCTGGTCATGGCTCGATATGTGCCGAGACCGACCGGCGAGCAATTCGTGGAAGCCGGCATCAACTTCTTGGATCGTGCCGGCAATATGCACCTGGCGCTCGGCACGAATTACGAGCGCACGGTCCTCGGACGGTTGGAGCCCAATAAGACCCAGGAGCATCGGCGGGTCACGGCGGCCGAGATTCAAATGTTATTCTTGTTCGCGAGCCAGCCGGAGTCCGTGTGGTGGCCTGTTCGCGACCTCGCGCCCCGCGCCGGTGTCAGCAAGAGCAAGGCGGCTGAAGTGCGCAATGAACTTGTCCAGGCTGGCGTGGTCCGCCGGGACCGACGGGACTACCAATTTCAGATGTCCGCGGCGACCGAAGAGCTCCTGGTGACTGGCTATAGTCAGGTGTTGCGGCCCAAGCTGATGGTCGGCCGGTTTCGAAGCCCCGAACGCGACATCTCGGATTTTCTCACGAAGCTCCCGACCGCAGTGGGGGAATCGCCCCCATCGTATGCTGTGACCGGAGGCCCCGCCGCGGAACTCCTGCAACACTTCTATCGGGGCCCTGAATTTCCTCTCTTCTTGCGAGACGGCGGCCCAACCATTCAACGCCAGCTCCGCCTGCTGCCGGACCGGCAGGGCCCCATCGTGCTTATGCGCGCCTTCGGCGAGGTGGTGTTCGGAGAAGAGGTTTCCTCCATCCGGCTGGCGCGCCGATGGCTCATCTACGCGGAACTGCTGAATGCGGAAGATCCGCGGGCCCACGAGGCGGCTGTGGAGTTTCGAAGGGAATTCCTCGCCACATGAATGTTTTCAGGCCGGACCAGATCGAAGACCTTCGGGACCTGCACAGGATCTGTCACGAGCTGAGGGTTGAGGTTGTCATGATTGGCGCCACCGCATACCGCCTGTTCATGGATGATCTCGAACGGGAAACACTCGATATGACTTCGCGGTAGCTCTGGATTTGGAAGACCTGCCCGGATTCCAGGACGCGCTCAAAGGGCTCGGCTGGCGCCGGAGTGAACGGCAAGAGCAGCGCTGGCACACGGGTTGCGGCGGGTTTATTGACATCGTTCCCGCGGGTCCAGCCCTTCGGGCGCAAGGGAGAATCGAATGGCCGCAGAGCGGCATGACGATGCGACTGGCGGGTTTTGGTCACGTGTTTCGGGATTCGGTGGAAGTCGAACTGGCTGCGGGCCTTCGCTTTAAAGTGGTGCCGCCCCCTGTCCTGGCACTACTGAAAATGGCCTCGTATCTGGACGACCCGTACGGCCGCGCCAAGGACCTGATCGATATTCGAAGGCTCCTGCGTTACTACGAGCGCGACACCGACCGTGTGTTTTCGGATGAGGTTTTCGCAGCCGATCTACCCGACGTGGAGTTCGCCAGTGCGTTTCTCCTGGGACTGGATTTGGGGATCATCGCGACTGCGGACGACACGCAACTGATCGAGAGGTTCCTGACCAAGGCCGCTCGGTCTTTGGAAAGCGCGCCCTGGTTTGACTTGGAAGGTCGGGAGACAGCCCAATTTCACAATCAGATTTCAGCGTTCCGGAAGGGGCTGACCCTGCGGAAACTCAGGAGCGGAGTCTGAGAGGCGCCTCGATTCGAATCCGCCCGCCCCAATAAATGGCGGGCTGTGCGATTCGATGCGCCGGGCAAGCTAAAGCATACCCTACCAGAGGTGCGAAGCTACTACTTCGGGTTGGGCGGGGGTGTTTCCGATTACGCTGGCGTGCAGGACGAATTGCAGATTGCGGGATTCCCATCCGGTGGGTAACTTTCGGAGGATGATGCCCAACTGCTCGGGATCGGTTAGCAGACGCCCGGCAGCTTCCGTACCGAACTGCTTCAGCCCAGCGGCGACCATCAGGGTACCTCCGGTGAAAGAGTTGCGGATCCGGCAAACCAGGATGTAATCCTCGGGGGCCGACCCGTCCTCTTTCGCCGGAATCGACCACTCCTCGCCTTTGCCCTGCGTGTCCACGATCACCGTCTTCATCTGCGGCGTCCACTTGAAGCGGAACCGCCACGACTGCTGCAACTCCATGGTCCAACGATTCGTGACGGCGCCGATCAACAAAGTCGGTGTCTTTCTCAGGTCCTCGAAGACCACGCCGCTGGCCAGACGCAGACGGACGGCTTTCGACTTGTGCGCCAGCATCGACGATACTTCGTTGGCCGCCACCATGTCTCCGAAGCCTACATATTGGTTATAGACGGGGATCATGTCGGAGCCGTTCAGATCCTGCGGGGGCAACTGGATCGCGCGCTGGGCTTGCGTATCCCGGGGCGGCTGGTTTGCTTCGCTCAGCTTCATGGCTCGCCAGGATGGGTGGTAGACAATCGGATGCGCCACGGCCAGGAGCATAGGTTCGGGATTCCGGAACACAGGATCCCAGAAACGCTGGAAAGCTTCGCTGTTGGGATTCGCGCCCGACACCCGGACAACGGCGAAGACCGCGACGGCAGTAAAGACCGTCAACGCTACGGCGAAGATCAAACCACGGCGCCACCTGCCTGCCGGACGTTCTTCGACGAGCGGTGCGGCGGGCACGGGCAGCGGGGCTGGCGTGACGGCCTCCTCGGGAGCGGGCGCACAGTAATGGAAATCCGGCGCATACGCGCCAGGGTGCAAATCGATACGAATCTCGGAAGCCACGCCTTCCGGCGTCACGTAAAACTGCGCCAGCCTTTTCCGGACCTCACGCGCGCCGACCCGCACGATGGTGTCCTCGCCCAAATCGGATTGCGGCTGCCTGCCGAAGACCTCAATCGCGATGGTGCGCTCTTTGAGCGCGCCGGATTCCCCGGAAAGTGATTTTTCGCACACGTAATCCAGGAATTGCTGGCAGCGTTTGCTGCCGTGGAATGCCGGGCTGTTCAGGGTGATTTGCAGTTGGCGGCGAATCTCTTCGGGACTGGGTGCGTTCCGGTCTTGAACGCCCGCCACTTCACGACCGCCCGTCAAGACTTTCGGCATGGAAACCTGGACCCCCTCAGGCAACTCCCATGATTCTGCTACTTCCGCGCCCGGAAAGCAAGGCTATTGCTCCCGCGGCTCCCGCACCGTGAGACACGGTGTATCCCGTTGATCGCTTGAGGATTCAGGCATACAGTCAACCCTGTTCAGGGGGAAGAGAACAAGAAGCGCGACCGGGGGGTCGCGCGCGGACCAGGGGGTCCGCCCCACTATCAAGGTGAGAGGGAGGGAAAAAACCATGTATCGTTTTTTGGGAGTTGCTGCAGCAGCTCTAATTACGACGGGCTGGACTTTCGCTTAGAACGCCACCGGCACAATCGACGGGCGGGTTAATTGGGGTTGAAGATGATTTACTAGCCTTGTAGCACGGGCATTCTTGCCTGTGTTGGTTTTTCTTCGGAAGCTCGTCCTTAATCCAAGCAAAAACCAACACAGGCAAGAATGCCCGTGCTACTAACAAACAGCAGTTTAGGTATAATCCAACTGGTATGAAGCGCCGACGATTCTTTCAAACTCTGATGGTGGCCCCAGCCGCTCCCGCGCTTTTGGCGCAGCAAGCGGCCGCGCCGCCGGGTCCCGCAAATCGCCCTCCCGCGGAAGATTCGAAGATCGAAACGGTCGCCGCCGACCTGGCGGGGGAGCCGGTGCTTCACTTCTTCAACGCCCAGCAGTTCGCAGCTCTCAAGCGTCTCAGCGGCATCTTATTGCCGCCGATCAACGGCTCTCCGGGGGCGCTCGACACAGGCGCCGCCGAGTTTCTCGACTTCCTGATGGGCGAGTCCCCCGCGGACCGCCATCAGATCTATCGACTCGGTCTCGATGCGCTCAACGCGCAAGCCAGAAAGCTGCACGGCAAACTCTTCGCGGAAGTGGATGCCGGTCAGGCAGACGCGCTGCTCGCGCCCCTGCGGCAGCCCTGGCAGTACGATCCGCCAGCCGATCCGCTGGCGCATTTTCTGATCACCGCCAAGCAGGATGTCCGCACGGCCACCATGAACTCGCGCGAATGGAACTCCGCAGGGGCCGGGTCCGGCGGACGCCGCATGGGCGGCACGGGATTGTACTGGAATGTTCTGTAACGTGTGTAGCGTCGGCGGTCTTGCCGCCNNGCGGCAAGACCGCCGGCGCTTCAAACTAAACCGCACGGGGGAACTCAATGGCCGCCAAAGATTACGACGTGCTCATCATCGGCTCCGGCGCTTCCGGCGGGATGGCCGCGTATACGCTCACCAAGAAGGGCGTCAAGTGCCTCATGCTGGATGCCGGCCCGTTGGTGGACTTCAATCGCGACCGCGTCCTGAAGCCGGTCTACGAACTGCCCTATCGCGGATTCGGAAAGCCGGGACGCCTCACCCACGTGCTGCAAGCCAACGAGTTCAACGCCAACCAGTGGGTGGACGAGACCCAGGTCCCTTACACCCACGATCCCAAGGAGCCGTTCAACTGGGTCCGCGTGCGCATGATCGGCGGCAAGTCTCTCTTCTGGGCGCGCATGTCGTTCCGCCTGAGCGACTACGAATTCAAAGCCAAAGACCACGACGGGTTCGGCGAGAACTGGCCGATCAGCCACGACGATCTGGCCCCGTTCTACTCCCGCGTGGAGCCGATCTTTCGCGTCAGCGGGCGCAAGGAGGGCTATCCGCAACTTCCGGACGGCAACTTCATCGAAGACAATTCGCCCGATAGCGCGGCGGTGAAGCGCTTCTCTGCGGCGGCGAACGAGCGCGGCATTCCGGTCACCAAGATGCGCCGCTCGCTGGGGCAAGGCCAGTTCGCGAGCTCCTTCAACCTGCTGCTGCCGGACGCCATGGCCACCGGCAACCTAACCATTGTGCCCAACGCCGTAGTTCGCGACATCACGGTCGATAAGAACACCGGCCTCGCCAACGGCGCGAATCTTGTGGACCGCCATTCGCGGCGTGAGCTGCATGTCAAGGCCCGGGTGGTGATGGTGGGCGCGTCCTGCCTGGAGAGCACGCGCATCCTGCTGAACAGCGGGATCGCCAACTCCTCGGGCGTGCTGGGACACTATCTGCACGACCAGTTCTACATCTCGCAGAGCGTACAGGCGGTGATGCCGGAAGCGCGCGGCGGGGCTGCGGGGCGCGGGTTCGGCGGCGGCGGATACATTCCGCGCTTCCGCAACCTGAAGACCAAGGAGAAGAATTTCCTGCGCGGGTACGCCCTCGATTTCAGCATGGGCGGGACTCCCGACGCCAAGTATTATCCGCTCTACGGCGAGGCGCTGCAGAAGGCCATGGACGCCGACCGCGGCGCGGGCTTCTCCTGCACCACCATGGGAGAAGTGCTGCCGCGTTTTGAAAACCACGTGAGCATCGACAAGAACGTGACCGACGCCTGGGGCATTCCGGCGCTGCATATCCAGTGCAAGTACGGCGAAAACGAATTCAACATGGCCAAAGAAGCCATCGCGACCATGGAGGAACTGTGCCACGCCTGCGGCTGGGAAGTGCTGACCCGGCACGACAAAATGTTCCCGCCCGGCTACAGCATCCACGAAGTGGGCACCTGCCGGATGGGCGACAATCCCAAGACCAGCGTGTTGAACAAGTGGAACCAGAGCCACGACATCAAGAACCTGTTCGTGGTGGATGGCAGCAGTTTCGTCACGGGCGGATCGCAGAATCCCACCATGACGATTCTGTCGCTCTCGATGCGGGCATCGGAGTACGCGGCCGAGCAGATGCGCGCGGGAAATGTTTAGAAGAAGCCGTGGGGCATGCTTTAGCTTGCCCAGCCGTGGTGTGAGACTGGCGCTGATGCTGCTGCTGGCACTCTCCGCCGCCGCCCAGTCCGACCAAACGCCCCCCGTACAGCCCCTGCCCTTCAGCCACAAAACGCACGCGGGAGCACTTAAGCTGAAGTGCAAGCTGTGCCATCCGAATCCCGACCCGGGCGAAGTGATGCGCATCGCGGCCGCTTCGGTCTGCATGCAGTGCCACTCGGCGATCAAGACCGACAGCCCCGCCATCCAGAAGCTCGCGGCCTTCGCCAAGAACGATCGGCCGATTCCATGGGTGCGCGTCTACGAGATACCCTCTTACGTCAACTTCAGCCACCGGGTCCATCTGGAATCGGGGAACGCCTGCGAGGACTGCCACGGTCCGGTCCCTGAGCGGGACCATCTTTCCCGTGAGGGCGACATCTCGATGGGCGAGTGTATGAAGTGCCACCAGGCAAAGAAGGTGAGCGTGGATTGTACCTTATGTCACGAACAGAGGTAGGGCAACGAGCTGTTCACCGCCGAGACGCAGAGACGCCGAGTTGAATAAGCCGAAGTCAAAACCCGAGGACGCTGAGGGGGCAGAGGTAAACGTTTCCTTCAAGCGCAGACGGATTGACGAGGCGCATATTCGGCGAACTCTGCCGCCTCTGCGCGCCAACTTCGGGAAAGGCCACCCCTTCAAGGAATTGGGGTTGTTCTTGTTTTTCCTCGGCGCCTCGGCGTCTCGGCGATGAAATGACTGTAGCCTCAGTCATTGCTTCGCCGGAGTCTCAGGCGTCTTCTTCGTCGCCGGCTGGCGGAAACTGCGCTCCACCATATCCTTCGGGTCTGTGGACACCGGACCGTCGCGCCACAGCCAGCGCATCATCTCGGGGAGAATCATGCCGCTGAATTTCTGGCCGTGCAGGTTCATACTCCACGAGTAGTTCACGTCATACCCCTTCTGCGTGAGGGCTTTCATCAGCCGGACGTTCTGGTAGAACCAATCGCGCTTCTCGTCGTAATCGCCGTTGCCGCGCAGACCGCGGTTATCGTTTCGCCCATCGCAGAGGAACACCCGAATGGGCTTCTTCTCGCTCGCCAGCACCCGATCGGGATACACAAACCCGCCCTGCAGATTCACGAAGCTGCCCACGCTGCTCAGCACCTTCCGGAAATCGTTGGGACGCTCCCACGCCACCGCAAATGCGGCGATCGCGCCGGAGCTCGATCCACCGATTCCATGCTGTTCCGGATCCTTCGAGATGTTGAATTCCTTATAGAGCGTCGGCATCAGCTCTTCGGTAATCACGCGGGCATACTTGTCGTCGGGTGTGTTGTACTCGATGCCGCGATTGGTGGTGCCGTCGCCCCAACCGGTCTCCGGGCTCGGTTCCACCTGATCCGGACGGCGGCCGGGATTGATGAACACTCCCAGCATCACCGGAATCTCACGCCGGTAGATCAGGTTGTCCATCACGTTCTGCGCGCGCAGGTCGCCCTTCTCGTCTTTGAACGCCTGCCCGTCCTGAAAGACCATGAGGCTCGCAGCGACCGCCGGATCGTACTGCGCCGGCACGTACACCCAATAGGTGTGCTGAGTCCCGGGATACACTTGGCTCGGCAGAGTGTACGGCCCGCGAATCTCGCCTTTCGGCACGCCCTCCTGGGGCATGGAGTCGGGACCGAGACGGTACTGCGAGTTCGGATTGGGGCCGGGCGGCATGGGCTGCTGGCCACCGCCTCTCCCGCCCTGGCGTCCCGCGGGCGGCGTTTGGCCCGGTTGTGCCTGAGGGACCGGTGTCTGCGCGAACGCCGTGAGGATGGATCCCGCGACGGCCACAGTAAGAAAGGATGCTGCCAGTTTCTTCATGGAATTGGACCTCTACAGAATATACTCCATGCGCGGGCCTGTGAGGCAGTCTTGTCGAATCGAGCGCAGGCGATGCCGCGCAGGGCGTATCCTGAAGGTATGGACAAACGATTAGCCAAGCGACATAAGCGCCAGGTGACCCGCGCGCGGGAAAGGGTCAAGGTTTCGGAGCCCGACGTCCGCACTCCCGAACAGATCGAAGCCGCACGCGAACTGAGCCGGCCCGATAGTATTCGGACCAATCCTCGGGTGGGGGCCACCCCGCGGTAACCGTACGGTATGCTTTAGCTTGCCGAGCCTGGGCAGGTTTCAAGCGCTAAAGCATACCCCACGGGTTGACCTTTTCCTCCAACTGGCGCATTCTGGATCTAACGGCGGAGGGACGACATTGCGTCGAGTTGTAACAGCTCTCTTTATCGGTTGCACCCTGTTGCTTGCGGCCGATACCTTTACCAAGCGGCAACGGGACTTCTGGTCGTTCCAAAAGGTCAAGGAGCAGAACCCGCCCGTGGTGGCTGCCAAGACCTGGATCCGGAATCCCATCGACAACTTCATTCTGGCGAAGCTGGAAGCCAAAGGCGTGAAGCCCGGCACCGCGGCCGACAAGGTGACGCTGCTGCGTCGCGCGAGCCTGGATCTGACCGGCTTGCCCCCAACTCCCGAAGAGGTGGACGCCTTCCTCGCCGACCGTTCGCCCGAGGCATTCGCGAAGGTCGTGGAGCGGCTCCTGGCCTCTCCGCGCTATGGCGAGCGCTGGGGCCGGCATTGGCTCGACCTCGCGCGTTTCGCCGAGTCGGAGGGCTTCAAGGCCGATGAGCCCCGGCCCAACGCCTGGCGCTATCGCGACTACGTGATCCAGTCGTTCAATCGGGATAAGCCGTACAACCGGTTCGTGGAGGAGCAGATCGCGGGCGACGAATTGTGGCCCAACGATCCGGATGCCCGCATCGCCACCGGGTTCAACCGCCACTATCCGGACGAGAGTAACGCACGCAATCTGCAGCAGCGCCGCCAGGAAATCCTCGACGACATCACCGATACCACCGGCGCCGTCTTCATCGGGCTCACCTACGGTTGCGCGCGCTGCCACAATCACAAGTTCGACCCCATCCTGCAAGCCGACTATTACCGGCTGCAGGCCTTCTTCGCCAACACCGCGGCCAACGACCACATCCCGTACCTGCCGGCGGCCCAACTGGCGGAATACCAGCGCCGCAAGGCCATCTGGGAAGAGAAGACCACCGACATCCGCTCCAAGATCGCCACCTTGCTGGAGCCTGCGAAACAGGCCTATATAAAGGGCTATTTCGACAAATACCCGCCGGAAATCCAGGCAATGATCCTCAAGCCGGGCACCCAGCGGACGCCCTTCGAATGGCAGATGTTCGCCAAGGCCCGGCCATACCTGGAGCAGTCCGACGCGGATGCGGCCAAGCAATTGGGGGCCGAAGCGAAGAAGCAGTACGAGGCTCTAAGAAGGGACCTGGCGAAATTCGACGACCTCAACCCGGGCGAACTGCCCGAGGGGATCGGCATGGCGGACCTCAGTCGCGAGGCGCCCGCCACTCACGTTTTGCGCGTGGGCGTTTATGACGCGCCGGCGGAAGAGGTGCAGCCCGGTTTCCTCAGTATCCTGGACCAGGCGCCCGCTAAGTTCGCTCCACCCGCAGGCCTGGAATCCACCGGACGGCGGACCGCCCTGGCGAAGTGGCTCACCGATCCCGAGAATCCGCTGACCGCGCGTGTGATGGTAAACCGTATTTGGCATTACCACTTCGGCAGGGGAATCGCCGGAACGCCCAGCGATTTCGGAGTGATGGGCGAGCGGCCGACGCATCCCGAACTGCTGGACTGGCTGACGCGCGAGTTCATTCGCAGCGGCTGGAGCATCAAACAGATGCACCGGCTGATTCTGAATTCCGCTGTCTATCAGGAGTCGGCGGAGTTCCGCAAGGACGCGGCGGCGGTGGATCCCGACAACCGGCTCCTGTGGGCCTTCCCGCGGCAACGCCTGGACGGCGAGGCGATCCGCGATTCGAGCCTGCTGGTCTCGGGGCTGTTGAACCCCGAAACCGGCGGACTGAGCGTGTTCCCCGAACTGCCGG
>PMTT01000455.1 GCA_003167275.1 Bryobacterales bacterium | reverse complement strand
AGAAGCCGCAGCCGCACCCAACACCTGCACCTCCGCCAGGCTCAGATAATTCGCGCCCGTGAGTTGCACCCGCACATAACGTCCTGCGCCGCCGACAATAATCGAGGCAGATGGATTGGGCGCCGTAGTCTGATGGCTGGCGAACGTCCCCGCCCGGTTCTGCAGCGACGCCGGCGTATCCGTGGCATTGAACGGCGTATTCGAAACGAACACCCAATAGTCGCCCAGCCGCGATCCGCAACAATCCGTGCGATTCCAAACGACCACGGAAGCGATCGTCGCCGAAGCCCCCAGATCCACCTGCCACCAGGCATTCNNNNGGTTGCCCCTGTGCCAGATCCACGAGCGTCGTACTAACCGGGCCGAATACCTGTACTTCGGCGAGGCTCAGATTGTTGGCGCCCGTGAGTTGCACGCGTACGTAGCGCCCTTGCGTGCCCGCCGGTAGCGGAATCGTAGAGGATGGGCTGGGCGCCGTGGTCTGGTGACTGCTGAACGTCCCCGCCCGCGACTGCAGCGTGGTGGGCGTGTCCGTGGCGAGGAACGGCGTATTCGAGACAAACACCCAATAGTCGTTCAGCCGGGAGCCGCAACAGTCCGTGCGGTTCCAGATCGCGATGGAATTGAGGGTTGCCGAGGAGCCCAGATCCACTTGCCACCAGGCGTTGACATCCGCCAAGGTCGCGGTCACCGAGTTGTCGAAGAAAAGGCCGTCGGTATTGCCATCGATCGCCGACGACGCGGCGGCGGAGGCATACCCCGCGATCGTGCTGCTTTGCGTGGCCGATTTGCCCACCGCCAGATTGGTCACTACGCCGCCTGCGGGGTTGTTGGTGAGGGAGAACGACGCCGGCGCCGAGATCCCCGCCACGCTGGCCGTCACGACGTAACTGCCCGCCGTGCTGTTGGCCATCGCCATGACGCTCGCCACTCCCGAAGCATTGGTCACGGCAGTCGCGCTCGATAGCACCGCGCTGGCCCCACTCGACGGCGCCGTGAAAGTAACAGTGATGCCGCCGACCGGGTTGCCATTCGAGTCACTCACACTCACTTGCAGCGCCGTCGGAAACGCCGTGCCCACCGCCGTGGATTGCGGCGTGCCTCCCGAAGGCGCGACCGAGGCGGGCGAGCCCACAGCCGCCGTCACGATGATGCTGCTGCTGGCGGTGCTCGCCGACAGGTCCGCGTTCACCTGGTCGCCGGCCGCACTCACAGGATTCTCGAGCACCGTCCCATTCGGCACCGGCCCCACTTGCGCCACCACCGTCACGTTGACGCATTGTCCGGGCGCCAGTGTCCCGTAGTTCACCACCACCTGATTGCCCGAAGAGCTGCAACTCGCACCGCCCGTGGCGGCGCAGCCCGTCAGAGTCAGACCCGAGGGCAGATTGTCCCGGATGATGACGTTCGTCGCCGTCTGCGCCGGGTCGGAAGTGTCGTTCACCAACTGGTTCGTGAACGTCACGTTCGAATTCACGACGACGGCATGTGGAGAGGCGGCTGTCGCAGAAGCGGCCTTCGCTGTTAAGGACCCCTGCGAGGAGTGGCCGCTGGTCAGCGAGCAACTCCCCGTACCCTGCGACGTGGTGGTGATCCTCAGATTCACCAGATTCTGCGGCGCCGAAAAGTCGCGATATCGCGGTAAGGGAGCGACCGCGATCGTGAAACTCTGGGTCGTGCTCTGGGGGAAAGACACGCTGTTATTAGTCACGTACACGGTGAAGCTGAACGTGCCCGGGCTGGTGGGAGTCCCGCTGACCGCGCCCGTGCTTGGGTTCAACGTCAAACCGTTGGGCAACGCCCCCGCCGTGACGGACCACGTGTAGGGCCCGCCGCCCGAGAGCGGGTTGGCCAACAACACCGAATATGGCACGCCCACGGACGCGCTTGCCACGCTAACCGCGCTGACCGGCCCCAGGCTCGCCGCCACCTGGATGGCGTTGAGGTCGCTCGTGGCCGCGTTCATCACCAGCAGCGGAAACGTGAAAGACTCCGCTACCGCCGGGTCCGCCGAGAGTACCACCCACGTGGCCGTGGCGACCCCGCCGGTCACGGTCAACTGCTGGTAGGCCGTGCCCGCCATCAGGGTGCCCGTCATCGCAGACCCTCCGAACCCGGTGGCATCCGCCGAGAACAACTGCGCGTGCGTAGCGCCTTCCATCGGAAATACCGGAGCATAGACCTGCACAGTGCCCGGCACGTTGCTGAGCACCATGCGCAGGCGCGTCGCCGCCGTGCCCGCCTGGAAGGCCGTGGGGCGCGCCTCCTGGTACACCAATGGGATGGTGGTCTGTGCTCCGCCCGTGGCCGGTGACGCCTGCTGCTTGACGAAGTTGAGCGAGACGGCGGCGTTCGCCATAGTCTGCTGAGATCCAGTCACAGGCACCGGCGTCTGCCCGTTGAAACTGACCAGGCCCGTGATCGCGGACGCCTGCAGGCTGGCCGGCGAGCCTAACAGGCTGGCATCGGCACGCACTCCCGTGATTCGCAAGCTGGCATTGCCGCTGGCCGGTATGAGAGTGACTCCCAGCCAGCGGAGGCTGTTGTAACCGCTGATTTGCCCGTTGAGCGGATTAGCGCCGTTCACGGTGAGGATGGCGTCGGTGGCGCTGGCGCTCAGCAGTGCGTTGCTGACGTTGGTGTTCAAGGTGAGCAGGATGTCGGAAGTCAGTGCCCCGGTCAGTCCGGTGCAGGACAACAGGAGGGCGCCCAGCACCTCGGTGCGGCCTTCCAGCGCCACTGTTGGAATCGTGGGGACACTGGCCGTACAGGCGGTGGTGACGGCGGTTCCCGCCTGCGTGACGGTGTACGATTGTCCGGCGATGGTCAGGGTGCCGGTCCGTGCGGTGCTCGACGGGTTCGCTGCGACGGTGAAGTTCACCGGGCCATCTCCCGACCCGCTGCTCCCGCTGGTGATGGTGACGAACGGAGCGCTGGCGGCGCTGGCAGTCCAGGTACATCCCCCTGCGGCGACCACGTTTGCTGTCCCGGCGCCGCCAGTGGACGAGAATGCCTGGCTGGCCTGCGTGAGAGCGAAAGTACACGCCGCGCCGGATTCGGTGACCGTGAAGGTGGCCTGTGAGCCCGTCGTGGAGACGGTGACAGTACCCACACGGGACAATCCGGATGACGCGTTACTAGCGACGGAGAAGTTCAGGGCACCGTTACCAGTGCCGCTGCTGGCGCCGGGGAAGGTCACCCAGGATGCGTTGCTCGTGGCGGTCCACGCGCAAGTGGATGTGCTGAGGCCAATGTTCAGGCTGTTGGCGCCGCCATTGACGCCTACGGCGGCGCTCGAAGGAGTGAGGCCTATTTGGCAGGTCGGTGGGGGTGGGGGGGGTGGCGAGGTACTGGTGCAGACGCCAAAACATAGCGACGAGAGCTTATAGTTGCCGGTGTTCGTGTGATAGTAGTCGACGACGAACACGGTATAGGTGCCGGTCGCCGGAAGCTTGGCGTTATTCATCTCTATGGTAGAGCCGCAGCACGTGGCAGAGCTGAGCTGCGTTCCATCGGGATTGTAAAGCCGGATTGTCGGGCTAAGATTGCCGCTTGTAGTGACCGTGGTAAGATCAACGATGTCGCCGGCGTTTGCGCTGAAGGTGTAGCTGTTCGTCTGTGCCGCCGAACTGATCGTATCCGTCTGTACCTGACCAAACGGAAGATTAGCAGCCCAAGCATTTAAAGGCAAGCCCACAAGGATGCATCCGAGAACGAAGAGAGTCGAACTCAACCTGTTCGTCCGAAACGGTCCTTTCAGGAAGCGGAGCTTAATGGAAAGGCAATTGGACAGGAAATGGCCACGCGTCATAAAACACCTCCCTTTGCATTCGACCAGGTCGAGTTCTTCAACCCAGGGTGAACACCACAGTTCTTAGGCAATCTAAAATAACACAATTTGTGAGATTTCGATCTCTTTTTCTGCTGAACCCTATCTAGCCTTGCTTTGTAAAGGCGCTCAGAGGCTCGTTCCAGCAGCTACCCCGATGGACTCGCCGAGCAATAGGCATTCCCGTCACATTGGCGGTCGCCACCGCAGCCTTTGGTCCCAGGAGTACTGGAAAACTCGCCACTGTGGCACCGACGTTCACTGGCCCGAGGAGGTCGCGCTCGCATTCAGAGCCTGCGTCTGCAAGCTCTTCATCATTTCCTGGTATATCCCCTTCGACCAGTTCTTCTTCCCCACCCGCCCGACGACCCCCTTGCCGGTCCAGATGCGCACTCTCGTCTGCTGGCCCTTCGCTTCCAGCGCGGCAGTTACCTTCTCACCGCCAAAGCCAGTCCGCTCGGAACCACCGCGGTCGCGCTTGCACTCGATGCGGACGTCAGTCGACTCCGTCACTTTGCAGCCATCGGTCTCCATGGCGGACCTCAGAGCCGCCCCGACCTTGTCGACTGCGAACGGAACCATCTCGTCCATATTCTTGCTGTCCGCAGTGGGGTTCAGTGCGCTGTGCTTGGATTCCAGGATCGCGATGTGCTTGCCGGTCCTCGCCTCCAGGGCGGCAATCACGTTCCGGTATTCGGACTTGTCCAAGCGGAGTACAGTCGATTGCTTGGCGTCGCCCTCGTGATACTCGATCGCCAGCCAGTGGCTCTTGGTCTTGGTCGCCATCACCACCGCACCCGTACCCAGAGAGACCAGCATCACCATTGCGCCTTCCGAGACGCGGTGGCGGACCGCCAACTCGTAGGACATGGAATCGATGGAGGAGTAGGGAATCTCCGTGGTGATCCCGCTTACTCTCCTGCCCTTGATCAGAATCTTCGAATCCGTAATCGACAGGTCGACGGCGGATTCTTTGGGCTGCTTCAGGGATGTATACCTGGTCTTGCTGAACGTGACGTCTTGAGAGAAGCCGGCCGGCACAAGAGCCAAGGTCAGCGTGAGAGAGAGCATCGTCTGTTTGAGTGTCATGTTCGAAGGACCTCCGTCGGAATTGGGTCTGGTCGCCGCGGTGCTGCCTGGGTACGGCTCGGGTCACTGGATATGCATGCGGGAAGCCAACCTGGTCGCCCAGTGGACTCAGCGACTTGCGGGGAGGGTGCTCGTGAGGATGCGGAAGGGTGCTTCCGGGGGGGCGGAATGACTGTTCCGGAGTTCGAGACGGGTACCCGTGGCGGGTGCGATTGCGCGTGCGGCACCGGGAGCGGGGACAGACCGCACTGTCCACGGCGGGGCAAAGACGCCCCTTGGGACAGTGTAGTCTGTCCCCTTGGTGGCTGTTCGCGGGAGCGACTACGGGGCGATTGGAACGAGCGGACGGGGCCATGGTTCAAGCGGGGTGGCGAGGCGCAACGCGCCGAGACGAGTCTCGGCGCGGCAGACAGGAGTGTCCGCGCCACGCCGCCGGAAGCGGGCGGTTTTGGCGATTGGCGTGCAAAGGGAGCCTGGAAGCAACGAAACCGAATGACGTACGCGATCCGTCAAGCTTTTTGGCGGGCGCGATTCGCGCCGCTCACGATCGCATTATGAGGAATGGCGCCTTTGGCGGAACTCGACAGACGGCCGGCGATGACACCGCGACCGCGCGGATCGACTTGCTCTTCTCCCGGATGGGGTTCATCCTCTTCTGCGGCGCTGTGGTGTACCCGCTGTTCTTCATCCTCGACTGGCGCGAGCGCCCATGGGACCGTCCAGCCGCCTTGGTCATCCGGGTCGCCACCACGTTGGTGATTTTGGCTTTGGCCCGCATGAGGCGAACCGCGTGGGGCCAGCCCCGATCGTTGCTTCTGGCATCCGCCGGTTTCCTGGCCGCCCAGGCTGGCTTCGCGGTGATTGTCTGGCATGCGAAGGGCCTCGGATCCTCGAACGGAGACGCCTTCGAGCTGTTTTTCGGACCGTATTGTGTCTTGGTACCGGCACCGACCGGGCTGGCTGCCGTAGTGGGTGCCGTCATGATGTGCATCCAACTGGCAATTTACGCCCTGTCTGGGACGCCGGTCCATTACGACGAGGTAGCGTAGAATACGATACCCTTTTTCATTGTCTTCCTTACCGGCCGGCACGTAGCTAACCTGGTGGAAGTCGCGTGGCGGCGGGAGTTTGTGGAGCGCGCCGCTCTTGAGGCCGCGGTTAAGCAGCTCCAGGCAACTCAAGACAAGCTGGTCCAGTCCGAAAAGATGGCGGCACTCGGGCGCTTGACCGCCGGTGTGGCACACGAGTTGAATAATCCTCTTTTCGTGATGGGAACCAATCTCAGCATGATGCAGGACGCTGTCGACGCACTGGGCGAGACCGATGCGCCAGGCCCCATCCGCCAGAGGCTCGCGGATGGCGTCCGACGTCTGCGGTCGGCATTGGGCCGCGCGTCGGTTGTGTCTGAGCTGCTCCGCCAGTTTTCGACTCCTCCGAGCCACAGGGATGTGCCCACGGATCTCAACGCCGTCGTGGAGATGAGTATCTCTCTGGTAGCGATGACTTCCAGACGGAAGGAAGTCGCCATACACCGGGAGTTCGGCGACCTACCCCCTTTTGACTGCGACTCTCAGAGCCTGAGCCAGGGGTTTGTCAATCTGATCGAGAATGCCTGCGATGCTGTCCACGAGAGAGGGAACGTTTGGGTGTCCACCAGGAGGAATCCGGATGGATCGACTGTGGTATGTTTCAGGGACGATGGAGCGGGAATCCCGGCCGATCATCTGAACAAAGTCACCGAGCCGTTCTTCACTACCAAGGAGCCTGGAAAGGGCATGGGGCTCGGGCTCGCCGTCGCCAACAGCGTCGTCGAGAAATATGGAGGCGCACTGGCGTTTTCCAACGCGAATCCGGGAACGGTCGCGATGGTCACGCTTCCTATGAAAAGCCGAAATTCGTGATTAAAGAGAACTGGGCAAGCTAAAGCATCCCCCACGAATTAAAGAGACTCGGCAAGCTAAAGCATACCCTACGTTTACTCCTTTGAAATCTCGAACTTCGTGATCAGGTCGCGCAAGTACCGGTCGCTGATGCCAAGTTCCGCCGCCGAGGGAATCTGTTTGTGGCGGTGACGCTTCAACGCGGCTTCCACCATCTGTTTCGTAAACGCGTCAACCGCACCCTTCAAAGAAGCCGATTCGGCGGGCGCGCAGGGCGCCTGGTGTGTCGCGTCGCGAACGTGTCCCAATTCTATGGTTGCCGCGCCATCCATCTGCATCGAATCGATGGCTTGTTCCACCGTGTTCATTAACTCCCGGACGTTCCCCGGAAACGGCAGCGTTTGCAGGTAGGCGAGGGCTTCGTCACTGATCGGGACTTCGTCCAGACCGAGCTTGGACGATGCCACGATCACGGCGTGCCTCGCCAGCAAGGGAATGTCGGCAGCCGGTCGCGCAGCGCGGGAAGGCGAATCGGACGGCTATTGAGGCGATTAAACAGGTCCAAACGGAATTTCCCATTCGCGGTGTGGGCGTCGCAGACGATATCCTTATTCGTTGCGGCGATGATTCTGACATCGGCCGTGAGATTCTCCGAGCCGGAATAGCCAACGGGTTCGATGTCGCCGCGGTCGAGGAACGTCAGGAAGAATGCCTGCACGTCCGGGCATAGTTCGCCGATCTCATTGAGAAATAGCGTCCCTCCGTCAGTCTGCCTGAGGATGCCCTTGTCGGCCTCCGTCGCTCCGGTAAAGGCGCCCTTGACCTTTCCGAAGAGCGCGGCTTGAGCCAGCTCCGGCTGGAAGTATGCGCAATTCACAGCGCGAAAAGGGCGGCCTTTGCGCTGGCTCTCAAAGTGGATCGCACGGGCCAGGACGTCCTTGCCGGTTCCGCTCTCGCCGGTGATGAGAACCGGGCGGTCGTGTGCCGCCGCCCATTTGCCCATGCGAATGGCGTTCTGGATCTGTGGATCGTTGCCAAGCAGGTCGTCGAACGTCCGTTCTTCGCCGGTTCGCAATCGCAGTTGCGCCTTAAGCTGGCTGTTCTGCTGCTTCAGGGCGGCAAGGTTGCGGTTCTTCTCCTGGCGCAGAGTATGCAACTCGACAGCGTCCGCGAGAACGCCCTTCATATGCTCGGGAAAGAGCGGCTGTTTCGGGATGTAGTGGAACACTTGTGCCTCGTTGATGAGTTCCATGAGAGGGATCAGGTCGGCTACGGCTGTGAGTAGGATGCGAACCGTTTCGGGACTCTTAAGTCGCAGCTTTGCGAGGAGTTCGACACCCGTCATCCTCGGCATTCGATGGTCTGCGACCACTACGGCGACGGAGTCGTCAATGTGAGTAAGAGCGTCGTGCGGAGAGGTGAATGCGATGGTTTCGTAATCGCCGGAGTATTTGTCCGCAAGGCTGGCGGCCAGGTCCTCTTCATCGTCGACGAAGGCCACGCGCGGCTTTCGCGTCTGCGACATGGCTGGCGATTTGCCCCATCTCACTGCATCCGAGACGGGAAACATCGACCCAACGGGTTGTACCTCTTGCCGGTCAATCACGATATCACGATCCTGGATTTGGAATCGTTCGCTAGTGGTCCCACTCTGTAAAGGCTTTCAGAGTTCGTCCCACCAGCCGCTCGGGCAACCTCATCTTATGTAACGTAAGAACGTGGTCGAACGGATTTCGTTGGTCCAGACTCATTTTGGAGACTGAGGCTATACGGAGCGGTTGTTGGTAACAGGGGTACTACCCCAATACTGTTCACTTATGGTGCGACGGCACGCACGGCGCCAGAAGGCCGATTGAAAATCGGCCGCAGGTTGGAAACCTGCCCCACTTGAGCGGACCGGCGGCAAGACGGTCGGGCCCACGCTCATCGTAGGGCGCCACCTTTTTTGGCGGGGGGCGGAGGGTCGGTGGCGCCGCCTCGGCCTCCTCCGCGAGGGGGCTGACTCAGGTATGCGGCGATGTCTTTGGCGGCCTTCGTTTCTATGCCGGGCTTTTGCAGGAAGCCCAGGTCGCGGAACCAGTCGATGAAACGGTTTTGCCAGGTGCCGTAGGGGATGTCGTTGCGGTCGGTCAGACCGCCGGACATGCGGCTGCCGTCGGGCAGGGCGTCGCCGGGGTGGCGGCCATTGCCGTAGAGGTGCATCTCGATGTTCGGTATGCGGAGGGCGAGCATCGCGGAAAAGTAGTCGATGGCCCAGATGGTGTGGACCTGGTCGTCAGATCCGGCGCAGGCGATGAAGGCCGGGGGGACGTTGCGGGGGATGGGCGGCGGCGTGCGATTGCGGGCGAAGGGCGTGGGGCCGGGATAGATGATGCCCGCGAAGTCGGGGCGCGAGGTGATGCCCGCGAGGGGATCGCTGGGGTCGCTGTTCTTCTTGTCGAAGTCGTCGTACAGGACGGCCGCAGCGGAGTCCAGTTCGGCGCCTGCGGAGAAGCCCATCATGCCGATCTTGTTGGGGTCGAGGTTCCATTCCTTGGCGTAGGCGCGCACCAGGCGGACGGACTGGAGGGCATCGTAGACCTCGTCGGTCTGCGGGTTGTACCCGTCGCGGCGGAGGCGGCTGCGCAGGATGATGGTGTTGACGCCGTAGTTGTAGAAGAAGGGGACGAAATCGGCGGCCTCGCTGCCGACGTTAAGGCTGTTGTGGCCGCCGCCCGCGATCAGGATCACGGCGGCGCCGGTATTGATGCCGCGCTCGACTGTGTGGACTTCGATGGAGGGGTTGTGAATGTTGACGATGCTGCTGATGCGGCCCGGCACGGCCTGGCTCATGTTGTACTGCTCGGGCTCCTTGATGCGGTCCATTTTGAGGTAAGGGGAGCCGGGCGGATACAGAGTGACTACCACGCCGCCTGGGAGGATGGGCAAGGGAGCGTAGGGGGCGTCGGTGGCCGGTCCGGGCTTGGGCACGCCGAGAGGCGCGGGAAGGGCTGTGCGGGGAGCGGGTTGGGCGGCGGCAGTGGCCGCCAGTGTGAGGATCGACGCGATTATGGCTATTTTCATAGGGGTTGGGGGCCTGCTCATGGTCTGCCAAAGACTATATCATTGAATGGCTGGGGGCCGGGCGGATCGTCGCGGAGGGGGGATGGTTGCTCCACGGTCGCGGCTCGGTTTGGTGGCTTTGTGGGGCAGGCGGTTTCGCCTGTCGCGCCAGCTTGCGGGCGGTTCTTTCACAAGTTCTCACGGTCGCGGCTCGGTTTCGGTGACGGGCTAATTCGGGGTTATGGTGACTGCCACCGTAATTGCTGCCTGTCCGGGGGCCGGCTGAAAGCCGGCTGCAGGCAAGATTGCCTGCCCCACCAAACCGGGCTAATTGGGGGTTATGGTGGCTGTCACCGTAATTAACGGAGGGGGAAGTCTACGAATCTGGCGGTGCAGGCGGTCTTCGGGGCTGCGGCGGGGGTTCCGGCGACGGTGACGTCTTCGCCTGCGATCTGGAGATTGAAGGGGCCGGGGCCGAACTTCACATCGGCGTGCGTGGCTGCAATCTTGATCTTGGCGGGGTCTTCGAAGACTACGTTGTCGAACTGGATTCCCAGGCGATGCGTGGGGTCGATGCCCTGGAGCGTCACCTTGCCGCCGCCGCCGATCCACACGTTGCGGACGGTGATGTCGCGGAACACCGGCGGCTTGTTGTCGGCGGCGCTCACGTGCGCGGTGTAACTCGTGTCCATCAGCACGGGATTTGCCGTGTCGCGAATGCAGACGTCTTCGTACACCACATCGTGCACCAGGCCGCCGCGTGTGATGTTGGACTTGATGCGCAGGCCGTTGTCGGCTCCTTCAATCGTGAGGTCGGAGACCCGGATGGCGCTGGCGCCGCCATCGGTGTTGCTGCCGATCGACATCCCATGGCCCGAGTAGAAGTGATTGTGGACTACGCTCATATGCGTGGTTGGCTTGCCGGGGCCGGCCTTGATGGCAACGTGATCGTCGCCGGTATGGATGTAACAGTGGGTGATGGTGACGTTGGTGGAATTGCCGGGGTCGATGCCATCGGTGTTGCGGGCTCTTTCCGGCGTCCAGATCTTGACGCCCCATGCGGTGAAGCCGTTGCCCCCGTTGTAGCCCACGTGGAAATTGGGCGAGTTCATGAGAGTGATGCGGTAGAGGACGAAGTTGTCGCAGCGGTTCAGGATCATCAGGCGCGGGTTGTTCTGGCTCCCGCCTTTGCGCGCCTGGTCGGCCAGGTTCCACCAGGAGATGTTCTGTCCCAGGATGTTCTCGCCGCCGCGTCCATCGATGACGCCGTCGCCCATCACGCCGGAATCCGCCACGTCATCGCCATTGATGAGCGCCTTGCAGCCGTGGCCGTCCTCGGTGATGGTGCCGCAGACGCCGGGCGTGCGGTCGTAATCGCGGGGATTGCGCGAGGCGTAGAGGTAGGCGCCGCGGTCGACCACCAGGACCACGCCCTTGCGCAAGGTGAGCGGGCCGGAGAGGAAGGCGTCGGTGCGCTCGGAGGTTCTTTGCAGGACCACGGAGTGGCCTGGGGAGCAGGCGTCGAGGGCCGCCTGAATACGCGCGGTATCGAGCTTGGCCTCGTCTTCGGGATCGATGGATAGGGCGGCCCGCCCGATCTTGGCCTTCACGGTCGCGCAGGCGGGCGGAATGGAGGGCTCGGTCACCTTGCGGGTGTCCTGGGCGGGGGCCACGGCGGGGAGCAGGGCGAGGAACAGAGCGATAGCTTTCATATTGACTACTGATTAACACAATGCGCAGGATCGGTGGCCGGGGCGGCCTCGTTGGGCCGTTAGTTTGGCGAGGTTCTGGTTGCTGGAATGCAAGATTCGTGGAGATTGGGGCACCGCTTGCTTACGCGCGCGGCTCGGTTGCGCGTGCGGGTAGGTTGCCAGACACAATGCACGGGCGCGGTGGCCCTGACGCGTTCACATAGGCAGGACCAACGGACCCTGCGGAAGGGTGTCGATAGTGATCGGCGACGAGACGCCGTTCACCTGAATCGAGACCGAATACGAGCCTGACGGGAGGTTCGGCACCGTGAAATTGATCTGGAATTCTCCAGGCTGCACCAGGCCCGCGTAGTCCGCCGTCACCACAACAGTCCCGATTGTGACGGTGACGCCACTAAGCGCCCCGGCAACCGGAAACACGCCGGCTGGAGACACAGCCAGCCCGGTGGCAAAGAGCTGGATCACATCCCCTGGGATCGCTTTGCGGAACCCGGGAATGGCCGGATTGCCCACCAGTTTCCCATCCAGGAATACGCCAGCCGGATAATTCGTTCCGTTCAAACTGACCGGAAAGATGGCCGGTGAGTTGCTAGTCGCCGCGGCGGTGACGATGGCGCTCTTCTGACCGTTGCTGACCACCTGAACGGAAGCGGTTCCTGTTACTCCGGCTGGAACCTGAAAGCTGACCTGGGTGGGACTGATGTAGTAGACCGCGGCCGGCAGATTGTTGACCAAAACCTGAACACCGCTCAAATTGGTGGGCAACAGACCGCTGCCTGTGAAGTCGGAAGCCCCCCAGATACGTGTGGTATTACTCAAACCGCTGCCCTTGACCTGGGCCCATGAGCCGGCCACCAATCCGCCAGCGAAATACGTCGCGCCGTTGGCGAGCGTTCCCGCATTCAGCACGGGCGTCAGCGCCACTGTGGGGCCGCCATACGGAGTGGCATCCAGGAGCTCGGAAATACCGTCTCCGTCATTGTCAACCCACCCGTACAGAGTCGGTTCCGTGATGGGGGTCGGGTAGCTGATCGCGTAATCGGGCGACCATTCATGCTCCCAGCCGAAGGCGTGGCCGAATTCGTGGTCGTACACTGCCCCTGCTATCGACAGCAAACTGGGTTGGTCCAATTTTGCAAAGCGGGTGGCCGAGAAGGGGTAGCCCATCGGGATGAAGCTCTGACCGGCGTATTCTCCGCCGGCGGGATGCGCCGCATCCAGGTTCAAGACCACGAAAGCATCGAAGTCACTCGGAGAGTATCCCTGGCTGGTAACATAGTTGACAATCGTCGCTTTATCGGTCGGATTAGCGATCTGAGAGCTGGGGACCAGGAAGTTCACGTTGGTGAACTGAACCGGTTGAGCGAATCCCAGAGTCTTCGCCAACTGCGCATAGGCCGTGTTGACCGAATTCTGGGCGTCCACCCACAGTGTTCCCAAGACCGAAGCGATGTTGGTATTGCCGTAATCGATCGCGACTACCGCTACAGACAAGGGCTGGTCGGGCCTGAAGGTGGGCTGGCTTTGCGTGGAGAGTACGCTGCCGTCCTGCAATAGATACAGGCGGTAAAGCTGCCTGTCCAGGTACGCGGTTGAAGTCCAGTATCCCGACGATGCGTTGTAGTAGTAGGCTGGCTCAGGCACCGTCTTTCCGAAATCGTGCTGGTACGCCGCAACCAGGGCTGGCCAGGCGCTGGTTGTGGTGATCGATCGCGGTTTGGTTGTGAAACTCCACTGATAGGCTGCGGAGAGCTTTTCGCCGGCGAGACTGGTGGCCGCCGTACTAATCGTGACCGTCACCGTGCTGGACGCCGGGAAAGAATCCAGCGGGTTCACGGCGTACACGATGGCCGAGAAAGTCCGGTCATCGAGCCACCGGTAGCTCTGGTTCGGGCGCCAGGCAAGGGCCACGTTCACCGGGCTCACGGAAATGGCATTGAGGACGGCGGTCTGATTCATCGGCTGGTCGAACCGGATTTGCATCATTCCGGAAGCGAGGAGCGGAACGTTGGCCGCCCCAGCCAGGGGACTCACACTCGCAACCACGGGCGGCGCGGCATCGGCGCGCGGTGGGGCCAGGGAAACGATAATGGCCACAGGTACGAGAGCAACAACGAGCCGGGGCAATGAAATCGATCGAACGGTCATTGAACACCTCGGACAGTGCGTTATCGGTATTCGGTGATTCCGCTTGGACATTCCAAGTGATCTCAGAAGATTATTGCAGATATTAAGGTCTGATGTCGATGGTCGCGCCGCCCGGTTGCGAGCCAGAATGCGCAGGGGTCAGTGGCAAGTGGGGCGGACGCCCTCGTCCNNGCCGGACCCCCTGGTCCGGCGGTTCGGTCGTCCCGACAGGCCGACCGGGGGGTCGGCCGCGGACCAGGGGGTCCGCCCCACCAAAACGGCCCACAAACTATCCGAGGAGTTGATCGGCGGCGCGTTTGGCTTGCTGCGGGGCGCCGGCAGCGTACAGATCGGCCGCCTGAATTGGTTCTACACTGTGGGGCCAGCGCTAGGATTGACGGAATGTGGGAAGGGCCGCCTGGAAAGGCGGCTGCAGCCAGGATTGGCTGCCCCACGAAGCGTCAAAATCCGCACATAGTCCTGGTGGGCAACGCGCCACAAAGACAGTTTTTGGAAACCTCACTCCGGTTCACCCCGTCTTGAAGAACGTGTCCAATTGGGCTTGGGGCGCTGAAAAGCGGTCCACCGGCTCCCGCGTTTTTCCCGCGTCCGAGAGGGTCTGACTGCTGCAGCACCCGCTCGACCTCTTGAGGCCAGCAGACTAACAACTGTTCTGGATTTCACGGCGTTATATGCAAAAGAACCATACTACGGGACTGCTTTTTGCCCTTGCCTGCCTGCAACTCGTGCCTGCCACTCTGCCGGCGGCGCAACTGAGCCGCATCGCCGGGCCCATCGATAATCGCCAACGCGTGTCGCTCACGGGCCACATCCATCCGAAGGCCCTGCCGGAAAACGATCGGGGCCGGGCGGACGCTTCGCTCACGCTGCCCTACGTCACGGTGATGTTGAAGCCATCCGCGGCGCAGCGGGCGGACCTCGACCAACTCCTGGCGCAACAGCAGGATCCGTCTTCCTCTAACTACCATCGCTGGCTGACGCCGGAGGAGTATGCGGATCGGTTCGGTGTGAGCCAGGCGGACTTGGACCAAATCGCCCGATGGCTCGGGCAGCAGCACCTGACCGTGGCGGCGGTCGCGCGAGGGCGCAACTGGGTGGCATTCAGCGGCGGCGTCCGGGATGTCGAGAGCGCCTTTGCAACCGAGATTCACCGCTACCAGGCAAATAGCGAAATGCACTTCGCGAATGTATCGGAGCCTACGATTCCCGCGGCTCTCGGACCGGTAGTGAGTGAGATTCACGGGCTCAACGACTTCAAATTGCGGCCCGCGGCGCGGTTGCCAAAGCAACTCCAGGCCGATTACAATTCGAGCAAAGGTAGCAGCCATTACCTTGCCCCCGATGACGTGGCTACTATTTACAACATCCAACCGCTCTACAGTTCCGGCATCGACGGCACCGGTCAGAAGGTGGTGGTGGTGGGGCAAACCAAGGTCAATCTGTCGGATATCGAACAGTTCCGCACTTATTTTAATCTCTCCGCCAACGATCCGCAGTTGATCCTGGTCCCTAACACCACCGACCCCGGAATCAGCAAGACCGACCTTCCGGAGGCTGATCTGGATATCGAATTCGCGGGAGGGGTGGCCCGCAACGCCACCATCCTCTACGTCTACTCGGACGATGTGGAGGTCTCCGCGCAATACGCCATCGATCAGAACCTGGCGCCCGTGCTGAGCATGAGCTATGGGTTGTGCGAAGCACTGACTGCGCCTTCGGACGCGAATGCCCAACGGACTTTGGCACAGCAGGCCAACGCGCAGGGAATCACCTGGATCGCCGCTTCGGGAGACAACGGCGCGGCGGACTGCTACGGGTCGAGTAGCCGGAGCAACCTGGGCCTCTCGGCGGACTTGCCCGGCTCTATTCCGGAAGTGACATCCATCGGCGGCACGGAATTCACGGAGGGAAGCGGAAACTACTGGAACACTACCAACAGCGCCAATCACGCTTCGGCGCTGTCTTACATTCCGGAGACCTCCTGGAACGATAGCGCGCTCGATGGCTCACCGGCCGCTAGTGGCGGGGGGGCGAGTGTCTACTTCACCAAGCCCTCCTGGCAGGTGGGACTGGGCGTGCCGAGTGACGGCGCACGCGATGTCCCCGATGTGTCGCTCTCGGGGTCCGCCGATCACGATTCGTACCTGTTCTTCACCGGGGGGAGCATGCAGGCGGTGGGCGGGACTTCGGTGGGCGCCCCGTCGTTTTCGGGGATGATCGCCCTGCTGAACCAGTACATGGTCGCCAAAGGTTCGCAGTCCTCGGCGGGGATGGGAAACGTCAACCCGCGGCTCTACGCCCTGGCGCAGACGATGCCCAATGTTTTTCACGACATCACCACCGGAGACAACCTTGTGGATCCGTGCCCGGCACGCGCCCGGAGTTGCTCGCCGACCCCGATCGGCTTCACCGCAGGCACTGGCTATGACCAAGTCACGGGTCTTGGGTCGATGGACACCTTCAACATGGTTACGTCATGGAATGGGAGCGGCGCGGTCAGCCGGAGTGTCGCCAACATCGTGGCCTCCGCGAGCGCCGGCAACATTAACCCCAACGGAACCACCACCATCACGGCAACCGTGAGGAGTTCCATCAGCGCGACGCCCACGGGCACCGTAACGTTTTCGCTGGGGAATACCACGCTGGGGACGTCGACGCTCGCGGGCTCGGGCGGCACGGCCACCGCGAGCCTGGCGGTGAACGGCGCGCAGTTGACGGTGGGCAACAACACGATCGCGGCACAATACAGCGGCGACATTAATTTCACCGGGGCCACAGCCTCGGTCACGGTTACGGTGGTTTCGTCGGGGCCTCCTTCGATTGCCGCCTTGGCCAATGGGGCCTCTTTTATGGAAAGCTACGCTCCGGGCATGGTGCTGACGGTCTTCGGTTCGCAACTGGCGCCGGTGGCCGCGAGTGCTGCAAGCGTGCCGTTGCCGGCGCAACAGAACGGCGTTTCGGCGACCATCAATGGCGTGAATGCTCCGCTCTACTACATCTCACCGGGGCAGTTGAACATTCAGATTCCGTACGGAACGGCTGTGAATGCGAATGCGGTCCTGATCGTCACCAATAATGGGCAGACCACCACCGCTTCGTTTCGAGTAGCAGCGGCCGCGCCCGGAATTTTTGTTAATGCTGCCGGCGCTCCGGTTCCCAACACCAGCGGGGCGCACGGGCAGACGGTATCGCTGTACATCACGGGGGATGGCGCGGTGACCCCGGCATTGGCCACGGGTACCGCTCCGGCTCCCGGAACACCGGTCGGCAGCCTTCCGAAGCCGCAGCAGACCGTCTCGGTGACCGTAGGNNTATACGGTTCCGGCCCAAGCCCCGACTGGCGCGCAACCGGTGGTCGTGACGGTTGGCGGTGTGGCCAGCCAAGCCGCGACCTTGACGGTAACGCCGTAATCTACACTGGTCTCTTCGGCACATATGCCAAGAGACCTAAACCTTCGCAGACCGCCAACCGGCATGGTGACCGCATCCATGCCGCGCTGGTTTCGCCCACTGTTGCTGGCGCTTTCGGCGGCGCTCGCGATCGGCTGGTTTTCGCCCGAGATCTCCGACCCGGATTTCTGGTGGCACATCAAGACCGGAGAGTACATTCTCCAACAGCACTCTCTGCCGGTTCCGGACCCGTTCGCATTCACCACAACCATGGGCAGTCCGGCCTATGCCGGCGAGCCGAGCACACGCTATTTCAACCTGACGCATGAATGGCTCGCCCAGGTGCTGTTCTACGCGGTCTACCGGGCCGGCGGATTTGGGGGCGTGGTGCTGTTTCGCGCGGTGCTGCTGGCGCTGGTCTGCGGGATCGTGGGGTGGGTGGCCTACGGTAGATGCGGCGGTTTCTACCGGGCGCTGGCGGCGGCCTTCGCTTCGGCGGGGGTGCTCTCGGCATTCGCCGCCGATCGGCCGTTCGTTCTTACATTCCTGTTCCTGGCCGCGACTATCGCGATTCTGGAGTGGGCCGGCCGGGAGGGCCGTCCTGGCTTGTGGCTGCTTCCTCCGCTGCTGTTGATTTGGGCCAATTGCCACGGCGGGTTTTTTCTGGGATGGGTGGTGCTGGCTGCCTGGTCGGCCGAGGCGCTG
Source organism: Bryobacterales bacterium (assembly GCA_003167275.1). Lineage (GTDB taxonomy): Bacteria > Acidobacteriota > Terriglobia > Bryobacterales > Bryobacteraceae > JAIQFL01. The sequence goes on along the minus strand of PMTT01000455.1, from coordinate 1,652 downwards.
CTGCGTCGATTGCTGACGCGGCCGTTTCCCGGCGACCGCATGCTATGGACGGTCTGCGCCATTTCCGTCGCGCTCTCTGGACTGAATCCCAACGGCTTCCGGATCCCCCAGATCCTGGGATATTACCGGGGGAGCTTTCTGACCTCGCGGCTTCTGGAATGGGCACCCACCCAGTGGTGGCCTCCGCGCTGGTATAGCCTGCTGCTGTTCGGCGCGGTGGCCGTGCTGCTCTGGGCGCGCGGGAGGGTCCGCGTCGTCGATTGGCTGCTCTTTGCGGCGTTCAGTGTGGCGGCGCTCATGGCGTACCGGAACGTGGTGCTGATCGGGATCGTTGCGCCTATCCTCATCGTCTCGTACCTGCCGGAGTGGAAACGCGGGAGCCCTGTGCTGTTGCAGTTCTCCGCCGCGGCCGCGGTGATCGCCGCACTGGCGGTGGGGATTGCCGGCGGGAGTTTCTTCCAATTGCGGGTGAATCCGTGGAAGTGGCCGTCGGGCGCGGCCGATTTCCTGCTGGCGCACCACATCACGCAGACGATGTTCAACAGCTACGAGTACGGCGGCTACCTGATGTGGCGTCTCTGGCCGCAGGAGCGCGTCTTCATCGACGGGCGCGCACTGAACGAAGCGGTCTTCCAGGACTACGCCCGGATTCTGTACAATCACGACGAAAGCGGCGGCAAGAGCGCGGCACAACTGCTGGATCAATACGGGGTCCAGGCGATTGTGATGAACAGCTTCGAATACGTCTCGGGGAATGTGTACAACCTGGCGCCGGCCCTGGCCGACCCGAAGCAGACCGAATGGAAGCTGGTCTACAGCGATCCGCAGGCGATCGTGTTCCTGCGCCATCCGCCGCCGGACGTTGCGGCACTGAACTCGCTTGGGGTTTTCGAGCACCTGGAGGCGGAATGCGATCTGCACCTGGAGCACGAGCCGCAATATCCGCGTTGCGCACGGAGCCTGGGACAGGTCTTTTCGCGGGCGCATGAATTCGGGCGAGCCCGCCAATGGATCGGCAAGTACCTCAGTCTTCCCCACGAACGCGATCCGGAGGCGGAGGAGGCTTTCCGGAGGATGATGTAGGGCCAAGGGGAGAAAAAGATTTAGCCACGGATGAACACCGATGAACACGAATAAGAAAAAACAGGATAAGAAAAAACCAGGGTCTTATCCGCGTTCATCGGTGTTCATCCGTGGCTAAATCTTTTCTACACCGTGCTCCCATCGGATCCGCCTGATGCGACACCGAAATCGTTCTACACTAGGAGATTCATGTCCAAACTGCTGGAGGGCAAACTCGCCCTCATTCTGGGAATTGCGAACCGGTGGAGCCTGGCGTATGCCATCGCGCAGGCGTTTTCGAGGGAGGGGGCCACACTGGTGCTCACCTATCTTGGCGAAAAACAGAAGGGAGCCATTGAGGACCTCTCGAAGGATCTCAAGGTGGCCGCGGTTTTGCCCTGCGATGTCACCAAGGACGAAGAACTGACGGCGCTCACCGAATCCCTCGGCGGACTCGGGCGGCCGCTCCACGCGGTGGTCCACAGCCTGGCGTTTGCCAATCGCGAAGACCTCTCGCGGCCTTTTGTGGAGACGGGGCGCGCGGGGTTTCTCCTGGCGCAGGATGTGAGCGCCTATTCGCTGGTGGCGGT
>PMTT01000790.1 GCA_003167275.1 Bryobacterales bacterium | reverse complement strand
AGTTTTGCAAGAGGCTCACGTGAACGTCGAAAAAGGAGAGTGGTGGCGAGGCGCGTTCGTGTTCCTGGCGGCCGACCAAACATGTGCGGCGACTCTCGAAGACGGTTCATCGCCCTGGAGCCGGACTCGAGTAATCAATTCAGAATAAAAGGGATGCGTGGTGGGGCTGCACAGGCTCGAACTGTGGACCTTCTGGGTGTAAACCAGACGCTCTGACCAACTGAGCTACAGCCCCACAACAAGGCTAGTATACCATCTGGGCCGGAAGTGGCTCGGTTTGTACTGGCCTTACCTGGGCGGCGGATACGGCAAGTCAGGGATGGGACCGGAGCACCGACCCAGCGGCCGGAATGGGCGGGGCGGCGCCAGCCGCCCCAACGAGAAGCAGCCATTTTGATCCGGCGAGATGTCTGCTTCGCGGCCCGAACCATCTTTGGGGCATCGCACCAGCTCACCAACATGGGCAAATAAGAAACAAAATCCGCTCTTTTGATAGGATCAACTTGCGACACTTCCCGGGAATAGCGGGTGTTGGTGCAAGTTGAATTTAAATGGATTCGTTTGTAAGGAGAAGTGTAGCGGATTGGCGGAATCTGTCAAATGCTAGTTGTCAACAGCCTCTGGATCTTCAACGATTCGCCGCTCAATATAACGTTTTACGCGGTCCTTGCGGGCCTGATGATGATGGCTTTCGTCGTTCAATTTCAATTGTTCCTGCGCCTCAGTGGGCGTGTAGTGAGATTTATACATTCCTTATCAGTATCGCATACACCGAAACCAAATCTTATCAGTTGGACACAGCAACTTTCGGGGCCACGGGCGCGGTCCTGCGACGCAGTTCTCCGATCTCGGCACGCGCCTTCCGAACCTCGACATTCGACGGATCGCTGCCGGCGATGCGGTCGTAAATGCCCGCTGCTCTCCGCGCCAATGGCAGCGCCTCGATTCGCCGTCCCGACTGCGCCAGCGAGCCGGCAAAATACCGGCACACGTCGGCGATATCCTTCTGCGCCTCGACGTTCCGCGGATCGGCGGCGGCGATCGCTTCGAAACGCGCCAGCGACTCGCGAAAACTGTGCACGGCTTCCCGGAACCGCCCCAGCCTGGTCAGCGTGTAGCCAATTTCGTCCAGGTTATCCGCCAAGAGGCGCCTGTACTCCGGGCTCTCCGGATACTTTTCGGCCAGTCCGCGATTGATCGCCGCGCCGCGCAGTTGGGCGTCCAGCGCGGCACCGAATTCGGCGCGGCCGCCGCCGAGATCCCCCAGATGCCAGTGCACGTAGCTGATGTTGAAGTAGCACACAGCCGTACACGCCAGCGCCTCGTCGCTGGATGGCGCCAGCGGCAGCAGTTCGTCGAGACTCGCCTGATAACTCCTCAGGGCCTCCTGGAAGGTTGCCGGGGAGCGCTGTTCCTCCGCGCGCAACTCGTCGGCATACCCGGAGGCGACCAGGACCGAGCCGAGTTGCAACCGGCCATTAGGATTCTCCGGGTGTTCGCGGTGCGCCTTGGCAGCGATTGCCACTGCTCGATGGATCGCGTCTTGTGCCTCACTGAGCCGCCCGGCACGCTCCAGGATGGTTGCAATCTGCTGGTAATTGCCACATAACCTGTTCTGGATCAATCCGTCCCCAGGTTTCATTCGAGCCAATCTCTCGAGTATCTCCTGCGCCTTACCGAACGATGCCAATGCCCCGGTGGTGTCGCCCAGATTCGGACCGTAGGGCAGCCCTTGAGCCTTCCCGAGGCGCGAGTAAGACTCTGCCAACTCCATCGCCAGGGTGGGATCGTTCCCCCCATCACGCGCGAGCCGATCCAGGTACACCTGGGCCTGTGCCACGACACTCCGGCGAAGAGCGGTCGTTCCCGTCAATTGCTCCATCTGCCCATACGCATCGAACATCAGGAAATGCGCCAGCCCGCGCAGATCGTTGAAGCGCCGCTGGGCTCGCCGCGATTCGGACCAACTCGATCCAAATCCGGCTGCGATTGCCGCCAGCGCGAGCACCGCGGCGGCGACCGGGAACCGGTTGCGCCGTATGAACCGCGAAGCCCGATAGGCCGGTGTGTCGCGCCGGGCCCGCACCGGACGCTTCTCCAGAAAGGCCTGGATATCCTCGCCAAGCTGTTCCACCGTCGTATACCGCCGCGACGCTTCCTTGCGAGTCGCCATCGCGATGATCGTTCGCAGATCGCGGTCGATGTTCCGGCAGGATGCCAGGTCCAACTCCTGCTCGCACACCGCGCGGGCCATATCGCGCGGACCGGCGGCGTTGCCATACGGTGTGCGCTGCGTCAGCAGGACATACAGCAGAACGCCCAGCGAATAGATGTCTGAAGCGGTGGTGACCGGCTCCCCGGTAATCTGTTCCGGGCTGGCGAACCCCGGCGTCAGCAGAGGCAACGTGGCCTTCCGCTGCGCCAGCGCGTGATCCTGCAGTTTCGCGATACCGAAATCCAGCAGCCTCGGAATTCCATCCACGCCAACCAGAATGTTGGACGGCTTCAGGTCGCAGTGGACCACCAAAGCTCTGTGGGCGTATTGAACCGCCTCGCAGACCTGGAGAAACAACCGCAGCCGCTGCCCGCCGGAAAACCGCCTTTCCTCGGCGTATCTGTCCAGCGGCAGACCTTCCACATACTCCATCACCAGGTAAGGCAGACCATCGGATGTGGCGCCGCCGTCCAGCAACCGGGCGATGTTGGGATGTTCCAGCCTGGCCAGGATCTGCCGTTCGCGGCGGAAGCGCTCGATCAGGTCGGTGGATTCGAACCCTCCCGGCAACACCTTAACCGCAACGGTCTTGCAATAGTCGTCGCCCCGCACTGCCTTGTAGACGACGCCCATTCCTCCCCTGCCAATGCACTCCACCGACCGGTAGGGGCCGAACGAACGCAGGCCGCCGTCATTCCCAGAGTCAGCGGCGGTCTGGCTGGCTTCCAGTTCGATGGCCGTTCTGGAAGACAGCAGATCGGGCAGGCGCTCGGCTTGTAACAGTTTCAGCACCGCTGCCTTCAGCGCCCTGTCCCCTCCGCATGTCCGTTCGAGAAAGGCTGCCTGCGCGCCTTCGGGGAGATCCAAGGCCGCGTGAAACAACTCCTCGAGTCGGGGAGATTGGCGTGGTTCATTTGCATCCGTCAATTTCATCGCGTAACCATGCTCTCGCAAAGCGCCAGTCGCGCTCCACACTACTCAGAGAAACACCGAGGACCCCGGCCGCCTCCTCAGCGTCCAACCCTCCGAAAAAGCGCAGCTCCACGACGCGAGCCGCCCTCGGAAAGTGCGCGCTCATCTTGTCGAGCGCCAAATGAATCGCCACGATGTCTATATTCGTTGCGTCTGGTCCCAGTGTGCAGGCACACGGTTCTTCCGGCACGCTGCGTTTCCGGGCAATCCGTCTGCGCGCGTGATCCACCAGGATGTTCCGCATCACGTTGGTGACCACGGCCAGGAAGTGCGCGCGCGTCTGCCAATCCACCTCCCGCATCGGGTAGATCCGCAGGTATACCTCGTGGACCAAGGCTGTGGCCTGGAGGGTATGTCCCGGCCGCTCCTCTTTAAGGTGGTGGGCGGCGAGCCGGCGCAGGTCCTCATAGATCACCGCGGTGATCCTGGCGAGCGCGCCCGGATCACCGGACTTCCACTCCTGCAACAGTCCCGTAATTTCCAAAGCGGCCCCGAATTCCACGATGTTAGCAGGACGGTGAAGGCTTTTGGGGGCGGTTTGCGCTTATTAGCCGAACACCATGATTGTCGAGTTGCGCCAGTTGGAGTACTTCGTGGCGGTGGCGCAAGAGCTCCACTTCGGCCGTGCGGCGGCGCGCGTCCATGTGGCGCCGTCCGCGGTGAGCGAGCAAATCAAACAATTGGAGGAAGCTCTTGGTGTTCAGTTACTTAACCGCGCCACCCGTGAGGTGGCATTGACCCAGGCAGGGCGGATTTTTCTCGGCCAGTCGCGGATCATTCTGATGCAAGTGGAGACGGCCATCGAATTGGCTCGGGTGGCCGAGACGGGTGGTCCCAACGATGCCTCGTCCTAGTACCAGAACCACCATTATTCGGAAGAAACGATTAATGCAACACCAGTTCCAGGCCATGATAAACAGTTCAGGACCCATGCAACGTCTTTCCGTTCCCCCTATTGTTGTGCCCCTCCTTTGGACCGCGCGAACGTGCGCCCCGCATCCAGGGGGTGCCGCGTGAACCACATCGCCAGAAACGTGTTGGCATCCCTCTGCCTGCTCTCCGCCCAGGCTTTCGGATCCACCATCGTCTATAGCAACACCACCACGGACACGGGCGATACGTTAGCCTATGCGCAAAATGGTTACACACAGATTGGAGACCGGATTCAATTGTCCGGCACCGACCGGCTGGCCACGCTGGCGACCGTCCAACTCTTCAACCTCGGACTGTCGGGCACGTTTGACGCCACGCTCCGACTGTTCAATGTGGGAAGTCCGGTGGGGACTCAAATCGGTTCTGACATCGTCCAAACGGGAATTGCGGTACCGGCGGGCGATGTCTTCAATGTGGCCTTTGCCCTTCCCAATCTCCTGGTGCCGGACAATCTCATCTTCACGGTGTCGGCCGCCAACTCCAGCAGCGGGGTTGACATCATCGGACTCGACATGTTCGAGCCTCCTACCGTCGGCTCCAGCGACAATACCTTCGCGATCGCCAATGACGGAACCAACTTCGTTCAGGCGGCAACCGCCAGCGAAAACGTGTTCTTCGAACTGCAGGCGACCTCGCCGGCCTCGATCCCGGAGCCTATGACTACGGCCCTTGCGGGGTCGGCTTTGCTCGCTCTTGTGCTGCTCCGCCGGCGGGCCGCGGGATAGTTCGCAGCGAATCGGTAGTTTCTGGGGGCAGTTCAAGTCGGCGTGGTCCAAATATGAGTTCTTGGAGGGGTTCCGTGTATCCTTTTGTCTTAAGCAGGCGGTTTCTCAGTTGCTTCATCCTCATAGGGGCGAGCGCCTTTGCCGCGGCCCCGGTGGTCCGCACGGTGCCATGGGACCCGGCCGATCCCTCCCGTCCGCATGACACGTTTCCCGGCCGCAGTGTGACCCTCAAGGGGACCGCCCCGGAGCAGGGCCGCCACCTCCAGGCGACCTGGGACTTCGGCGACGGCACCCAGTCGCCGACCTTCGCGGTCGAACGCTCCTACGACGTCTCCGCCACTCACACCTATTCCGGACCCGTCGGCGCCGAGTACACGGCGCGCTTCACCGTGGAGGACACCGCCACGGGACAATCCTCCTCCGCGGAATATCGGATCGCGATGCGGGAGAAGACGCTCGGTGTCGAGGTGAGCGTTGCCGCCGATGAAGCCCTGTGGTACCTGCACAAGGCCATGCACGCCGATCCCGCCCAGGTGACCGGCTGGAAGGTGTTGGCCTTCGAACGTCAGGGCCGCCTGCCATCCGGCGACGTCAGCGATCCGTACACCGACACCGTCGCTCAGGCGATCTCGCAACTCCTGAAACCGGGTCCTGCGGGAGCCGTGCCCGATGCGGCCCGACTGGAAGCGCTCGCGGCATCGGGGACGCCGGAAGCCCGCACTGCCCTCGCGGCCTTCGGCCCGGCCGCAGGTCCTGCCCGGCGCGATCTGGGACGCACCGCCAACGGGGATATCGCCTCGCGACTGTTCGCGCTGACCGCGGAAGGCATCGGACGCCCGGACGCCCGCTGGGTGACAGCGGAAACCCTACTACGCAACGGCAACAGTTTCGACCTGGATACCGCCTCACTGCTGGAACTGACGATGGCACTCCGCAACCACGTTTCCAGCGGAAAGCCGAGCCCGATTCAGTTCATTCAGTCGGACTCGCAGGGCCCGCTCGACTGGTACAGCGCCGAAGCCAGCCGGGGAGATTCCACCGACGGCGTGGCCCGCACGCTGGTCAATCGCCAGAATGCCGACGGCTCGTTTTCGGATGGCACTGACGCTACCGCCAAGGCGCTGCTGATGGTCAGTCATGGCCTAAGCAACGTGGTTGTGAATGTTTCTGCGCAGGTGAACGTGACCCATACCGCCTGGGCCTTCAACCGGGTATCGGGGAAGTACACCGGCAACCTGACTGTCGCCAACACGGGCGCGCAGGCCATCACCGGCCCTCTCAACGTCGGGCTGTTGAATCTGCCGGTGGGAGTGACGCTCTCGAACGGGACCGGCACGTTCAACGGTGCGCCTTACATAAACTTTCCTACAGTTACCACGATGAACCCCGGGGACACCGCGACCGTGCAACTGCAGTTCACCGTCACCCCCCGGCACCGCCATCACGTTCAACACCGTGACTTATTCGGGGACGTTCCCGCCGGCGGCGCTGTCGGTCGCCTGCCCTGCCAACTCGGGCACGATCAGTTCGCCTTACTCTTCGTCTCTCAGCGGCCTCGGTGGAGTGCAGGCGTATACGTACTCCATCGGACCAGGCACCCTCCCGCACAACCTCAGTCTGGACCCGAACACCGGCGCGATTACCGGCACGCCCGACACGGCCGCTCCCTCAAGCTTCACCGCCAACGTGAGCGATTCGGCGGGAGGCACTCCGGAGACGGCCAACCAGTCGTGCACCATCACCATCGGGAGCGGCAACCATGCGCCGGTGGCGACCCCACAGAGTCCCTCGACCAATGAGAACACGGCGCTGCCGATCACGCTCCAGGGGACCGATCAGGATGGCAATGCCCTGACATTCGCCATCGTGACCGGCCCCGCGAACGGGGCCCTCGGCACGATTGGAAGTCCGAGTTGCGTAGGCAATCCGAGCACCTGCAGCGCGAGCGTCACCTATACCCCTGGCGCCAACTTCCACGGATCCGACAGCTTCACTTTCAAGGTCAACGATGGCACGGTGGATTCCACTCCGGCGACCGTGAGCATCACGGTGAATGCGGTGAACCAAGCCCCCGTTGCGGCCGGCCAAACCGTGAGCACCAACGAAGATAACACGCTCCCGATCACCATCACCGGCACCGACGTCGACAGCCCGTCCCTGACCTATACAATTACCAGCGGGCCGAGCCACGGAACGATTCTCCCTGCGAGCAGCGGCGCCATGACATGCGGCGGCGGCACGCCTGCCAACTGCACCAAAGCTCTCTCCTACGGGCCGTCGACAAACTACAACGGCCCGGACAGCTTCATCTACAAAGTGAACGACGGCAGCCTGGATTCGGCCACCGCCACGATCAACATCACGGTCAACGCCGTGAACGACGCGCCCACGTTCACGGCCGGCGGGAATCAAACGGTCAACGAAGACTCCGGCGCCCAGTCGGTAGGCTGGGCCACCAACATCAGTGCCGGACCGCCGGACGAGGCGGGCCAGACCCTCAACTTCATCGTCACCAACAATAACAACGCGCTGTTCTCCGTGCAGCCGGCAATCAGCGGCATGGGCACGCTCACCTACACTCCGGCCGCCGATACCAGCGGCTCCACCACGGTGCACGTGCAGCTTCACGATAACGGCGGCACGGCCAACGGGGGCAACGATACCAGCGGAACGCAGAACTTCACCCTTACCATCAATTTCGTGAACGACGTTCCCAGCTTCACCAAGGGCGCGGACCAGGCGGTCCTGAAGAATGCGGGCGCGCAGACCGTTACCGGCTGGGCCACCAACATCAGCGCCGGCCCGGCGAATGAATCCGGCCAGACGGTGCACTTCAACATCACGACCAACACAAACGCGGCGCTGTTCTCGGCCGGCCCGGCTGTCAGTCCAACCGGTACTCTGACCTATACGCCTGCCACAGGCGCCACAGGCTCGGCGACGATCACGCTCGACATCCAGGACAACGGCGGCACGGCCAACGGCGGCGTGGATACGAGCGGCACGCAGAGCTTCGTGATTACCGTACAGGATCCTCCACAGATCACCAGCTTGAACAGCGCGACGTTCCAACCGGGGAAGACGGGACAGTCCTTTACCGTGCAGACGACCGGGTCCCCGAGCGGCCCCACCATGGTGATTGGCGAGAGCGGGATTCTGCCGGGTAGTTTGAGCTTCACCGACAACCACAACGGCACCGCGACCATCAACGGCACGCCGGACGCGGGGACACAGGGGACTACAGGAAGTCCAGTGAGCAAGGGTTATCCGCTGACGCTTTCCGCAAGTAACGGCGTGGCTCCTAACGCGTCGCAGAACTTCACCCTGAACATCACGTGCCCGACGATTACGGTCAGCGGCGGCCCAGTTGCTGATCTGACCTATAACGTCGCCATGTCCCCAGTGCCGTACTCACAGGTGGGCGGCAACGGCGCCCTCGCGTGGTCGATCAGCGGCCAGCCCTCCGGCTTGGCGATCGGCAGCGGTACGGGTCAGTTGACCGGTACGCCGAGCGTTACGGGGACCTTCAGCGCGACGGTTACGGCGACCGACGCAGGCGGCTGCATCGGCACAAAAGCGGTGTCGATCGCGGTTTACCCAGTCGCAGTTACCGACAACTACACCGGCCTGGTCGACAACACGCAATTTGTGGTAACGGGCGGAACGACGGCGACTCCGGGAACTCCTGCTGTCGTCACCAACGGAACGGCAACGTTCCGGTTAACCAACAACGATCTGCCGAGCGGCGGCGTAACTGCTGTCACCGGTAACTTCCAAACTAGCGCCGGCGGCATTGCCACAATTGCCGCGGACGGTACGTTCATCTATACACCGAAGGCGAACCCGTCCTCGCCGGCCATCACGAGCGACTCCTTCACTTACAGTATATCGAGTAACACCGGAGGGACCCCGACGGCGACGGTAACCTTCGGGACGGTGAACCTCACTCTGGTTGGACGGGTCTGGTACGTGAAATCGGGCGGGTCGGATAGTAATAACGGCCAATCCCAGAGTCCATTCCTGACTTTATCGAAGGCCTTGGGCGTTTCGACAGCTAACGACACGATCTATCTCTACTCCGGAAACGACAGCAATTTGGGCACAGCGACCGCTCTCAAGTCGGGCCAGAGCCTGATCGGGCAGGGCGCCGCGCTGGTAGTGAACGGCAGCACTCTCGTGGCCGCGGGGACGTTCCCTCAGATTGGCAATACAATCACCCTCGCCAACAGCGTCACAATCAACGGCGTCAACATGTCCACCGGCGCGGCGACAGCGCTCAGCGGCAGCGGGACCAGTCTCAACGTCACTGTTGGATCGCTGAGCACCACCAATGCGCCCAGCGGGATCAACCTTGGTTTGTCTACCGGCTCGCTTACCGTGAATGGAGGGACCATTCAGGGCTCGACTGGCAGCGGAATTGTGCTCAGCGGCGCGGTGAACGTTACCTTGGCCGGGATCACAGTCAAGACCAGCACTCACATCGGTATTGACGCTACGGGTTTGTCAGGTTTCTCTCTGAGTAATTCTTCGGTGCTGAGCAACGGCACAACCGCGAACATAGATCATGGTATCCACCTTCTGGACGTCAGCGGCACCGCGACGTTCACGAACGACACAGTCACCGGCTCGCATGTCACCAACCTATTCGTTGGCGGTACGGTCAGTTCCACCGCCGTCACGACGTCACTGACAGTAACGGGTGGCTCCTACAACAATAGCGCCACCAACAGCGGAATCCAGGTGGGCATGACGCATACGTCCACCTTGAAAACGGCGACGTTCACAAACGTGACCTTCTCGGGCAACGCATCTTCGGGTCTGCAGGTGCAGTCCAACGACAACTCAATCGTCGGTGATGGAGTCGGCGCACCCGGCACCGGTACCGTGACGATCAGCGGATGCACCTTCACGAACAACGCCGGCAACACCGCCATCGACATCGATCAGGGTGGTGGCAATGGTGCGGGGCAGATGTACGCGCGCATCATGAACAACCTGACCATCACCGGCAACGGTGGACCCGCCATCAATGTCTTCACTTCATCTAGTGCGACGGGTGGAACGATGAAGGTCCGTCTCGAAGGCAACCACGTCGGCAACGCGGCGGTTAGCGGCTCGGGTTCGACAATGGGGCCAGGCATCCGCGTCTTCCTGCAGGGCAAGACGACCAATACGGTGACCATCGTCAACAACGTCGTGCGACAAACCCCTGGTTCGCGCGCCATCGACGTGGAGGCTCTCGGCCCGGTAACCACAGGCCAACCGCTCACAGTCTCGGACATCACGATCACTGGTAATGACGCCAACACCAATGATCAAGGCAACCCGAGTGGATCGTTGGATGCGATCTATGTTGCAGCGGATAATCAGGGTTCGGCGGCAGAGATCCGTGCCGAGATTCACGGAAACACCCTTCCTTCGGGTGGATGCTTCGATTGGCCCACATTCGACGGTAATGCACCGTGGCTGTATTACAGAATCGCCACGTCCGGAGCGGTGGCTCAACTGGTGGACTTCAATGGGCCGCACGCCAACGCGAACGCTGCGATTTCGACGACACAGACCAGTGGCACTGCAGGCGCTGGCGCCGGAGTCACGCTGATCGCCGGTCCGATCAACACGGTGCAATAGACAAGAAGTCACCTGGAGGATTACGCCGCGGTTGCGCTTGCGGCGCGCTTTGCCGAAGCAGATACATAGGTCCGTATGAGCCGGGTAGAAGAGATCGAACGCGCCATCCAGGAACTCGATGCCGGCGGGTTTGCTCAAGTGGTCCAACGTGTCCACGAACTGGAACAGGAACGTTGGGATGCGGAAATGGACCGGGACGCTGCGAGCGGCAGACTAGATTCAGACCAAGACCGCCTGCTCACGCGCGCGGTTCAGGCTGTGTGCATTAACAGGACCGCGACCGTTTCGGGAGCGGGTGCGCCCTCCGAAACGTGTGATCAGCTTAGGGCGGCCAAAAATGGCCGCCCTACATCTTACTCAAACCGCAGCGCCTCAATCGGGTCCAGATTGGCCGCCTTCTTCGCCGGGTAGTACCCGAAGAACACGCCGATCGCCATGGAGAAGAAGGCCGACCCCGCCATCGCCACCGGCGAAATCGATTCGGGCCAGCCGAACACCGCCGACAGCAGAAACGAGACGAACGCGCCCAGCAGAATCCCGCCCAGCCCGCCGGCCAGGCCCAGCACCACGGACTCAATCAGAAACTGATACTGGACGTGTTTGGTGCGCGCCCCCACCGCCATGCGGATTCCGATCTCGCGCGTGCGCTCNNAGCATGATGTTCATGATCCCGATGCCGCCCACCAGCAGGGAGACCGCTGCGATCCCGCCCAGCAGCATCGTCATCACCTGAGTGGTCGCTTCGGCCGTGTTCGCGACGTCCGTCAAGTTGCGGACGTTGAAGTCGTCGGTCTGACCCTGCCGAAGGTTGTGCCGCGTGCGCAGAATGTCTCCGATCTGCTGCTGGGCGGCGCTGGTCTGGTCCGCGCTCACCGCCGAGACGTATGCGGTGGGGATGTAGCTGACCGAGAGAAGCTTCTTCATGGCGGTCGTATAAGGCATCAGGAGCGTATCGTCCTGGTCCTGCCCGGTCTGGCTCTGCCCTCTGGCCTCCAGCACGCCGACCACCCGGAACGGCAGATTGCGAACCCGCAAGGTTTGTCCCACGGGATCGACGCTGGGGAAGAGTTGGTTCGCCAGCGTCTGGCCGATCACCGCGACGCGCGCCGCGGAGGTCACGTCGGCGTCCGTAAAGAAGTCGCCGGACGAGACCCCACGATTGCGAATCTCGGAGTACGAAGTGTTGGTCCCTTCGGCACGCGTGGTCCAGTTCTGGTTGCCGAACACCAGGGTGACGGATGCGCTCACGCTGGGGCTGGCGGCGTGCACGGCCGGCGCGTCGCGGAGGATGGCCTGAACGTCCTCGGGCGTCAGGGTGGTCGTGGTTCCCGCACCGCCCCTCAGTCCGCCGCTGTTCTGGCTCCCCGCGGAGACGATGAGCATGTTGGTGCCCATGCTGGCGATCTGCTGTTGCACCTGCTGCTGGGCGCCCTGGCCCAGGCTCACCATGGCGATTACGGCAGCCACGCCGATCACGATTCCGAGCATGGTCAGGATGGAACGAGCCTTGTTACGCGCCAGTGCGCGCATGGCGATTTTGAGTACTGAGCCGATCATAACTCCTCCTGTTGNNCGGTCCGCGAACTCCGCGATATCCGGTTCGTGCGTCACCAGCACGATGGTGATGCCGCTCTCGCGATTCAGCCTCTGAAATACGCTCATCACGTCCAACGAGGTCCGCGTGTCCAGGTTCCCGGTCGGCTCATCGGCCAGCAGCATCGAGGGATTGTTCACCAGCGCCCGCGCAATCGCCACGCGCTGCTGCTGCCCGCCGGAGAGCTGGCTGGGATGGTTGTCCTCGCGATACGCCAGCCCCACGATGCTCAGGGCCACGCGGCTGCGACGGACCCGTTCGGCCGCGGGCACGCCCGCGTAGATCAGCGGCAGCTCGACATTCTCCAGGGCCGTGGTGCGCCGCAGCAGGTTGAAGCCCTGGAAAACGAATCCCAGCCTGCGGTTCCGGACGTCGGCCCGCTGGTCCTTATCGAGTTGCGAAATGTCCACGCCTTCGAGCAGGTATCGGCCGCTCGTGGGACGGTCCAGGCACCCGAGGATGTTCATCAGGGTCGACTTGCCGGAGCCCGAAGTCCCCATGATGGCGACGAACTCGCCCGGCTGAATCCGAAGGTTCACGTTCCGTAGAGCATGCACGCGGACGGACCCGGTATCGTAGATCTTCTCGATCCCAACAAGTTCAATCACTGGCGTCGTCATTTGGCTACCTCCTGTGAGTTCCCTCGCCACTGACCTGGTGGGACAGGCGATTCGCCTGTCCTCGCCTGCGTTCCGCCTAGCAGGACGCGGCGAGCTTCGCTCGGCAGCGGACAGGCGAATCGCGTGTCCCACCTGACCGGCTGCACGCTACCGACCGCCCCGTCCACCAGTCGCGCCTGCCGCGAACGGAGACTTGGCCGGCGCGCTGGCTGACTTCGCCCCATTGCTTCCCGCGAGCGGCACGGCGACCGCATCGCCCTCCTTTAAATCGCCGGCGACGATCTCAGTGCGGACGCCGTCCGTGATCCCGGTCTGTACCGTCACGGGAGTCAGCTTGCCGGCCTCGACCTTCCACACCATCGGCCCACGGCTGACTTTCGCCGGAGCGGCCTGCGTGTCGGGACGGAAGCGCAGGGCGCTGTTCGGCACCACCGGTACGTTGTCGCTTTCCGCCGCCACCACCGTTACAGTCGCGGTCATGCCGGGCTTGAGCTTCAGATCCGGATTCGCCACGTCGATGACTGCCGTGTAGGTCACAACGTTCTGCACCGTCTGCGGTTGCAGGCGAACCTGCGCCACACGGCCCCGGAACACGTCCGTAGGATAGGCGTCCACGGTGAAGCTCACTTTGCTGCTTTGCGTCAACTGCCCGACGTCGGCTTCATCGATGTTGGCCAGCACCTGCATGCGGGTCAGGTCGTTGGCAATCAGGAACACCGTGGGCGCCTGCAGGCTGGCCGCGACGGTCTGGCCCACGTCCACGTTGCGCGCCACCACAACGCCGTCGATGGGGGCCTTGATGACTGTGTGATCCAGATTCACCTTGGCCACATCCACCGCCGCTTTTGCCTGCTCCGCCTGGGCCTGCGTCTGGTTCACCTGGCTCCGCGTGGCTTGGGCCTGGGCCTTGGCCTGATTGAGCTGGGCGACGGCCTGCTGTTTCTGGGCATTGGCCTGCGTCAACGTGGCTTGGGCAGTGGGGAGATTCATCGCCGGGGCCGCCCCCGCCTGCACCAGCTTCTGCGTCCGGTCGAAGGCCGTTTGCGCATCTTGAAGGGCGGAATCGGTGCGGTCCACATTGGCTTGGGCCGCCTGCACACCGGCATCCGCTGCCAGGACATTGTTCTGCGCCGCTTGCACGGTGGCTTGCGTACCCAGCCAGGTGGCATTGGCCTGCTCCAATTGCGCCTGGAGCTGTGAGGGATCGAGCCGAGCGATCACCTGGTCCTTCTTCACCTGACTGTTGAAGTCGGCATCCAACTCCGAGATGGTGCCGGAGACCTGGGTGCCCACTTGCACGGTCGTCACGGCCTGCAAGGTGCCGGTGGCGTTGATGGTCTTCGCGATGGTCTGCCGCTTGACCTGCGCGGTGCCGAACTGCGCCGCCGGGGGAGCCGCGGTGATCCGCCAAACGCCCGTGGCGACTCCGAGGAGCACGACAGCACCCGCTGCGATCATCCACCGACGGCGCCGCAGCGCAGGGCGCGGCGTCCTGCCAAGAAGCGCCTCCAATTTCTGCTGCTGTTCGAGAACTTGAGTGGCCATCGTTTTCGCCTCTGCTGTATACCAAGGCGTCGGTTACCCGGCGAAAACGCGTAAGTCTTTGTAAGGCTGTGTCAGCGTGGGGTATGCTTTAGCTTGCCCTGGAGAGT
>PMTT01000694.1 GCA_003167275.1 Bryobacterales bacterium | reverse complement strand
CAAGAATGCCTGGCAAGAATGCCCGTGTTACAGGCCTGCCTGCTTCCACAATTCGTCTACGCGGCGCTTCACGTCTTTGGGCATCTCGATGACGCCGGGCCACGGACGCGTGAAACCTTCGCCGGGCCATTTGCGGGTGGCGTCTACGCCCATCTTCGAGCCGTAGTTCGGCAGGCGGCTCGAGTGGTCCAGCGAATCGACAGGGCCCATCACGAACTGGATGTCCCGCTCGGGATCGATATGGTTTAGCGCCTTCCAGGCTACCTCGCGATAGTTCTGCACGTCTACATCTTCGTCCACTACCACGATGCATTTGGAGAACATCGCCTGGCCCGTGCCCCAGATGGAGTGCATCACTTTGCGCGCGTGGCCTGGGTACGATTTCCGGATAGAGACCAGAATCAGGTTGTGGAAGATGCCTTCGGGAGGCATCGCGATGTCGCGCACTTCGGGTAACTGGAGGCGCATCAGGGGCAGAAATATACGCTCGATGGCCTTGCCCATGTAATAGTCCTCCATGGGGGGCGGGCCCACGATGGTGGTGGCGTAGATGGGGTCCTCGCGCTGGGTGATGCAGGTCACGTGGAAGACCGGATACTCGTCGGCCAGGGAATAGAATCCGGTGTGATCGCCGAACGGCCCCTCGGTGCGCAGTTCGCCCAGTTCCACATAGCCTTCGAGGACGATCTCGGCGTTGGCCGGCACCTCCAGGTCGCACGTCTGGCACTTGACCATTTCGACGGGGCTCTGGCGCAGGAAGCCGGCGATCATCATCTCGTCGAGATCCGGTGGGAGCGGGAGGATTGCGGAGTACATGGTGGCGGGGTCCGCGCCGATGGCTACGGCCACATCCATGCGCGGCCGTCCGTGATGCTGCATGCGGCGATAGTGTTCGGCGCCCTGCTTGTGGGTCTGCCAATGCATGCCGGCGGTGTGCTCGTCGAAGACCTGCATGCGGTACATGCCGCAGTTGCGTTTGCCGGTATCGGGATTCCGCGAAAAGACCATGGGCAGGGTGATGAAGCGCCCACCGTCTTCGGGCCAGCATTGGAGTATGGGGTAGTCCAGCAGGGAGAACCGATCGGTGCGGACCACCTCCTGACAGGCGCCCTTGGACACGGTCTTCGGGAAGAAGGCGCCCATCTCGGCCAGTTTCGGCAGCATTTTGAGCTTGCCGATCAGGCCCTGGGGCATGCGCATTTCCAGAAACTCGACGATGCGTTCGGCGACCTCCTCTACCGAGGCGACCTCCAGGGCGATTTCCATCTTGCGCATCGAGGCGAAGGAGTTGATCAGTACCGGGACACTCGATCCCTTGGGCTTCTCGAACAGGAGAGCGGGCCCTCCCTGTTTCACGGCGCGGTCCGCGAACTCCGTGATTTCGAGGATGGGATCCACCTCGAAGGCGATGCGCTTCAGTTCCTGGTTCTTCTCGAGTGCGCGGATGAACTCGCGAAGATCGCGATAGGCCATAAGCTTTGATTCTACCGTGGAGAGGTTTGAGGGCTGGGCAACATGGGGCTCACCGCGGAGACGCGGAGGTCAGCGCGGAGAAGAGAAAAGCAAAGAGAGAAGAAACAAGAGGAGGAAAACCACGAGAGGAAACCAAGAGAGGAAAAACAAGAGAGGGAGAGCGGAAGCAGAGGCATGGACGCCAACATTTCCAACGCGCCCATAAACAAAATCTATCGGAGAAAGCGTTGCCAGCGAACCTGTTTTGCCCCGACAATGATAAGGGTCGGAATCGAGACGGAGTGGAACTGCTATCAGTCCGCCCGTTTCTCCACGAAAAACAGCGTCAACGTCCACGTAGACCTTAGCGCGAACACGATTCCTGCACCCAGAGCCAGAAGGAGACGAATGAGCAACGAACTGCAAGATTTTCTGCGGCTTCCCTATGCCGAACTGGAAGAGATGAACCTGGGCGCCAAGGAGCAGCGGATGAAGCGCGTTCCGATGCACCAGATTCAGGAGGAGCGCCTCAAATACCTGACGGACGAGAAACGGATCAAGGCTGTGACCCTGCTGTTCAGCGACCTCGAAGGCCGGCTGCACATGCTCGATTACGACAAGAAGTTTCTCCTCAAGAGTTGGGACAACATGACCTTCGACGGCTCGTCGATTCGAGGCTTCACGGCGCAGAAAGAGAGTGACCTGAGGCTCGGAGTGGATTGGTCCGCCTTCTACTGGGGTCCCGCCGACGTGTTCGGCTCGGGCAAGGTGATGGTCTTCGGGGAGGTCATCGACAAAGATGGGGGGCCCTACACCGCGGACCTTCGCGCCGTCCTGAAGGCCTATGCGAATGGGGTCTATGAGAAGGACGGGTACACTTTAAACGCGGCCAACGAGATTGAGGGCTTTATTTTTAAAGGTGTCGACGCCGAGCGGCATTTCCACGAAACCGGCAAGTTCGAGTATGTCAGTTCGGGAGGTTACTATCACTCGCTGCCGGGCGACACGCTACGCCTGTTCATCGACTCATCCGCCGAAGTGCAACGGGCAATGGGCTTTCAGAACGAGAAAGACCATCCGGAGGTGGCTCCCTCGCAGTTCGAGATCAATTACGGTTACGCCGAGGTGGTGGCGGCCGCCGATCAGATCCAGATCTACAAGTTGATCTGCCGCCAGGTTGCGACGAGGATGGGACTGACCGCATGCTTCCTGCCCAAGCCGATCGTGGGCGTAAATGGCACCGGCATGCACACCAACGTGTCGATCACCAAGGATGGGAAGAACCTGTTCTGGGATCCGGAAGGACTGGAGAAAATGAGCGCGTTCTCCTGGGAGTTCGTCGACCGGATCCTGACGCACGGCAACGACCTCTGCCTGTTGATGAATGCCAGCGTGAATGCGTACCGCCGGCTCGACCCGCACTTCGAAGCGCCCAACCAGCTTAAGGCGTCGGCGACGGATCGCGGGTCGATGATCCGGATCCCGATTGGTAATTCACGCAGCGCCCGGGTGGAAGTCCGCTCCGTCGCGCCGGATGCGAATCCTTATATGGTGCTGTATGGGATCTTCAAGACCGGCATCGAAGGTGACATCGCGCAGATCGACAATCTTCGGAACGCGCCCCGGTACCTGCCGGACAACATTTACGATGCGATCGAGAACTTCCGTAAATCGGAGTGGACCACGAAGCTACTGGGCGAGGACGTGAAAGGCCGGTACGCCGATTTGAAGCAGTCCGCCGCGGACCGCTGCCCGCGTGCGCTCGGCACGGTGGTGAAGGCGCCGGAAGTGCAGTATCACCACGAGGTTTATACACAGTACCTTTGGAACATGTTCTAGGACGGGAAACTACCTCCTCACGCGCGGCTCGGGGGCATCCGGGCCGCCGTCAGGATGAGGGGGCGACGTCAGGATTAAGAGCTTTCTGGGGTCGGGCGATTACCTGAGCGGGAAGAAATGAGCCCCTGGCCCTGCCCGGTCACAGATGTTAACTAAGGTAATGGTACGGAGCCTGTGGTACGCGATTAACGGTACTATCCTATCTTTGGCCAGCGTTGTTACTGCCGCCCGGCATGCTAATACTACAGGCTACCGGAGGCAACTATGACTGGGTATCAAGATCGCGTCCTAGGTGTTTTGGCGACGGTATTCCTGCTGGGAACTCTGTCGTCTTGTTCACGTCCCGCGCCCGTGCAGACGGAATCGGCGGCGTCTTATTGGTCGGATGCCAAAGAGCGGTATGTGGCAGGCGACTATTTGAAGGCAATAGGCAATCTGGACCATCTGCTGGACAACAGCGAGTACAACTCGCGGGCGCTGCCCTTCTCGCTGGTCCTGACCTCGGGCGTCGCCTCGGGGTACATGGAGTTGGCGGATTATTACGCGGCTGGCGCCAAGGCAAACAAGGGTAAGACCTTGGTATTCCAGCGCAAGGCATCGGACTACCGTGCCCTGGCGAACCATATGGTCCTGCACTTCGCGGAGAATACCAAGAAGCTGAACCAGGTAGACGGCGATTCCATGCAACTGGCATTCGGGCCGCCGAAGGGTAACGCCACGGAACCCAAGCTGCTGACTCAGATCTCGCACGGCATCGAGCTGTCAAAGGAAGATGAGGAGTCGGCGTTGGAACTGGCGGTGGATCGCGGAGTGCTGATGGCAGTCTGCGATACCGTGGGTGCGCCAAACAACCTGGCTAAGGCGTCGGAAATCCTCCAGCGGGGCGAGTTTCTGGTGCGTCGGGCCAAGTACACGAAGGCGGTGGCGGAACAACTGGAGCAGGCCGCGCAGCTTTACAGCCGCAGCAAGCTGGACGACACGGCAAAGCTGGCCTTGTTGAAGCAAATGGCACAGGATGCGATCAAGGACGCCGAGGGCCCCCACACGGCGATGGTCATGCAAGTGGCCGGCCGGTAGACCGGAACCTTACAACAGTGCCGTGAACACTTTCATCATGTCGCGGTGCGCCAGCACCGCTGCCGGATCGCGTTGCAGGGCTTCGAAATAGCGTCTTTTGAAGCCCACACCGCCTTCCGATGGGGACACCAGATCGCGGGCTTGGGCGATCAGCCGGCCGGCATCCTCGGCCGTGGCCGGCTCCTCCAAATCCAGGGTTTCGTCGACCATCACGATGAATTGGGAAAGGTCGTGAAGCCAGGAGAACCATGGGTCATTCAGCACCAGGCCAAGATACTGTCCAGTAGACGTGATTCGGGCTACGTCCCGCTCGTAAGAGGCTCGTTCGGAATCGAGCAGGCTCTTGTGGAGGCGGAGTAGCCCGTTTCGCAGTTGGGTCAGACGCTCGCGCGCGGAATCGGGCATTGGTTCCATCGTACCGTGACTGCCGCTTATTTTAATTGGTGGGGAGGACCCCCCGGTCCGCGGCCGACNNATTTTGATTCGATGGCGACAGCGGGTCCAGGGGGACCCGCGCGGACCAGGGGGTCCGCCCCACTACTGCGCTGGGTACACGAGGTATTGCGCGATCTTGCCGTCCGGAGTGAAGAACGTCGAGAGCCGTAAGGATTTATCCCCGGCATGAATGGCGAACGAGCGGCTGGTCATGCCCCCGCGGTCGGACTTGGCTGTTTGCGTAAAGCTGGACGGCGTTCCGAAACCCTTCAGGCTGGATGTGTAATCCGAGACGACTTCCGGGGTGAAGTAGGCGTTGGCGTCGGAATCGAGCATCGACCGGTCGAGTTTGCCATTCTGAAGTCCGCTGAAAAGTCTGCGCACGCTGTCGAGGGCAGGCGCGGCTCCAGGATCCTCCGCCGGGGCCATCACCAGTTTTTCAATCTCCCGCCGGATGAGCGAGGACGCGTTTCCTTCACTACTGGTGAAGACCGTAATGGCGACCCGATCGTCGGGGTAAGTAGTGTTGGAACTGGTGAAACCCGAGGTGCCTCCGCCGTGAGACCAGACCCGGTGTCCGTTATTGTTGGACACGCCGAGTCCCAGGGCGTAACCGGTGCGGGCGCCGTTCTTCAGGTTGACTTCGGTGGTGAGGGCGCGCAGCGACTCCGGTTTCAGGATGCTGCCCTGGATTAGCGAGATGTCCCACAGCGCCAGGTCGCCGGCGGTCATCGCCAATTCCCCGGCGGCGTTCAGCCAACCGGTGCCTTCCGGAAGGGCGGTGCGCGGCGGTCCCAGTGCGTAGTGCTGGTAGCCAACAGGGTCGGCGTCGCTCCACTTTTCGTGGTCGGAGTCTATGGCGGAGTGCATGCCGAGGGGGGTGAGAATGCGTTCGCGCAGGAACTCAAAGAACGGCTTGCCTGCGGCCTTCTCGATGATCAATCCGGCGATGGTGTAGTTGGTGTTGCTGTACTGCCATTCGGTTCCGGGTTCGAAGTCGAGCGGCTTCTTGGCCCAGACGTCGAGGATCCCTTGCAGGGTGGTGGCGTGTGTCATGAACGGCGCGACATAGTCGAGGGGGTAGTAGTCCTGGTAGCCGGAGGTGTGGGAGAGCAACTGGCGGATGGAGACGTCATTACCGCGGGTCAAACCGGGGATAAACTTCGACACGCGGTCGTCGAGTGAGAGCTTGCCCTGCTCGGCGAGCAGGAGGATGGCGGTGGCGACGAACTGCTTGGTGTTCGACCCGATCTTGTACCGCATGCCGGAGGTCGCGGGCGTTTTGGGATCGAGCCGGGCGTCGCCGTAGGCCTGCACATAGGCGACTTTGGCGTCCTTGACGACGGCGATGGAGGCACTGGTGGAGCCGGTCTCGGCGAGCACTTTACGGGCGGCCTGGTCGACGGCCGTTTGGGTGGCCGCGGGGAGTTGGGCGAAGGCGGCCGGAATAGCGAGGGCGAATACGAGGGCACAGGTCTTCATAGGAGAATGCGCCTATTCTACTAAGGAGTGGCACAGGCATTCTTGCCTGTGTTGGTTTCCATGGCAGGAAGATCCAACACAGACAAGAATGTCTGTGCCACGCTTGGGCGCGGCATGCGTCAAAATAGAAGAGCATGAGTTTCCTCGACAACTTGGAGAATAACCTCAAGAGCCTGGAATCCCAGGAGGACGGTAAGGACGATGCGGAACGGCAGCGGCGGGATCGGGAGAGCCGGCGCGCCAGTGCGCAGGCCGCGGCCCCGTTTGCGGAGGAATTGAAGAAGGGGCCTTACACGGCGGAGTTGTTCAAGCAGGCGGCGCGCGTGGGCCACGGAATGCGGATGAAGGTGCACATCGCGTGGCTGGGTTCTACGCTTCGGCTGGAAGCCCGCGAGCGGCGGCTGGAACTGCGGCCGACGCCGGACGGGATTATCGCCGCCTACCTGGAGAACAACCAGGAAACCCGCACCCATCCTCTGGACCTGAAAGGCAATCCCGAAGAACTGGTCCGGGAGTGGCTGTCCGGGGCGGCTTGAATGCTGTGCATCCGTATCGGATCCCTTAAGATCTGATACATATGCGAAAACCGACCTTCGATCCGGGGTTGACCCAACAATTCACGGCGCCTTTCCGGCGGGCCATCAACAAGGATGGCACCTTCAACGTGCACCGGCGCGGCACTACGTGGCGCGACGTTCATCCCTACCTGCACCTCATCAACATGGGCTGGCCGAAGTTCCTGGCCACGCTGTTTCTAGGCTACGTGTTGATCAATTTCGTGTTTGCCGGCATCTATTTCGCCATGGGGCCGGGTCAATTGGAGGGCGGCGAATCGTCCACGTTGTCCGGCCGCTTCCTGAACGGATTCTTCTTCAGCGCCCACACCCTCAGCACGGTCGGCTATGGCAACATCTCGCCGAAAGGTATGGCCGCCAACGTGGTGTCGTCGTTCGAAGCCCTGGTCGGAGTCCTGGGGTTCGCGGTGGCCACCGGACTGCTGTTTGGGCGGGTGTCGCGGCCCTCGGCACGGATCGGCTTCAGCGAGAACATGGTGGTGGCTCCGTACCAGGACGGCACGAGCCTGCAGTTCCGCGTGGTCAACCGGCGCCCCAATTCGCTGATGGAACTGGAGGTGCGGCCGATGCTGATGACGGTGGAACCGTCCAACGGCCAGCCTAAGCGGACTTACCAGTTGCTCAAGCTGGAGCGCGAGACGGTGTTGTTCTTTCCACTGACCTGGACGGTGGTGCACCCCATCGATGCGGATAGCCCCCTCTGGGGTAAGACCGCGGAAGACATGGCCCGGCTCCAGGCAGAGGTTCTGATCCTGGTGAAGGCTTATGACGACACTTTTAGCCAGACCGTGCTGGCACGTTACTCGTACCGGCACGACGAGATCGTATGGGGCAAGCGCTTCGCTCCGGCATTCTACGTGGATGCGGAGGGCGACCTGGTGCTGGAGGTTCGGAAAGTGGGCGAACTGGCGGAGTCGACGGTTAGCGCGGCGTGAAGTGGACTGGTGCGCCACATCGCGATCGAATCACATCGCAATCACTGCTTGTCCACGGCCTTCTCGAGAATGCTCTCCTGATGTTCCTTGCCTTTTTCATCCACGACGCGAATCCTGTCGCCCTGGACTTCAAAACGCACTGGCCCATTGACGGTGAGTTTCAGCTTGTTCTTCTCGTCGAACGTGTAGGTATGGCCGTTCGCATGGACCGAGTAGGAATATCGATAGATCAGCTTCTTTCCCACTGGAGTTCGGATGATCTGCAATGCCGCGACATCGCCGGATTGCCACTGCCGATCCTTGGCATGAAGTGCGAGGGAACAAGCCAGCACCATAAGCAAGTGGAAACGAAGTCGGCGGGCCATAAGGTTTCCGAACCTCCATTCTACCTGCGAAGCGGGTTTCCTGAACAGGTAGAGCTTTAACGAATGGATCTATTGGTGGTTGCCACCGTATAATGGTCTTTCGATTCGCCTGATCGGAAAGCCGACCGTTGCCTGCGAGATTGCATCGTCCCGTGGAGTTTCCGTGAGCACGCCAACACCGTCAAAACTCGGGGAACTACGTGCCAGAACAGATCGGCAGTTGTTGCTGGTGATCCTGCGGGAGTTGGATCGTGCGCTTCCCATGGCCAAAGCTGCGGCAAGCAAAGAATCGCCACTCTACACTCGGGCCGAGAAGGCCTTTGCGAAGGTGAGGCCGCTGGTGTCGAAGGTGGAGGCGGTAAGCGACGAACAGAAAGCGGATCTGGATGCCAGGCTCCGGGAGGTCCAGGATGCGCTGATCAGGGTGGCATTGAAAGGTACGCAAACCGGATTGCCGTCCAGGGGCAAGTGAAAAACTCTCGCCGCGGGTGAGTTAAGATCGGTGATGAGATTTCCACCATTGAGAAAAAGGAGTCCCCGATGATCCGTCTTTTCAACATCGCGTTCCTGATCAGCCTGACGATGGGCTTGCATCCGGCAATGGCCCAAGATCCGCAGGCGGCTCCGAAGGCGCCCCAACGCGCGCCGCGGCCGGCGCCGCCGACCCGCGACCCGAACACTCCTGGTTATGTCACGGCGAAAGACCTGGCTGACGGCGAAAACGCTCCGGTAAAGCAGGACGGAAACTTCATCCTCGGCCCCACACACAACCCCGCGCCGGAGATGACCGTGCAGGAGGGCGTGCCGCAGGGAACGGTTGTCACCATCACCATGGAATCGGCCGACAGCAAGTTCTATCCGGGCATCGCGCGCGAGGCCAACACCGGCCCCAGGCCAGACCCGGCGGACCCCACCAGGATGCTAATCACAACCCACCCCGCTCCTTACTCTCGCACGGTGACTGTGTATGTCCCCAAACAATACGTCCCGGGTACGGCGGCGCCGTTCATTGTCGGGGCGGATGGACCCGACAAGCTGCTGTTCACGGCCCTCGACAACCTGATCGCCCAGCATCGGGTGCCGGTGATGATTGCCGTCTCCATCAAGAACGGCGGGAGCGACGCTCAGGGAAGCGAGCGCGGCCTGGAGTACGACACGATGTCGGGCCTGTACGCGGAGTTCGTCGAGAAGGAAGTGCTGCCTCTGGTGGAGAAGCAGGCCAACGTCAAGCTGACCAAAGATCCCGAAGGACGGGCCACAATGGGCGGCAGTTCTGGCGGCTCGTGCGCTCTGATCATGGCGTGGTATCACCCGGAGTTGTATCACCGCGTTCTCACCTACTCGGGCACCTACGTCAACCAGCAGTGGCCGGTGAATGCCGAGACGCCCCACGGCGCCTGGGAGTTTCACGAACACCTCATCCCCAACTCCCCGGCAAAGCCGATCCGCATCTGGATGGAGGTCGGCGACCGGGACAATTCGAGCATACGCGACAATTACCACGACTGGGTCCTGGCCAATGAGAACATGGCGAAGGTGCTGGCTGCCAAGGGCTACCATTATCAGTTCGTGTTTGCGCGAAACGCCGGGCACACCGACGGCGCCGTGAAACGACAGACCCTACCTGAAGCGCTGGAATATGTATGGCAGGGGTATCCGATCGCGAAGAACTGATTCGCCCGCCACGAATGAACGCGAACGAAAACGATTGGGCCACGAATGAACACGAATGAACACGAATGAACACGAATAAACAAGAAGCAAGAGCCTTTGGGTTTTTCTTATTCGTGTTCATTCGTGTTCATTCGTGGCCCAAATCGTTTTTTGTTTTTGGGACCATGCTAGTCGCAGTCGGTCGGTCGATTTTACAAGTGGCTCCCTGTCTGTCCTTCACTGGCTCCGTGCTACATTCAGCTCTGTGACTGACTCGGTGAAGATGTTCTCCGACGCGGGGCTGGAACGGCTGGCCACTCAACTGGCAAATAATCGAGGATCGCGATCCTTCAAACACTAAAACCGCACTTCCATCGGGCGTCCTTCGAATACCGCCGGGCGTGTGCTATCCCCGAGCTTCACTTCGAAGTTGCGGCGCGCGGGCGGCAACATGCGGGAGCCGGTGGCGAGCCGTAGCGACAGCGTCCGGCGCGCATCGTTCCACGCCATTTGAATGCCCATCCACTCACCCTGACGGTAACGGAAGGAACTGCCGTCATCCTCATACAGCAGGAACGAGGCGTCGGCGCCGGGATAGATCGAGATGGTGGTGGGCTGATCGCTCGCTTCGCTGGTGTACTGCTTCACGGGGCCGAGCGGCAGGATCGACCCGGCCCGCACGTAGAGTGGGGTAGTTTCGAGATCCACCTGGCGCGTGACTTCCTTGCCGCCCTCCTGACGCTCGCCGGTCCAGAAATCGAACCACCGGCCGCGCGGCAGGTAGACTTGGCGCGACGTCGCGCCCTTCTCCACCACGGGCGCCACTAGCACGTTGCGGCCCCACAGATACTGGTCGCCGCGAGCCACCGCCGTGGGGTCGTCGGCATAATGCAGCCACAACGCGCGCATCACCGGCATTCCGGTGGTGGTGGCCTCATGCACGGCGCTGTAAAGATACGGCAGCATGCGGTAGCGGAGCTCCAGGTACTTGCGGCAGATGGGCTCCACCTGCGCGTTATGCAGCTCGGCGGGATCGAGCGGCACGTTGGGAGTCTCGATGGGGCCGGTCTCTCCGGTGTTCCATCCCCACGGAAGGCGGAGCTTCCAGGTTCGGCCGTGCGAGCGAAACAGCGTGCAGAACGACGCGAACTGGAACCAGCGGACGTATAGCTCGCCGGTGAGCTCGCGGGTGGGGACGAAGCCGCCGATATCCGTGCCCCAATACGGAATGCCGCTGAGCCCGGTGTTGACCGCAACGGGGATGTGGGTCTTGAGCGTTTCCCAGCGGGACGAAACGTCGCCCGACCAGAGGAACGCGCCGTAGCGTTGCATGCCGGGAGTGCCGTTGCGGTGCAGGGCGAACGGCCGCTCGTTGGGGCGGTCCAGTTGCGGCGCTTCCCAGTACATGCGATTGCGCACCAGGCGCGAGGGCAGGTTGAGCGCATCGCCCTCGTCGGGCCACCAGCCGTCGACGCCCAGTTGGAAGACCGGGCGGTGCATGTCCCAATAACAACTGGGCTGCAGTTCGGCGCGCTGTTGAGGATCGCAGGGGTCCTTGACGGTGCCGTGCATCTCCGGTATCCGCACCGGATACGCCACGTGCAGGACGACCTTGAAATGGTCGGCGTGGAGCTGATCGAACATCACCTTGGGGTCGGGGAAGACCTTCTGGTTGAAGGCGAACTCGGTGTTGTTGGTGTTCCAGCCGGAGGGGCAGAAGCCCGTGCCCAGGTAGATCAGGGTGTCGCAGGGCAGTTTCTTTTCGCGAAAGGTCTTGGCCTCGCCCAGGATTTCCTCGCGGCTGGCCAGAGTGCGATGGGATTGCTGGTATCCGAAGCTCCAGAGCGGAGGCAATTCGGGCAGGCCGGTGATGCGGGCGTATTCGGCCATCAGCGTGGCGGGTTCGCGCGAGGCCACAAAGAAGAGGTCGATCGGCAGGGGTGCGGGCGGAACTGGCGGAACGGCCGGCGCCGGCGAGACCGGCGGTGTTCCGGACCGCGGAGGCGGCAGGACGGGCGGCGGCGCCAGCACCTGGAACTTGCTCTCCGGCCCGGTGAAATCGAAGGCGCCGTAGGGCTGGTGGATGAAGAGCGCCCATCCGCCGGTACCGATCACCCAGGGAATAGGGACGCGCCCGCCGTGGGTGGCCAGTTGGTAGCCGCCCTGGCCGCTGCGCATGCGGTCGCTGATGCCGCGGCGGTCGAACTGCGGTCCGCCTTCACCGAGTCCCAGCAGCGGCGCAGTGCCGGTGGCGAAGGAGACCACGCCGCTGGCCTGATCGATCTTGAGCTGCTGGACGGTCTCGCCATTGGATGCCGCGATGGTGAACGACAGCGGGTCAGGGGCAATCTGGATCTTGAGGTCGCCGGCCTTGACGGTCTGGGCGCGGACAGCGCCGTGCAATCGGGTGACAGGCGCTTTCCACGCGGCAGGGGCGAGGATGTTGTCGTCCGGAATCGCGGCGGGTTTTCCGTCCTGGAGGGGGACGACGCTGAGGCGGAAGGTGTGTGGGCTCAGGGGCGCGATCTGGATTTCGACGTCCTGGCCGGCGACGCGGAGGCCGGTTTGGGCGGCCTGTTCCGCGCCAGGGACGAGGAGCGCCGCCCCCGCGGCGCCCAACTGCTGCACCCAACGGCGCCGGGAGAGTTCTTCTGAGGGGTTTGACATGGCGATTCGTCTGCCATTATGACACGCTGGCTGCAAGCGTTTTCATAATGGGCCGGAGTGCGGCGGGGCTTCCGCTTCCCCTGAGAGATGTTTCGCTACGCAGTGGGGCGCGGTTCCAGCGGTGGAGCGACTCGACGCGGGATACGCTGTATCGCCTTTCCGTTTTGTTGGCGCGCCAGGTCGAGTTCATACGCGCTTTGCAGGTTCATCCAGAAGTCGGCGGACATTCCGAAATACTGGCTGAGGCGCAGGGCGGTGTCTGCGGTGATGTTCCGTTTGGCGGCGAGGATCTGGTACAGGCGGTTGGGCGGAACCTGAAGGACATCCGCGAGCTTCTTGGCTGTGAGTCCGATCTCCTCTAGCTCGTCTGCGAGAATCTCTCCAGGGTGAATCGGCGTGCGTGCCATGGCGGTCTCCTTTCGTTTAATGGTAATCGACAATTTCAACATCCAACGGACCAGGAGCATCCAGCGGCCACTGGAAACAGATGCGCCATTGGCTGTTGATCCGGCGTGAATTTGGGGGTTGCGGTGGCTGTCACCGGAATCACTGAATTGGGGGCACGATTTTCTCGCGGGAGTTTGGGGGTTACGGTGGCTGTCACCGAATTAGCTGTCGTCACCGAATTAGCTCGGGAGTAAGTGCTTCTGCACTTTTCCCATGGCGTTCCTTGGCAGCCGCTCCACTACCACGAATTCGCGGGGCGCCTTGAACGACGCCAGCTTCGATCTGCAACGCTCCGCCAGCACGGCGCAATCGACCGCGCTCTTCAGCACCACGTACGCTACGGGCACCTCGCCGCGCACGCGGTCTGGGACGCCGACTACGGCGGCTTCCGCGACCTCCTCCTGCTCTTGGAGAAACTCTTCGATTTCGCGGGGGTAGATGTTGAAGCCGGCGGAGATGATCAGGTCGCTCCGGCGGCCGCACAGCGTGTAATAGCCGTCCGCGGAACGTTCCGCTATGTCGCCGGTGCGGAACCAGCCGTCCACAAAGGCGGACCGCGTGGCCTCTTCGCGGCGCCAGTAGCCGGGGAAGACGTTCGGGCCTTTCAAGTAAAGCTCGCCCTCCACCAGCTTCACCGAAACGCCCGGGAGCGGCAGGCCCACGCTTCCCGGACGACGCTCCCCGACATACGGATTACTGATGTTCATGAGCGTCTCGCTCATGCCGTAGCGCTCCAGGATGGTGTGGCCGAAG
Organism: Bryobacterales bacterium; assembly: GCA_003167275.1. Lineage (GTDB taxonomy): Bacteria > Acidobacteriota > Terriglobia > Bryobacterales > Bryobacteraceae > JAIQFL01. The sequence continues at coordinate 3,329 of PMTT01000694.1, read as the reverse complement.
CGGGCGCGAAACTCCTCCAGTACCTGGGCCGCCAGCGGCGCGGAACCGCTCACAAAGAGCCGCATGAAAGCGCCGATCTCGCGCGCCACGTCCTCGGGAATCGCCAGCAACCGCACGTAGATGGTGGGAACGCCGAAGAACAGCGTCGGGCGGAAATCCAGGAACGTGGCGGCGGCCTTGGGATGCTCGAAGCGCGCCAGCAGGCGCATCCGGCAGCCGGAGATCAGCCAGCAGTGCAGGCCGTTTCCGAGTGCGTGGACATGAAACAGCGGCAGCCCGAGCAGCAGGCGGTCGGCGCTCGAGATCTGCCAGCAGGTCAGCAGGTTCAGGGCGTTGGCTGCGAAGTTGTGGTGCGTGAGGACCGCGCCCTTAGAAGCGCCCGTGGTGCCGGACGTATAAATGATGCCGGCGGGCGCATCGCCATCGAGCGCGGCGCCGACGGCCGGACGATCGGGCGGCAGCGAAGCGGCCTCCGTACTCAACTCCGCCGGGCGCCAGATGGGGACGGGGCACTCGAAATCGGCGTCCGACACCACGGCCGAGGGCTCGGCATCGCGGAGGATGTGGGCCATCTCCCGGTCGCGGTAGAGGATGTTGATGGGCACGAAGATGACGCCCAGCTTGACGCAGGCCAGGTAGACGTCGATCATCTCGACCGAGTTCGCGAGGTAAACGCACAGGCGGTCGCCCACGCGCAAACCCCGCTCGGCGAACAGCCGCGCCACGCGATTGCTGCGCTCGTCGATCTCGCCGAAGGTGAAGGTGCGGTCTTCGAATTCGAGCGCCACCGAATCGCGCCGTCCTACGAACGAGAGATCGAACAGGCTCGCCAGGTTCAAATGGGAAGCTCCTTTCCGCGGGTCTCTTCTCCCCAGGGTAACAGCGCGATGCCCACCAGAAAGGCGATGGACGTGATCGCCACCGGCGTCCCGATGGTATGCATACGGGCGACTCCGGCGCCGACCAGGAAGGTGATGCCGGCGGCGGCGAACCGGCCGAACGAGGTGGCGAAGGCGAAGGCGCTGCCGCGGCACTCGGTGCGATACTGTTCCGGCAGCCAGAGCGTGTACACGGCGAAGTTGGCGCCGCCGATCCCGAGGAAGAAGAGGCAGACCAGGAACCAGTAGAGCGCGTGTTCGCGGAGATAGAAAATGTACCCGAAGCCCACCGAGATGCACACGAACATCAACAGGAAATAGAGGCCCAGCGAGAGCCTGCGGCCGAACCGGTCGGCGGCCAAAGGCAGCACCAGGCACCCGAGAATGGTTCCAAAGGCCAGCAGCATGGTGGCATAGGAAGCCATGCGGCCAGCCTCGGCGGCGGAGAGTCCGTCGCGCGTGGCGATGTAGGTCACCGATGAGGGCACGTAGACCGAGCCGGCCCATAAGCCCACCATGGAGACCAGCAGCAGCGCGGCATTCACCGTCGTGCGCCTGCGGTACTCGGGGGAGAAGAGCGCCCAAAAGGCGTCGGTCGCGGTCCACTTCCGCTGGAGTTGGTGGAGGCGGTGATGCCACCGTTCCGGCTCGGCCACGCCGTAGCGGATGAAGGCGACCAGTAACGCCGGTGTTCCCCCGACGGCAAAGACGGCCCGCCAGCCGTAGCGCGAGCCGACGACGTAGTTCACGATGGCCGCCAGGAAGACTCCGAAATAGTAGCCCGTATGCATCCAGGCCGCACCCTGCTTCCGGCGCGCCTCGGGCCACTCTTCGGCCACGAAGACGCCGCCCAGAGTCCATTCGCCGCCGATGCCGGCTCCCGCCAGGAACCGGAAGATGGCCAGTTGCCAGACCCCTGCGGCCACCGATCCAAGAAACGTGAAGAGCGAATAGCAGAGGATGGTGAGCACCAGCGTGCGGACACGCCCGAAGCGGTCGGCCACGGGGCCCCAGAGGAAAGCGAATCCCCAGCCGACGAGAAAAATGGCGAAGAGGATCCCGCCATAGTAGCCGATATTGGCCTGGTCGGCCGGGATGCCCGACTTCGGCAGCAACTCGCGCAGCGCCGGGACCAGGACCAGGGCGTAGATGAACGAGTCCATCCCGTCGAGCGCCCAGCCCGCCCAGGCTGCCCAGAAGCCGCGGATTTGATTGGGAGTCATTGAGTAGGACAGACCATCGTTTTTTGTGGTCTGTCAGCCGGCTGATTGGGAGTGAGATGGATGGGCAAGCTAAAGCATACCCTACTGGTGCGCGGGGCCGTATAACACGCGGCCGGGGCGCTCGGTAGTTACCTTCTCGTTGTGCAGCACCAACTTGCCGTTCACGATGACGTCGCGGAACCCGACCGAATATTGGTGGGGCTTCTCGTACTGTGCGCGGTCGGCGACCTTGTCCGGGTCGAACACCACGATATCGGCCTTCATCCCTGGACGCACCAGCCCGCGGTCCCAGAGTTTCAGCCGCTCGGCGGGGTAACCGGACATCCGGCGGATGGCGTCTTCGAGCGTCAGCACATGCTCCTCGCGAACGTAAACTCCCAGCACACGGGCGAACGTGCCATAGCTCCTCGGATGCGGCGAGGACTGCCCAAACACCGGGATATCGCCATCGGAAGCGATCATAGTGTAGGGCGAGCGCATGATGCGCACCACGTCCTCCTCATCGATGGCGTGATAGATGGCCGAGCAGCCGCCCTTCGACTGTAAGTCGATGGCCGTGTCGGCGGCGTTCTCCATGGTCGGTTCCACGCCGCGGGCGCGCGTCACTTCGGAGAGGTTCTTGCCGGCCAGGCTGGCATCGAACGAGCAACTGACCAGGGAGACGTTCTTGGGATCGCCGGCTCCGCGGTCGAACTTCAGCTTGTCCACGATGATGGCCTTGATGCGCGCCCGTTCCGCAGGCGCCGAGAGCCGTTCGACCGTGGACTTCTGGCCGCCTTCGAGGGCCCACTGCGGGAAGAGCGCGGCAATTCCGGAACTCGATGCCGTGTAGGGATACTGATCGATGGTGACGTCGATGCCGCGTGCGCGAGCCTCTTCCACCAGTTTGAGCGATTCCACGCTCTGGCCCCAGTTGGGCCGGCCCATGATCTTGTGATGCGTGATCTGCGTCGGCAACCCGCCCTCTTCGCCGATGCGGATGGTCTCGCGGACGCTGTCGAGCGTGTGCGCCCCTTCCTCGCGCATGTGCGAGATGTGGATGCCGCCCATGCGTCCCACCACTTTGGCGATTTCGATGACTTCCTCGGTGGGCGTGAAGTTGCCGGGCACGTAGAACAGGCCTGTCGAGAGCCCGAAGGCGCCGTCGCGCATGGCCTGCGCGGCCAGGTCTTTCATCTTCCCGATCTCTTCGGGCGTGGCCTTGCGGTCGGCGAGGCCGATCACCTGC
>PMTT01000868.1 GCA_003167275.1 Bryobacterales bacterium | reverse complement strand
GATGACACTCCTGGGATTGACGAGCGCGTGATCGATGGGCATGCCGTGGTGACTTCCGTGGAGCCTGGATCGCCGGCCGCGGAACACGGCGTCAAGCCGGGGTGGGAAATCGTGCGCGTCAACAGCGCTGAAATCGCGCCCCTGTTGCGCAGCATCCGCGACGAATTCGCAACCTCTACGCTCCTCGATATCCGTCTGCAGCGATCCGTGCTCGCGCGCCTGCATGGGCCGGCGGGCACGCCGGTTCGCATCGAATTCCTGGATGGCGCCGACCATGCCGTGTCCCTGAACCTCGCCCGTGTTCCGCCTCGTGGAAAAGTCGTCCGCTTCGGGAACATGCCTCCGGGTTATTTCTGGTCCGAGTGGCGCAAAGCGAGTCCGGACGTCGGATACGTGCGCTTCAACGAGTTCATGGACCCCGAAGCCCTCTCCAAGACCTTCGAAGAGGCGGTCCATGCCTGCGGGGATTGCAAGGGCTTCGTGGTCGACGTCCGCGGCAATCCGGGCGGCATCGGCGGCCTGGCGATGGGGGCTGCCGGCTGGTTCATGGATCAGTCGGGCGTGCGTCTGGGAAACGAGTATCTGCGCGGACTCACCATCAAGTTCGTCATCTTCCCGCGTTCCGAACCCTTCCGCGGGCCGCTCGCGATCCTCGTGGACGGCTGTTCGGCCTCCACCGCCGAGATCTTCGCGGAAGGCTTGAAAGATGTCAAGCGCGCGCGGATCTTTGGCACCCGCACGGCCGGCGCCGCGCTTCCCTCGGTGATCTCGCGATTGCCCAACGGCGATGGATTCCAGTACGCCATCGCTAACTACATCTCCGAAGGCGGGCAGCCGCTGGAGGGAATCGGCGTGACACCGGATGAGGAAGTGCATCCGACGCGCCGCCAGTTGCTCGCGGGGCAGGATCCTATTCTGGATGCCGCCCTGGATTGGATTCAGAAGAAGCATCAGTAAGGAGGAACCATGAACCGCTTCGCGAAAACAAGAAATCTCTGGATCGGCATGGCGATGGCGATGGCCGCCGCCGGAGCGCTCCCCGCGGCCGACGATCTGCCAAAAGCCGAAACCATTCTGGACAAATACATTGAGGTGACCGGCGGCAAGGCGGCCTACGCCAAGGTTCACAGCGAAACCTCCACCGGCGTCATGGACTTTTCGGCGATGGGCCTCAAGGGCAAGATGGTCGCCTACCATGCCGAGCCCAATTACAGCCTGGTGGAAATCAATTTGGAAGGCATGGGCAAGATCCTGGAGGGCTCCAACGGCGAGGTCGCGTGGACCGTCAACTCCATGCAGGGCCCGCGCATCAAGGAAGGCGATGAAAGGGGCGAGGCGCTGCTGCACGCAAGATTCAACGCCGATTTGCTTTGGAGGGACTTGTACTCGCACGCTGAAACTGCGGGAGTGGAAAGCATCGACGGTAAGGATTGTTACAAGGTCGTGCTCACCCCGAAATCCGGGAATCCGATCACCAAGTGGTACGACAAAGAATCCGGCCTGCTGTTGAAGATGAGGGTAAAGGCCAATAGCCCGATGGGGGAGATCGACTCCGATTCGGTGGTCAGCGACTATCGCAAGGAGGGTGACATTCTGACGGCGCACAAAGTGGTCCAGCACGCCGCCACGCTCGAAATCGGGTTGACCTTGGAGAGCGTGAAGTATAACGCCGAGGTCCCCAAAGACAAGTTCGAACTGCCCGACGAGATCAAGGCGCTGTTGAAGAAGCCTGCGAAGTAGGCTCTCCGGGGTACTCTGTGGTGGCGCGGTCGCGGCTCGGTTTGGTGGTTTTGTGGGGCAGGCGGTCTCCGCGTGCCTCGCTCACTTGCGGGCGATTCTTTCACGGAACGAGCACGACCGCTTATGACCGGTCGGCGCTGATTCTTGACCGAGCCGCGACCGTAAGGGAGCGGTGCTGACTGGTGAGGAATTCCCCAAAATGGTTAAGCACTCCTCACCCTGGGGCTCGCCCCAGCCCCCTCCCCATTTGATACGCTGGGACCCGATATGCCGAAGCGAATCTGTCTCTCTCTGGTCGCGGCCGCCTTGCTGTCTCCCGCACTGAACGCCCAGGCTCCAGCCGCTTATTGGCCGGACCGCCACTGGCGCACGGCGACGCCCGAGTCGCAGGGGCTCGACTCACAGGTTCTGGCATCCGCCGTCGACCAAGTCCTCCAGAAACATCTCGGAGTCCACAGCCTGTTGGTGATCCGCCACGGCTACGCGGTTCTGGACGCGTATTTCTACCCGTATAACTCCCGCACGCCGCACGACCTCGCCTCCGTAACCAAGACCATTACCTCCACCCTGACCGGGATTGCCGTCGCCCGCGGCTCGATCCGGCTCGATCAGCCGCTGCTCTCGTTCTTCCCCCAGGAGGCGCCCCCCAACCCCGACGCCCAAAAACAGCGGATCACGGTGGGCAATCTGCTGCGCATGGAATCCGGCCTGGATTGTGGATACGCTCCCGGCGAGCAGGAGCTCGAACAGATGAAACGTTCGGCCGACTGGGTGCGCTTCGCGCTGTCCCTTCCCATGAAGTACGATCCGGGAACGCACTCCTCCTACTGCAGCCCCGGATACCACCTGCTGGGATCGGTGATCGCGTCGGCTGGGCACCAGAGCGAGCTGGAGTTTGCCCGCAAGTACCTCTTCGAGCCGCTGGGCATCCACGACGTACTATGGGCCGAAGACCCACAGGGGAGGAGCCACGGCTGGGGCGACAACCATCTCTATCCTGAGGATCTGGCTAAGATCGGCTACCTCTACCTGCATGGCGGCCAGTGGGACGGGAAACAGATCGTGCCGCGCGAATGGGTAGATATGTCTACCGCTCCGCCCACGGGCGAACGCGGAGGTCCGGGAGGCCTCGGCTACGAATGGGCCGGCGCCAACGGACCCAATGGACGCCAGTTTGGGGGCACCGGCCGCGGCGGCCAGAGTCTGGTCGTCTGGCCGGACCTCGACATGGTCGTGGTCGTCACCGCTGGCGGCAACGCCGGGCAGATGGCCGGACTGGTCCGCCAGGCGGTTAAGTCCGACCAAGCCTTGCCCGCGCGGGACGAAGCTCTCCGCCAATTGCAGGCCAAGGTTGCGGACGCGGCCAAGGCGCCCCCCGCCGTGCCGGTGTCCGCACCGCCTGAGATCGCCGCTTCCGTTTCCGGAAAGCGCTACACGTTTCCCCTGAATCCGTCGCGGCTCGACAGCCTGTCGCTCACCTTCCGTGACAAAAGCGAAGCCCGTCTCGAGGTGAAGTATTTAGGCGAGGACCTGAGTTTTCCGGTCGGCCTGGATGGCGTCTATCGCCTGGGCCCCCACGGACCGCTCCACCTGTTGGCGGGCGCCATGGGGAAGTGGACGGCGGAGAACGAATTCCTGTTGGACCTGAATCTGGTCGCGAACATCAACCACTACACGTTGAAGATCCGTTTCGAAGGCGACCGGATCGAGGTCACCGCCGACGAAGCGTCCGGCCTGATTCGCAACGGCCACATCACCGGAAAGTGATAGGGAGCACAGGGTTGGGGGCAGGTTGAGTCCGCTACCGGCCTACCGCGGCATCGGCAATGTGGCGACCAGGGCATCTGCCCCGGGGCATCCTCACTGGGGTCCCATGGGCGTTAAAGTGAGGCCGTTCGCGAAGATGACCGAGGTGCTGGCGACCCGCTTCGCGGCCATTTTTGGGTGCAACTTCCCAGAACCGGACTTCCTGGGAATTTGGGCGGCCGCTTGGTGGCACTGGGCTGTTTGGCCATGCACCGGACATCAGGGACGACAAACCAACTCGTGGGGGTATCCCTGAATGCCGATGGCCAACTGTAGGAGGAGTTTTCGTAAAGGTGCAGAAGCCTCAGGTCTCTTTGGGCGCTGGCGTAGCATGTTCTTTGGACTGGTGCCATACTGGTGGTCTGGCGGGGCAACTCCGTAACATCGGTCTGCAGCCGCAGCCATTCGTTTTCACGAAGATCATGAGCGCGTTAGATTTTGGCGAAGTTACCAGACTTCTTAACCATAGCCGAACGACCCAGATTGACTCGGCCCCAATCGCAGGAACGGCAAGCCGATGGTCCCTTCACCAGGGGTGGTATTCCGTGCACACATCGAAATATCCATTTGCCGTTCTATACCTCCACGCTGCCGCTAGCTTGGAGGACATTCGCACCGCCGCGAGGCAGTTGAGGGGGTCAACGGACGTGCACGTCGTTTTTCCCCCGACCCTCGCCCGAACGATTCGTCAGAACTCGGACATCTACCCGCTGTTCAAGAAGGCGAAGGGTATCTGGACAACGAAGGAGTACCTGGCTTCGTTCATCAAGGACGAGTTGCAGGTCTATTTAAGAAAACTGATCGAGCAACAGCCGAAGTTTTACATAGACCCCAAGGTAGAGACGCCATCCAGTATTCCCAGACGGATTCCCAATCCGCTTCGTTCCTTCCTGTGCGATCCTGAGCCTTCTTCCCAAGCTCAAAGTGGCAGGGGCAAACTCGCCATCGTCTTAGCGGAACCCGGGCAGGGGAAGACGTATATGAGTCGACATCTGGTATCCGAACTTGCCCAGGCGAACACAGGCATCATTCCGCTGATGGTCGATTCTTCTCAGTGGCAGACGTTGTCAATTGATGACCAGGGCTCCCTCTCAAAAACGATCGCGCACTCATTTCGGCATTTCGATGCGCCGATTGGTTGGCTTGACGGCCACGAGGAAGAGTTTCTACATGCGACCCTTAAAGCCGACATTTTTCGCATTGTTTTCGACGGTTTTGACGAATACATTCTGCGAAACCGCGGGTTGGTACAACCCATGGAGGTTTTGCAGGCGTTGGCGGCGCTCGCCAGCACGACGGGGACCCGGATTATCATCACGTCTCGTACGTCGTTTTGGTACACGAATCTACCAGATGCCGCCATTGAAGAGTTTATCGACGCGACAGGATCGCTGGTCTATGTGATCCAGCCCTTTGATCCTGAGCAAGCGAAGAACTATTTTACCTCCAGGTTACGAATTCAGCGCCATCAAAGCTATGCCTGCGAGACATATTCAGCGTTGCTTAAGGATAACCTCGCGCTAATTGGCCGTGGCTTTGTTCTAAGCCTCATCGCGGACTTAGCGGAGCGCACGGTAGATTCCACTCTCTCCATCGCCCCATTGGAATCGAACGCGCTACTGTGGCTTATGGACGCACTTTGTGAGCGGGAACTGCTACGCCAAAAGCTCCCGTTTTCAGCCAAAGAGCAGATTGCAGTGTTGAGAACTCTGGCCATCGAGAAGACGGTTGGGGCGGCGCCTAATACTGAACTGCTCCAGTTGGCCATGTCTGAGGTGCGTCCCAGCCTTGATCCTGCCTCGCTTCAAGACGCCGTAGAGAAGCTGAAGAGCCACCCACTAATTGAAAAATCGAGAACCGATGATGCATGGCGCTTCAAGCAGGAGCAGATTGGCATCGTTCTGATCGCAGCCCAACTAGTTGACTGGAGCGGCGATAGGGTCGGTCGCTTTATCGCCAAAGCAAGGTTCGAGGCTGGAGCCAGGCAGGATGTCGGATCCACGATTGTGGATTTGGTTAAGGGGCACGGTCTCGAAGATGAGACGATAGGTCGCCTTAAGGAGATTTGCAGGGAACTCCGCTCGGCACACGAAGATGCTCGTATGCCTGCCGATGAGGGTTGCAGGCTGGCCGCAATCGTGGCCTTGATTGCCGTAGAGCGGTTCCGTCCCAAAGGTAGCACCCACCAGGACCGGACGGAATTACTATTGGCCGTGTGCGGTCCAGAAATCACGGGGCTCACCTTTGCAGGCACCATCGCCCGTCACGACCTCAGTGGTGTCTCGCTCGTCGGGTGTCGTTTTGAGAGGGTCACATGGGCAAACTGCAAGTTCGATCGAAACACGACGTTCAGGCATTGCCATTTCATTGGAGGTATTCCTCCAGCCCACTGTTCCGGGTTTGGAATGATCACGCTTGTCGACTGTAGGCTCGACCCAGAGGCCGACGCTATATTTAATAGTGCTCGCGTAAAGGAGGGTCAGAGAAAATACTCGGTCGACGACCTTCGGAATGATATGACGAGCGTGCTGAACAAGTTCATTATCAAGGGCGGCATTGGCCTCAAAACTGTCACGGAGGACAACTTAAAGAAGGGGCCGATTGGTGCATCGCGGCATCGAGATGATGTTCTTGAGGTCCTCGGCGCGATCATTCTCATGAAGCACACGATCTCAGGTGGGCTATCTGGGTACAACGTTCGCGAAGAAGCAGGCGAAGCCGTGAAATTCTATGCTGCCAATAACGTTTTCACTGGACCCGTGCGCGAGGCCTTCGAGAGGCTTCGGGCTCGGCTGTCGCTAGCTTAGATTGCGCGGTGGGTGTTGTTAGATTGCGCAGTGGGTACCTCTGCAGCCCAAAGTATGTTATATCTGGCGGAGGGCCCTGGGCGCTAGGAAACTGCGGCATTCGAGGTAACGCCCCACGTGTTCCGTGGGTCGAGGAAAGGCGCACCACGCTGCCTGGAATGGAAGTGAACCAGATTGGACTTCCGCGGGAAGCGTGATTCTCATGTTTACGACATCAACATAATGCCGAGAATAAGTCCATGAGCAAGCCAACCATCTTCATCGGTTCCTCTACTGAAGGCATCCCTGTGGCGCTCGCACTCCAGAGACGGCTTGAAGACGAGGCTGAGACGCTGTTTTGGAGTGAAGGTGTCTTTTCGCTCGGTGAGTACCCAGTAGACCCATTGCTCAGGTCGCTGGATGCAATCGATTTTGCCGTCCTCGTAGTAACGACAGATGATCTTGTCGCGCTACGACATGGCGGCGCCACGAGTCCGCGAGAGAACGTCGCCTTTGAACTTGGGCTGTTCATGGGCCGTCTAGGGCGATCACGCGTTTTCGTGCTTATGGCGGAAGAGGGATCGTCCGTTCTGCTTCCGTCTAACCTCGCAGGCATCACCGTCGCCCGCTACCGCCGGCCTCGAGACGGTAACCTGTTGGCAGCCGTCGGTCCCGCCTGTCAGCACATCCTTCTGCAGATCAAGGCCGCTGGCTGGGGCGACCATTCTGCACGATCGACAACTCCGATCGATCAGTATTCCTGTTTCATAAGCTACAGTGCGCAAGACAAGGAATTCTCGGAGCGAATGTACAGTGATCTCCAAGCCGTTGGAATACGCTGTTGGTTGGACTCGAAGGATCTAAAAATCGGCGATAATATTGAACTTGAAATTGATCGGGCCATTCAACTCACAGATAAGGTACTTCTAATACTCTCGGAGGCATCGGTGAATAGCACCTGGGTGCGCTACGAGGTAGACAACGCCCTTAGAAGGGAATCGCAAGCCAAGAAGACGATATTGTTTCCCATTAGAATTGACAACGCCATTTTGAAGGCGGGCGATGAGGTATCGGCCGCGTTGCGTCGGGTGAAGCACATTGGCGACTTCACGCAGTGGACTGTTCCCGATAGGTACAGGCAGGCCTTTTCTCGGTTGGTAAAGGACCTAACGGTAAGTGCCGCAGTAGAGCAACAGCGGTAAGACTGAAATGCGTAAGAATCTCGAATATTACACGCGATATCAGGTCTTCCTGAATTATCCGTTTGATCGTGAGTTTTCGCGCATGGAAGACGCTCTGCAGTTTCCAATAGTTGCTGCAAACCTACTGCCACTTTGCGCCAAAGATCTAAGCACACCGGACCGACCTCGTCTTGATATGCTGGTTGCCGCCATTTCCAACTGCCACTATTCACTTCATGAATTGTCACGTTCGAAAGGCGAGGGCAACGATAACTTCGCGAGAATGAACATGCCAATCGAGACCGGCATGGCAATGTTTCACGCCTTGCACACCCAGCGGCGTGACCATCGGTGCGCCTTTTTGGTTGCGACACCACATGATTACCAAAGGTTTGCGTCTGACTTCGCTGGTCTCGATCCAAAGTGTCATAACAATGAGGAAGACGTACTGGTTGGACTTGTATACGAGTGGCTGCGTGATGTCGTGCCGTCAACTATATTGAATCTGCAGCCTACCAAGACCGTCGTCGAAAGATATCATGTCTATAAGGATCGCCTAGCAAATGTCAACGGCAGCGGCGCCGACGATACTCCCTCGCACGATGAGCGACGCGAACTTATGTACGAAGTCTGCCAGGAAGTAGGTTGGTGGGACTGGCGGAACGCAACCTTCGGACGTGAAGAGTTTCCAGTGCTCCCGCTCCTCTGGAAGGCTCAGAGAAATTCGCCATTACAAAATTGACGCCTCTAAGTCACACTGATTCTAACCCTTGCATTCGCAAGCTTCTCGTTGAGTTTCGGGCACAAGGTTCACGGCTATCACGACTTCGGCAGACAGCACCCACGCAGGAAGGCATTGGCCCGAAACGGCCATATGGGAAGTTGCGACACCCGCGACCCCACACCGAATTGTGGGCAGCCGAGGCCGTTTGGCCAACACTCTGATTTGAACGCTCATGCCTGGGTCCGCCCACCCTCTATCCATTTGGTACGCTGGGACCCGATACGCCGAAGCGAATCTGTTTCTCTCTGGTCGCAGCCGCGCTGCTGTCTTTTCCATTGAACGCCCAGGTACCGGCAGCCGCCTATTGGCCGGACCGCCACTGGCGCACGGCGACGCCCGAGTCGCAATGGCTCGACTCCCAGGTTTTGGCATCGGCCGTCGACCAGGTGCTCCAGAAGCATCTCGGAGTGGCCTTGCCTGCACAGGACGAAGCTCTCCGCCAATTGCCGGCCAAGGTTGCGGACGCGGCCAAGGCGCCCCCCGCCGTGCCGGTGTCCGCACCGCCTGAGATCGCCGCTTCCGTTTCCGGAAAGCGGTCCACGTTTCCCCTCAATCCGTCGCGGCTCGACAGCCTGTCGCTCACCTTCCGTGACAACAGCGAAGCCCGTCTCGAGGTGAAGTACTTAGGGGAGGACCTGAGTTTTCCGGTCGGCCTGGATGGCGTCTATCGCCTGGGTCCCCACGGACCGCTCCACCTGTTGGCGGGCGCCATGGGGAAGTGGACGGCGGAGAACGAGTTTCTGTTGGACCTGAATCTGGTCGCGAACATTAACCCATTACACGCTGAAGATCCGTTTCGAAGGCGACCGGATGGAGGTCACCGCCGACGAGGCGTCCGGCCTGATTCGCAACGGGCACATCACCGGAAAGTGATCGGGAGCGGACAGGGTTGGGGGCAGGCTGGGTCGGCTACCGGCCGATCACCACACCGACCGACGCGGGCTCCACGTCCAGCTTCTCGATGCGATGACCGAGTTCGAAGGGCCGGCCTACCGCGGCGTCGGGATACATGGGCAGCAGGAAGTTCTGAATCAGGAAGTCCAGCGTCTTGCCGTCGATCATGACACCCGAGATCTCCACCTTTTGAACATCTACCGTGGCGTGGCCGTTGGCCGAGCGGACCCGTGCCGTCACGCTCACCGGGTGTTCGCCACTCAACAACTTCGACATCAGCCAGCCGGGCTCGTAGCCTTGCGCTTTTTGCACCTTGTTGAAGTCGATCAGCGCGCTGCCGCTGGCCACTTCCGGAGCGACCAGTTGGATCCGGGGACTCCGGACGCCCTGCGGCGCCTCGCGCTCCACCCACGCGGTCATCTCCCGAGCGGTCAACTCCACCCGCGTGCCGCTCCGTAGCCGGTCGCTTTCGATCCGGTCGAGCTTCTGTTTGGCCGAATCGTAATCGCTAATCGCGGCGCCGAGCGCCCCGGCAAACAGGAGTGAAATGACCCAAATAGAACGATTGCGCACGTTAGGTTAGACGTTCGAGGGTGCGTAATCGTTGCTCTTTGCGTCATAGCGCGCAGACCGGCAAGTTACCCCCAACCCTTTCTCGGAGCGAAGCCGCCATCCGGGGGCTGTGTCGTTTGAATTCAGTGAGTTAGCAGTTGGCTGGGAAATTGCTCAGGAATTTCAGAGTTCTTTATGCCGGTTCAGCCCGTCGTCGTGGCAATTGCGATTCTGCTGTTAGGCGTCGCGGTTTGGCGCTTGGCAAGCGCCTGGTGGAAGTATCGGGGCAGGCGCGTGATTACCTGCCCGGAAAACCGGAGACCCGCGGGCGTGGTGGTAGATGCCGGTCACGCCGCTGCCACGGCGCTTGGCAGCGCGCCGGAGTTGCGGCTTTCCTCCTGTTCCCGGTGGCCGGAGCGCGCCGGGTGCGGGCAGGAGTGCCTCAGCCAGATCGCCCAATCCCCCGAAGATTGCCTGGTTCGCAATATCCTCACCAGGTGGTATCAGGGTAAGGTTTGCGCGTGCTGCGGCCGGCCGTTCGGCGACATTGAGTGGAACGGCCAGAAGCCCGCTCTGCTGCGAGCCGGCAAGATTAGTGTGGAGTGGAATCAGGTTCCCGCCGATAAGTTGTATGAGGTGCTAGCGGCCTCGTTGCCGCTTTGTTTCGCCTGCCATATGGCGAACACTCTCGTCCGGGAGCACCCCGAACTGGTGGTCGATCGACCCGCCGGTCATTCTTGATTGAAGGTATTGAGGTCTGTTTCACGTGAAACAATTGTTCGTCCTCTGCCTGACGCTGGGCGTTGTGCCCGGCTTCTGTGAAAACCGGTCGATCCCGGTTGCACCCATCGCGCTGTATACGCATTTTGACCAGGAACCGCCCGTAGGCGTCGTGGAGGCCCTTCACGATGAGCTCGAATCGATTATGGCCCCCATGGGTATGACGTTCGAATGGCGCTCTTTAAATGGTGTCAAGGGAAATGAGCTGAGCGTCGAGTTGGCCGTTTTGACTTTCAAGGGTCGTTGCGATATCGCCGGCCTCGTTCCCCACAATGCCGGCAACCCCGGCGCCCTGGGCTGGACTCACGTCAGCGATGGCAACATCCTTCCGTTCAGCGACGTGGACTGCGACCGCATCCGTACCTTCGTCCAGAAAGAACTCCTGGGCGTCCGCTCACCGGATCGCGAAGAATCGTTCGGACGGGCGCTGGGTCGTGTAGTGGCCCACGAACTGTATCATATCTTCGCCAATACCGCCCGGCACGGTTCCTGCGGCGTAGGCAAGTCGGCCTATACCGTCCAGGAACTGCTTTCCGACGATTTCCAGTTCGAGGAACGCGAGTCCCTGGCCCTGCGCACCAGCAAGGCGCATACCGTCCTGGAGAATGCCGCCCATACCGCAACCCCTCCGGTTCCCTGAAAGCCCGGCTCGCCTTCGCTATAATCCCGAGTGTGGACAATCCCGAACTAGAGCAGTCGAGCCAGGCGTTTGAACAGGCTAAAATCCAAGCCAGAAAGCTCACCGAGGGGCTGAACGAGGCGCAGTTCAACTGGCGCCCAGCCCCCGGCAATTGGTCGATTGAGGAGTGCCTGGAGCATTTGACGATGGTCGGCACCTGGGAAGTCCGGGCGATTGAACGGGCCATCGACGGCGCGCGGGCCCGCGGGCTCACCGGCAACGGCCCATTCCAGTATGGTCGCTTCGACCGCTGGATCGTTCGGATGACCGAGCCGCCCGTTCGCCGGAAAGTGCGGGCCCCCCGCCGTTTCGTGCCGGTTCATCAGCAACCGGTCACGGCCATCTTACCCACCTTTCTGCACTTGCAAGGCATGTTTCTGATTCAGATCGAGCGTGCCGCCGGCCTGGATCTCGCGCGAGTAAAAGTAGAAACACCCATCTCCCGGTTCTTCAAGATGAGCTTAGGCATGATGTTCACCCAAGCCGCCGCCCATGAGCGCCGCCACCTGGAACAAGGCCAGCGGGTGCGGGCGCAACTCCAGGTTAGCGACGCCGCGCCAGTACCCAACTCACCCCGCAGCCGCTGAAGCTAAGAGCACCACCCTGCCCGCCGCGTGGCAGGGATCTGTGTGAAAACCGCCCGACCCGCACCAGCATGGTGGGGCGGACC
>PMTT01000459.1 GCA_003167275.1 Bryobacterales bacterium | reverse complement strand
GGCCTTATGAGCGTTCCCCGCTTCACCGCCCGCTTGACGATGCTGATGGCGCTTCCTGCCATCCTCGCCGCGCAGCCGGCAAGCTTTTCCTTCGACGACGCTCAGCAGTTCCTGAAAACCCATTGCCAGGCCTGCCACCAGGGGTCCGCTCCCGCCGGCGGCTTCCCGCTCCAGCAGATCGTCGGCCCCACCACCATCCGGTCCGAGGCCGAGCGCTGGAACAAAGTCGCCCTCCGCGTCCACAACGGAGAGATGCCCCCCAAAGGCTTTCCCGTCCCACCGGTCGACCAGCGCGAACAGTTTGCCCAATGGGTCACCACCTCCGTTCGCAAATCCATCTGCGGGGCTGGCGCCACGCCGGGCCCTGCACCCATCCGCCGTCTCAACCGCGACGAGTATGCCGCCACCCTGCGTGACCTGCTCGATATCCAGGTGGACCTCACCAGCTCTCTACCGGCCGATGGCGCCGGAGGAGAGGGCTTCGATAATGCCGGCGAGACGCTGTTCCTTTCTCCGCTGCTCTTCGAAAAGTACCTGCAGGCCGCGAAGGTCGCCATGGATGTCGCGGGCAAGGAATTCAAATCGCGCGAGAAGATCCTGGTGGCGCGCCCTGGCAACGGCGTCACTTCCGAACAAGCCGCGCACGAAATCCTGAAGGCCTTCCTGCCGCGCGCATTCCGCCGGCCCGTGACCGAGGACGACGTGGCCCAGTATCTCGCGCTTTTCCGCGCGGCGCGCAAGCAGGGTCAGGAGTTTGAGCCCGCCATCCTGTTCACTCTCCGCGCGACGCTGGTCTCCCCGAGATTTCTGTTTCTCGCCGAACCGCTGAACAACACCGCCGACCTGCGCCCCATCGACCCCTACTCGCTGGCCCGCCAACTCGATACCGACAAGGCGCCCGACGCCAAGCTCTTCCCGGCCTGGTCCACCGACGAGGAGTTGCGCTCCGATATCCGGCTTCAGCCCGCCATCTTCTTCCATGAGATCCTCAAGCGCGACCTCTCGGTCCTGTCCCTGATCGATTCCAACTCCACCGTGCTGACGCGCAAACTGGTCCGCCATTTCGCGCCGGGGCAGGTCCAGATTACGGGCGATGCGCAGCAGCCCCAGTGGATCGACTTGCCGAAGGGCTCTACGCGAGGCGGTCTGCTGGGGATGCCCGCGGTCCTGGCGGTGTCGTCTTACCCGTACCGCACAAGCCCCGTGCTACGCGGCGCCTGGATCCTGGAGTCGGAGGACGTCGATAGTTTGTTGCGCCTGCTGGCTTCATTATGATCGCGGTTCAGCCGGCGACTCCCTGAATCCGCGCGAACGACATCCGAGCCATCTCAGGAAGGGGTTGCCGTGGTTGCGGAGCCGGCCGTCCCACCTCCCATTGCGGAGTGAGTGGGACGAGCGAAAAGGGATTTCAGTATGTCGAAAGTACGCGCTGCAGTTGTACTGGCGGTTCTTTGCATCAATGCCTTCGGGCAGTGTGGGGTGGAGCGCTGGCCGGTGAAGATTGGCACCGACGCCGATTCCAAGCTGGTGAACCTAAACAACATTACCTCCACCACGATTGCAAACCTGGCGGCGTTGCCGGCGCCTTCAAACAAGCCAGAGACCAACCGCGAGCAGCCCACAGAGACAACGGTATTCGTACTAAACGCCACTCTGACTGAGTTCAGACTGGAGGATGATTCCGACTACCATCTCGTGCTCTCGGACTCGGCTGGGAAGACCATGATCGCTGAGATCCCCTCACCGAACTGTGTGAGTTCCGGCAGTCCGTTCGCGGTGGCCATTACAAACGCCCGCTCGGAATTCGACGCCCACCTCAAGCCAACCACCGACTTCAAGACTGCAAACGTTCCGGTCCTGGTCAAGGGTGTCGGATTCTTCGATTTCCTGCACGGCCAGACCGGTGTGGCGCCGAACGGGATCGAACTGCACCCGGTGCTGGACATCATCTTCAACCCGGCCCCGACAATCACATCTGTAAATACCGCCGGCGGCTTTCCGGACATAGCGCAGAATGACTGGATCGAGATCAAGGGCACAAGCCTCGCGCCTCCCAACATCGGGTCGAACGGAATGGCCTGGGGGAGTGCGCCCGAGTTCGCCGCTGGGAAAATGCCGACGCAACTGGGCAACGTCAGCGTCAAAGTCAACGGGAGGCCCGCCTACATGTACTTCATCAGCGAGACTCAGATCAACGTCCTCACGCCGCTCGACAGCGCCCAGGGGCCAGTGTCGATCGTCGTTACAAACGAAACGAACACCACCGCGCCCTTCACCGCGAACATGCGTATTGTGGCTCCGTCACTCCTGTTGTTCGGTGCGAGTAAATCCGCGGTGGCTACGCATGCAAACGGATCGTTGCTGGGCCCCACGTCGATGTCGGTTCCGGGGTATCCTTTCACCCCCGCGCAACCCGGCGAGACGATTGTTCTTTACGNNGCTTTACCTGCGCTACCGGTTATTCAGATTGGCGGTGCGTCGGCCACAGTGCAGTTCGCTGGAGTCATCAGTCCGGGATTGTACCAGTTCAATGTGGTCGTTCCACCTACTGCCGCCATCGGCGACAACCCGCTGATCGCCACCTACGGCGGCTTCAGTACGCCTGCGGGAGCCGTGATCTCCGTACAGCCGCGCTGAAAGTCAGGGATGGCAGGTGGGCCAGAGTGAGTCCACTGCGCACCTGATACAATTGGTGATCTCATCCCGCCTCCCCCAAACCCCAGTCGACCAAACCTTTTTCGGTCACAAACTATATTTCCCATCCCCACAACCACATACAGGCTTCCGAGAACGTTTTCGCCCGCTCGTCTGCTATAACCGGATCAGGAAGGCGCTCGTCGTACCCGCCTCGCCTTCCACCCCCGGCAGAACAACCAGGGAAATATCCGCGGCCCCTCACCGGCCGCCAGAGGAGAACTCTATCTATGGCCACTCAAGCCCAAATCGAGGCCAACCGCCTCAATGCGCAGAAGTCCACAGGCCCCCGCACCCCCGATGGCAAAACCGCCATCCGTGAGAATGCCGTCCGCCACGGCTTAACTTCCAGCATCCCGTCGACGGAGCGCGAAGCGAACGACCAGCCCGACGTTCAGCGGATCCACGATGCCTTCATCGAAGAAAACCAACCCGTCGGCATCAATGAGGAGGTCCTGGTCTACCAGATGGCCGAGTATTTCTTGTTTCAACGGCACGCCAGCGCCATCCTCGGGGACCAATTCAACATCGCCGACGGCGCCGGGAATAACAATCG
>PMTT01000457.1 GCA_003167275.1 Bryobacterales bacterium | reverse complement strand
GCTGAAAGCTGAAAGCTGATTGCCGATTGCTGAACGCTGATCGCTCCGTTACAATACGCGCATGGAACTCTACGATTGGAACCGGCTGGAACGGGAGCAGATGAATGCGCGCATCGCGCGGAGGGTCATCCATAGCGCCCACATGACGATCGCGCGTCTGGAGCTACAGAAGGACGCCATCGTTCCGGAGCACAGTCATGCGAACGAGCAGGTGACAATGGTGGAGAGCGGGGCTTTGAAGTTCTTCATCGAAGGCCGCGAGCAGATCGTTCGCGCCGGCGAGGTGTTGACGATCCCGCCCCATGCGCCGCATGCCGTCGAAGTCCTGGAAGACACCGTGGCGGTGGATGTATTTTCGCCCCCTCGCGAAGACTGGATCCGCGGCGACGANNGCCAATCTTGGCTGCAGCCGCCTTTTCAGGCGGCTGTTCCCCATACTCCAATCTTCGCGCTCGGCAAACCGCCGGCTGAAAGCCGCCTGCAGCCAAGATCGGCTGCCCCACTAGCTGCGAACTTACGGCCGGTCGCCGAAGCTATAACCCAGCCAAACCATCTCCTGCGTGACCACATTGCGGCCGTACTGAGTGAAGTTGGTCACGTAACGCACGTCGAACTCCGGACGGATGAAAATGTGATCGGTCACGTAAATCTGAACGCCCACTCCGCCGTGCACTTGAAAATGGTTCGCGCTTCCGGCCAATTGCGTTTGGTTTGCATTCCCCAGGACCGAACTGCTGCTCGATTGGTTTTCATAGAGCTTTACATTCGCTCCGCCAATTCCACCGATCAACTGCACAGCGACCTTCTTCTGGTTGACCGGCTGAAAGATGCCGTTAAAGGAGTAAAAACCGACCCGGGATTGCAGCTTGTCGCCGACCACTCCGACACCCTGCGACTGGAATACCAGGTAGTCCGTCTTGGCCGGTTGGAGGGTGTAGTCCGCGCCAACACCGAATTTCTTCCAAAGCATCAAGTTCCCCCCGAACCCTAAAAAGAACCCGCTCAGGCTGGGCGTATTCGCGCAGGTCGTACTCCCGGTGGATGCGCAGGGCAGCAGGGTGTTCAGGTCGACCGATCCCAGTGCCTTGTCTTGGGCGGAGCCAAACCCAACGTTGAGGTCAAACCCGGCTTGGGCGTGGGCAAAGTGGATGCTGAAGAGCAGCAGGAAAAGCGGAAGGTAACGGCAAATGCGTCTCACGTCAGAAATCTCCTCTTGGTATTCTCGCAAAATAGCGATCCCGAATTCTTTTAAACGCCGAAATAGACGGCACTCATGTGTGGCCCTTAGTTCACTCTAGCGCGACGCGGGGTGCCGTTGCACTACTCCAGACGGGACTTCGACACTTTTGGTTTCAATGGTATGCGAACTAACGTTTCTGGCATTTCGGACAGAAGTGCGAGGACCGTTGCGCTACCAGCAGGCGGCGAATCGGCGTCCGGCAGGTGAGGCACGGCTCCCCGGTGCGCTGGTAAACCCGGTGGCTGAGCTGAAAAAAACCCTTGCGTCCCTCGGCGTCCACGTAATCCGAGATGGAAGAACCGCCCGCCGCGATGGCCTCCGTCAGTACCGCTCCGATGGCATCGAACAGCCGTCGTGGCCGCTCCCCGCGCAGGCGCGAAGCCATCGCCAGCGGGTGAATTCCGGCACGAAAGAGCGTTTCATCCGCATAAATATTACCCAACCCGCGCAGGAACGTCTGGTTCAACAGCAGCGCCTTGATGCGCGTCTTGTGACGCTTGAGCGCGGCAGCGAAATCCTCGAACCGCACCTCCAGCGGCTCAGGCCCGAGTTTCGCGACTCTCTGGGGAAACTCCTCGTGAAATTCGAGACAGCCGAATTGCCGGCTATCGTCGTAAAGCAGCACGCCGCGATCCAGCGTCAGAATGGCGTGAGTGTGTTTGCCGGTTGGCCCGCCGAGCAACAGGCGGCCGGTCATTCCCAGGTGGATCACCAGGTAACCCGGACCGCCGCCGCCATCGAGGGACATCAGAATGAATTTGCCGTAGCGCTTTACACCCGCGATTCGCAGGCCCTGGATGCGCGCGGCCATGCGGTCGGGGTCGCCTCCGCGCAGCACGCGGGTCGCGCGGAATTCGGCGGAGACGATGTGCCGCCCCACCAGTGGTGCGATCGAACGGGTGACGGTTTCGACTTCGGGAAGCTCAGGCACCGGACGGCACCTCGATCAGGATGTCGTCGCCCTCCACCTTCACTTCATAGGTGGCGATGCTCTTCGTGGAATCGTAGTCGTATTCGCCCGTGATGCAGTCGAACTCCCACAGGTGGTATGGGCAAACCACCCGCCCGTCGTGAATCCGGCCCTGGCCCAGAGGACCGCCCGCATGCAAGCAGATTCCGCTCAGCGCGCGGATAGCCCCATCGACATTGCAGACTGCAAACGGATACTCCCCCACCATGCACTCCCTCACCGAATCGGGAGACAAGCCCGACACCTTCCCCACACGCACCAGCGGCATCCTTTCCAGTAAGCCGGTTGGGGCCTGGATTGTCAAGCTGCGTAGGGTATGCTTTAGCTTGCCCATCTTTCACGGAGAGCACGATGCCCAAGAAGAAACTGACCGATACTCGAACCGAAGCGGAAGAGGCCCGTTGGTTCGAAGAGAATCAGGACCGGCTGCTCAAGCTGTTTGAGCAGGCGCGGAAAGAGGGAGCCCTGCGCATTGGCGGGAAGAGCGTCGGCATCACGCTCCGCCGGGAGCGGGCGAGCCGCCGGACATGAGAGACGCTGACCGAGGATTAAGATGTGATTGTTCGAGGGCCTCGGCTCCCGCGCCTCGCATTCCAGGTCCCGGTCGATCTCATCCTGGTTGGCGTGGTAATAGGCCAGAGCCGCATGAACCTGGGCCAACGACAGGTGGCCAAACTTCCGCGCGATTTCCTCTGGAATCAGGCCCACGTTGTGCCACTGGGCGATCCGGCGAACGGAGACACCCGTCCCTGCAATGCACGGCCGGCCGCCGCGTATCTCGGGGCGACGGGAGATCAGGGTGCCGATCTCGGTGATCGTTGCCATCGACGTCGAGTATAACGCACCGGTCCGATCGCTGACTTTGCGCCTTGTGTCGCGTTGCCCGCCGCCTTGCTTGCAGGGGGCAAGCTAAAGCATGCCCCCCCATTCGCTACAATTAAATCCAATGCAGACGATTCTGGTGATCGACGACGACGAAAGCCTGCGCGACACCATTGGGGTAATGTTGGAGCAGGAAGGCTTTCGTGCCGTCTTGGACGGCGACGGCCGGCATGGCTTCGACACCGCCGTCACCATCAAGCCCGACCTCGTGCTGGTTGACTTGCGGCTGCCAGGAATGAGCGGCACGGAAATCTGCAAGCAACTGCGCGCCGCCCGTGTGGCCACACCCATCATTGTGCTGAGCGCGGTGGCCGACGAGCTCGACAAGGTCCTGCTGCTCGAGATCGGCGCCGACGATTACGTGGTCAAGCCCTTCGGCACGCGCGAGTTGATGGCCCGGATTCGGGCCGTGCTGCGCCGCGCCTCCCCGGACGCGCGCAAGGTCATGCATTTCTCCGATGCCGAAGTAGATTTCGAGAGGCGCATCGTGAGCCGCAAGGGCGAGGAGTTGAAGCTCACGCCGGCCGAGTACAACCTGCTCTGCTACTTTCTGCATAACCCCGACCGTCCCCTGACGCGCGACATGATTTTGAACTCCGTGTGGGGCTACGAATTCTTCCCCAATACCCGTACCGTGGATGCGCACGTGGTGAAATTGCGGCAGAAGCTGGAACCCGATCCCGTCGCCCCCCGCCATTTTCTTACCGTGCATGGGGTCGGCTACCGGTTTGTGCCGTAAGAAGCGGTCGGCAATCAGCGCTCGGCAATCAGCGGTCACTTCAAACGACCACGCGGGTTCAGCCGAAAGCTGACCGCTGACCGCTGACAGCTTTTTTACACATCTGAAGCGGCAGGGACAGATCGCCGCTCTCCAGATGCGGGACAATAGCGAGATGCTTGTAGACGGCGGAAATACGCCGCAGGCACACGCGCACGGAGGGGACCCACCGGCCGTCCTCATTGTGGAGGACTCCGAAAACAGCGCCTCCATGCTGGAGATCGCCTTCCTGCGCATTCCCGGGCTTTCGGTCCTGCTGGCCTCATCCGCCTTCGAGGCGCTGCGCATCCTTCGCCGCCCCGGTCCCGCGGTCCGGGCCATCGTCACGGACCTCAACATGCCTCGTATGGACGGGTTCGAAATGATCCGGGAAATCCGCGAAGATCGCGCCCTTTCGTCCACACCGATCATCGTCGTCAGCGCCGACACCGACCCGTCTACCCCGGAGCGCGTCGCCCGCCTGGGCGTTAGCGCCTTTTTCCCCAAACCGTACTCGCCGGCGCAGGTGACACGGAAACTGGAGCAGATTCTCGATGGTACGAATCAATAGGTTATTCGGCCCAGCGGTGCTCTTTTGGC
Organism: Bryobacterales bacterium; assembly: GCA_003167275.1. Classification (GTDB taxonomy): domain Bacteria; phylum Acidobacteriota; class Terriglobia; order Bryobacterales; family Bryobacteraceae; genus JAIQFL01. The sequence continues at coordinate 3,590 of PMTT01000457.1, read as the reverse complement.
CCCTCTGGCTCGGCGCGCAAGCCCAACCCGACCTCGCCCAAATCCTGGAGCGCCTCGACAAGCTGGAGCGGGATAACCGCGCACTCTCCGAGGAAGTGCGCAGCCTGCGCGCCCGGCTGGATTCCACCGGGGACTCTAAGACCACTCCCTCGGCAGATTTGCAAACCGTCCCGGGCGCCGACACCCCCGGTACGACCCCTTCGCCAGCCACCGTCGAAGAGAAGCTCGACATTCAGGGGAAGCGGATCGACGAGCATGACCAGACCAAGGTCGAAGCTTCGCAGAAGTTCCCCATTCGCCTCACCGGTATGGCGCTCTTCAACGCCTTCATGAATTCGAAGCAAAACGGCGGCGTGCAGTATCCTGTGGTCGCCTCCGCGCCCGGAGCCGGCCTGGCGGGCGCCACCTTGCGCCAGACCATCATTGGCCTGGACTTTCGCGGGCCAGGCACGTTCTGGGGCGGCAACGTCCACGGCTCCGTCTACATGGATTTTTCAGCCGGAGCCACCAATTCCGCCATGCGCCTGCGCACCGGTTCAATCGAGATCGATTGGAAGGACCGCAATATCATGGTAGGGCTCGAAAAGCCGATCTTCAACCCGCGGGAGCCGAGTTCGCTGGCCCAACTGGCGGTCTCGCCGCTCACCGGCTCCGGAAATCTATGGCTCTGGCTGCCGCAGGTTCGCGTCGAGCAGGATTTTTCCTTCGCCCGATCGACCGGGCTTAGGGCCCAAATGGGCGTAGTCCAGACCCACGAAACCGGACCCTATCCCGGCAGCACCTTCACCGGCACCGTGGAAGCCTCCCGCCCAGCGCTCGAAGGCCGCTACGAGTTCTACCATAATCTCGACGATGAGCGCCACCTGGAGATCGCGTCGGGATTCCACACCAGCCAGACTCACGTCGCGGGAACGTCCGTTGCCTCGAATCTCTTCTCGCTCGATTGGTTTTTCAATCCGTGGCGGCGGCTCGAGTTTACCGGCGCCTTTTACAGTGGCCAAAATGTCGCGCCGCTGGGTGAGGGCTACCAGCAGGGCTTCGGGATCTACTATCATCGTGTGGAGCCCGTGCATAGCATGGGTGGCTGGGCGCAGATCACCCTCCACGTCGCGCCGCGGCTGGATTTCCACCTCTTTTCCGGCCAGCAGGACGATCGTAACAGCGATCTGGATGCCGGCCGGATCGGCAAGAACCTGCTGTTCGGCGGCAATCTCTACTACCATCTGGCGCCCAACGTCATCCTGGGCCTGGAGACCACGCAACTGCGCACCGCGTACATTGGACAGGGGATACGGATCAACAATCACTATGACCTGGCGCTCGGCTATCTGTTCTAAAAACGGCATGGGAGGAGCCCGAACCCGGCTCTCACGCCGGCGCAGCTTCCCTTCTGTCTTCTGGCTCCTGACTCCTGCCTTCTTGTNNACGAATTCACGCGAGGCCGCCGTCCGCCGGAATAAGGACTATTCGGGCGTAGTCCTGTGGCTGGAACGCATGGACCGCAACACCCCCCAGCCTGCGCTGGTCCCGAAGCGCGTCCAGATGGTGCAGAAAGACCGCCATTTCCAGCCCCACGTGGTGGCCGTATCGGTGGGGAGCACGGTGGACTTCCCCAATCTCGATCTCATCTATCACAACGCCTTTTCGACCTTTAGCGGCCAGCCATTCGATACCGGACTATACAAGCCTGGAACCTCCGCGCGCGAGGTCTTCAAATCCCCGGGCATCGTGCAGGTTTTCTGCGATATCCATCCCACCATGAGCGCGATTATCGCCGTGCTGCCTACCCCCTGGTACGTCTTGAGTGGGCCCTCCGGCAAGTTCAGCATCCCCGACGTGCCGCCCGGAGAGTACCGGCTGAAGATTTATTACGAGCGCGCGCTCCCCGAGAATCTGCGCTTCCTCGAACATCCCATTACCGTGCCCGAAGAAGGACTCACCCTGCCTTTGATCTCCATCTCGGAGACGGGCTTCATCCCGGCCCCGCATCTCAATAAATACGGCAAGCCATACCCGCCCGTCCCCAACACAGGAACCTATCCCGGAGCACCGAAATAAATGCGCCGCCGATTCTCCAGGCTTTCGCTGCTGACCAAGATCCTGCTCTCCACCTCGGTAGCAGTCACGGTGTTATTCGCCCTGACAGGGGAACTCGTTCTGGGGCACATCACGCAGACTATGTCGGACAGCCTGCAGGAAGAGGTACAGAACGGCTTTCAGGCGTACAAATCGTTGTTCCAGTCCCGCGAGGAGCTGCTGTCTTCGGTGAGCCGCCTGCTGGCCAGCATGAACGAAGTCCGCATGGTATTAGGCACCGGCGACCGGGCCACCATTGAAGACACTGCCGGCGAACTGTGGTCCAAGGTCTCCGATACGAGCCCCATCTTTCTGGTGACCGATCCCGACGGCAAGGTCATCGCGTCATTAGGCGGCGTGACCACGCTCCCCCTCGACAAGAATCTGCAGGTGGTACAGGATGCTTCGCGGAGTTTTCCGCAACAGTCCACCGGCTTCCTGTTGCAGAACGGGGACCTGTACCAGATCTCGGTGACCCCTGTGTATGTGGACTCCACGCACGGGCGCGCCCTTCTCAAGGTACTGGTGGCGGGTTATCGCGTGGACGCTTTGGTGGTCAAGCAGCTCAAGGAGCGAACCAACAGCGAGTTCCTCGTCACCACGCCGGGCCGTGTGATCGTGTCGACCCTGAACCCGCGGGCCACCGAAGCCGTGGTCCGGGCGACCGCCGGCGCTCCCGGCTCCGATCGGGTCTCCGACGGCGTTCTCCAATATGCCCGCCTCGTAACCCCGCTCAAGGACATCGCCGGAAAACCCGTGGGTGAGATCTCGATTCTGAGATCCTTCGAAGGCGCCCAAGCCATCGCCCGGCTCTACACCACCATCATCCTGATCTGGGCACTGGCGGTTTCGATCGGCCTGGGGCTGACTTACCTGATGGCCCGCCGCATCATCGAACCGGTGAAGCAACTGGACCGCGCGGCGGCCGAAGTGGCGCGCCAGAACTACGCCATCGAAGTGCCCGTGACCAGCGAAGACGAAATGGGCCGCCTGGCCCGCACCTTCAACAACATGTGTGCCTCCATCCGGCAGGCCCGCGAAGACCTGATCCGCCAGGAGCGGATCTCCACCATCGGGCGCCTGTCCGGGTCCATCGTCCACGACCTCCGCAATCCGCTGGCTGCGATCTATGGCGGCGCCGAAATGCTGGTGGATGGCGATCTGCCCCCGGCCCACGTCAAACGCCTGGCGGGCAATATTTATCGCGCCTCTCGTCGCATTCAGGAGTTGCTCCAGGATCTGCTGAACGTGTCGCGGGGCAAGAGCGCGGCGCCCGAGATGTGCAAGCTTCGGGAAGTGGCCCTGGCGGCGTGCGATTCCCTGGCGGCGGCGGCCGAAGCCCAAGGCGTCGGCGTGGATGTTTCCATTCCTTCGGAAATCGAAGTGCCCCTGGAGCGCAGCCGCATGGAGCGGGCCTTCGAAAACCTGATCGGCAACGCGCTGGAAGCTATGCCCGGCGGCGGCGAAGTTCGGATTTCTGCCGTTCTGGAGCGCAGCTCGGTGGTGGTACAGGT
>PMTT01000875.1 GCA_003167275.1 Bryobacterales bacterium | reverse complement strand
GTTCATAGGAGAAAGCGCAAAAGCGAGGAAAAAGGGGCCAAACAGTTGTGCGGATCGAGTCCGCCCCGGCCGCGTTGCGGGCGAGGGGCTGCGCAGCCGCAGGCGGGCGGGCACACCCGCCTGGATTCGCACGAAGGGTGTGGCTTCCGTTTTCTCCTTTAGATTCATACACCAGGGCTGCGGGTTGTTTGTCCGGGCGCCTATTGGAACGTGACCGAGATCGAGCTGATCATGAAGGCACTCAAGAACCCAACATCGAGATTGGGCGCCGTGAAGAGAGTGGCGTGCGGAAATACCCCCAGTGTAATCGCGCCCCTGGTCCCTTTCGGTGTGGCCGGGAGTGACTGAAGAACTGCCGTTCCGGAGGAATCGCCGTAAATCCTGGCTTCGCTTTGCCCGTAATACACAACGTTGCCAACCTGTCCGACCGCCTCGACTCTGCAAGCGCCGATCTGCCGGGGCACATTAATAATGTTGAAAAGGCCGTCTTTCTCGGTGTATGTGGTTCCGGATGGGTTCTTCTGGTCCCCAAAATGCTCCCGCCCGTTGATGCAATCGACCCAGACTCCAGCCAGCGGTTTTCGCGTGGAATGAAGAAGCACGACTCCCGTAATTCGTGTGACATCCGTGTCGCCGGCGCCTCGCATAGAGTTCAGAGCCGCCGCCAGGCCAAGCGCGGCTGCTGCATAACGGTGATTCCACGGGATGCCGCGCCGCTTCACTTACAGCCTCGACTGACAGCCGCCAGGGCCGACGCCGGATTGTTCAGCGAAACAGACACGAGCCGGAGCGGTCCCGGGTCGGACTCGACGAAGCCGAACTGGTCGCCTTCCAGGCACTCCGAGGTATCGAATCTGGTTCACCTTCACTACGTTGACAGGAGGGCCTGCCCCACCGCAATAGGGCAAGAGAAGGCCGGTGGCGTGCGAAGCCTATCCTATTTCAGGACTAACAGCTACGCTCGCTCAGTGTAACTGCTGTCTTGGACACGTGTGTTGGCATTTGAAACGTCGAGAAACAAGTGAACAGTGGCAGGGACTCGTCGAAAACGATCTCCTTGCATTCGCCGCCACGCTTCCCCGCCGCCCGATTGCGGGCGCGCCGGGGGCCTCCCAAGCGCCGCAAAAAGAACGCTGCGGCCTCGGCGCTGGCTAAACTACGGTGGGCCCGCGCCTCGGAAGAAGAGATCCGGGCGAGTATTACGAAGATGGTCGAGGCCAGAAAGCGGCAAAGAAGTAACCGGGTCAGAGCCCCAGTTTGGCGGCCGGATTATCGCGGAACAGCGAGCGGTCCCGGATATACTTTCGCAGGGTGTCGAGCGATTTGTGGCGGGTCTGCCGCATGATCGCGACCTCCGCGGCGCCGTTCAGAAAAGCCTGGGTCACGAACCCGGCGCGGAGACTGTGGCCGGCGTAGTGGGCGGGATCGAGGCCCGCCACTTCGGCGGCTCGCTTGATCAAACGGGCCACGGACCCCGTGTTCAGCCGGCCCGAGCCGACGCGGCCATGACGGTCCACCGAGCGAAACGCCGAACCGGCCTCGATGGCGGCCGCGGCGATCCAGGCCCGGTAACTGCGGACCGGGCACGTGGCGGCGGTCGAGCCGTAGGGTAGTGCTACGGTCGTGCCTTTCGCCTCCGGATCGGTCTTGGAGCGGCGCACCCGAATCACCAGGCCATCGGCAGTTTCGGTGATGTCCCCGACATCCAGGCTGACGATCTCGGAGCGCCGGAAGCCGCCGGCGAAGCCCACGAGCAGGAGGGCGCGGTCCCGCGAGCCGAGCAGTCCCTCGTCGAGCGAATCGAGCATCTTCAAAATGTCGGCGGTGAGCAGCGGCTCTTTGCCCGGCTGCGCGGTGCCGAGAGTCCTCCGGATTCCCTTCATGGTCTCACTCACGACGGCATGTTCCATGCTGGCGGGCGTGGAGAAGCCGGCGGCCTGGTGCGCCTTGGTAATGGAGGTCAGCTTGCGATCGAGGCTGGACGGTTTGTGGTCGGCGGCCAGAGCGGTCAGGTACAGGGCCACGGTCTCGGGGACGGCCGGCAGACAGGCCAGGCCGTGGCCGCGGCACCAGGATTCGAACTGGCGCCAGTCGGAGCGGTAGGCGCGGCGGCTGTTTTCGGCTTTGGCCGCTTCGATGAAGCGGCGAGTCCGCCCGGCGAGGTCTTCCAGGGCGGGCGTGACCCCGCCCTGCGGCGCGGAGACCACCAGATCGTGCGGCATGGTGGATTTATTGTAGCGAATCTCTGGCGCACGATAAACCCCCATTATCGCGCATCAGAATTAAACTATTAGTGCACGATCGTGCAATACCATAGTGAAACTGTTATACTCTCTTCCGGATTCCTCCTGTGCCCGACCAACCCACATACATTCATCGGCTTCGGGCGATTCTGGCGGAGGCGCGTGGCGCGAAGCCCATCCCGTTTTTCCGACGCCGCGACATCGAGGCCCTCTTCGGCCTCCGGAAGCGCCAGGCCGTCAACCTCATGCACCGCATCGGAGCCGTTCGCGTCAGCCGGGAGCTGGCGGTCGAGCAGCGCGACCTGGTGCGCTGGCTGGAGCGGAGGATCACGGAGCCGTCGGCCGCCATCGAGCAGCAGCGTCACGAGACCGTCATCGGCCGGATCGTCGAGCTCAAGGCGGAAACCGCCGCCCGCTCGGTCAAGATCGTGCTGCCGGATCGGCCGCCGGTAGCCGACCTGCCGGATGGAGTTTCACTCGCACCCGGCGTGCTGACGGTCTCCTTTGAGAATGGGCAGCAACTGCTTGAGAAGCTCTTCCTGCTGGCCCGCGTGTTGGCCACCCAGCCTCATCTCCTCGACCGCTGAGTTCCCCCGGCTCTCGGTTTTCGCAGGAATTCGTGTGGAAACGCGATTTTCGCAGGAATTGCTGTAGGGTTTCGCAGATTTGCCTGTGACGAACACCCGTAAGCCATTGATTCTTCGTCGGCTCTTTCGCATTAATTGCTGGAGCCCACAACCTCCCCCGCTTCGAACACCTCACCAGACGCAATGGGTGAAGTGCGGCCACCCCCCAGAGCGTGGACTTGGTTCGGCAGACTGGGCTCGCCGTTACGCGGTGGATCTGAATACGTTTCCTTTCCGGAAGCGGCCTCCTTCCTGATCGGGAAACTCGAAAGCCTCGAGGGCAAGCCGGCGGAGGTGCAAGATAACTTCAACAATTCTTTGCAGCACTTGGAACAGAGTGCCGAAATTTACGCTGCGCCGGAATCGCAGACGGCGCTCGCGACCGGGCTACGGACTTATTTGGCTCGAAATCGAAGGATAAGAGCCGTGACTTGCGCGCTGCTTCAAGAAATTTAAGTAAGATTTGGTCCGGCTATCCGCCACGCCCGATTGGCAATTCCCATTGATCCTATCCGCCAACGACTGAACTGCGTTCATCCTCGGCGAACTCCCTGCAAGTTCGCCCAGGCGCGCCGTCAGTTGGCCCGAGCCATCGATTATCTGAGCCGCCTGAGTTTGAAACTTCCACGTCTCCCGGCTGAACTGGAGCGCACTGGCCCACACGGGCAGAACCCATGGGCCAGGGTTTTCGGCGCGTCGGTCCGTCATTTACCGGCGAAAATGCTCGAAGCGATGATCGACGATCACGCGCGCATGCTCATACCGCGGAACGACCCGCACCACCGCTGGCGGCGCCCAGTAGCCAGCCACCCATACGCGATTCGGCGCATAATACCCGTCGACCCAGACATATCCCGGACCCGGACAAACCGGACGCCGCACCACAGCCACCGGCGCAGGGACGCCAAAACCGATTCCAACCGTCACCCGAGGAGCCGCGAACAAGCCCCCCGCCAAAAGCATCATGACCGCCACTGTCTTTTTCATCGTCTTACCCCCCTCGCAAACCTTAATGGCAAGATCCTTGCCAAATCGCAAGTTTCTGAGAATGCTGGCTTTAAGTTCTGAGACGCCTTGTGCGGTGGTGGATATGCGCCGCCAGGTGGTGCTGTTCGGCCGTTTGCGATGCCGGTTGGCAAGCGGCCCCGGACGCCAGGCAGAATGTCCTGGTATTCCCAACAACCCTTCACGCCCACCGGAAGAATAGGACGGAGACCTTGCAGGCCGGTAATCCCCATCCACGGCAGAATGATGACTATGGGCAGTATACCTACTGTGTGCCGCATACCTACTGTCTGTTCTCAGCCCACTGTGGGCGTATTACCCATAGCCCTATTCCCGCCTACTGTTATGCTGATACCCACTGTGGGCACACAGACCACTGTGGGGATCGACCTGATGGGAGTGTCAGGGGTTCTCCGCCGCCGGAGATCCCGCACCACGGCAAGGTCCACACTTTGCGCGCGCGCAACTCCTCACTCCGCATGGCATGCCTGCTTTGAAAGCGTAGTGGCGACGTTCCTATCGCGCTCCGGGGAACTAGGCGAGCCTTAAAGGTACGGAGCGGCTCTTCGCCGTGCGAGTGGAGACTTCCAATGCGCGCAGTTCGCGTAGTTTGGCGATCATCGCATCCTTCGGCACATCCGGCGGAGCAATACTCCACATTTGATAGCTGCTATCCACCGCATCCCAAAACGTTCCCACCCAAATCTGCGGGTTAAGCGATAAGCAATTGTTCAGCACCGTTTGCAGGTTGAGCAGCCTGTGACGGGGCAGCTCGTCGAGGATTCCCCAGTCACTTCCGTAAAATGCCGTCTGAAACTCCGTAGCGAATCCCATCAAAACAGGAAACGAGAAGAGGAAAAGGAAGAAAGGGAAGTTAAGCTCTTGACAATTAAATTAAAACAGTGTACGGTTCTTTTACACACCATTAAGATTAAGATATATTATGGCGACGAAAAAACCAACTCCGCCGGCCGATGGTCATACTGCGCTCGTTCCAAAATTGACCTTTACATCCAAGACGATTAAAGCCAACGCTGCGGGATGTCTCTCAGCTGTCGATGCCGCAGCTCTGGTCCAGTCCTGTATAGGCGGTCCTCCCCACAACCCGGATACTGCCCTCAAGGACCTCTTTCCCTTGGCTTCGTCCCAAAAAGTTTTCTGCAACAGAGTAAAAACGGCAGCTCAAGAAGCAGGCTGCACTCGGCAACTTCCATGCGCCACGACTACGACGCTGGGTGACATTGCAGACGCTCTGAGCTGCTGAACTCTATGAAAGACTATTTGCCGATATTCCTCCTGCTTTGCAGCACGGGTTGGTCCGCGAGCGGAGCTAGCTACAAGATCCGCTCCATTTCCCGCGATCCCGTTAACGACGGTAATATAACAGTCAATTTCATAACGAGTTCAGCTCCGCCTCAGGCCGAGGCGCAGGATAAAACAAGTTGGCATGTCACTGCCACCACCCCCACTGGGCAAGTAGCAGGTACCGTACAAGCTGTCACAATCAATGATTTTAAAATTGGACGCACGTTGACGCTTACCGTCTGTTACACAGACAGCAGCGGCGCATGCTCGAATAGCTTTTCCGATGGCACGACCTCGTACATGGTAATCTTTGCATCGAAGTCCGGCACGGCGCAAATCTCAGAGCCTTATCAACGTGCGTCGACTAATGCTTCTACTACTGCGCCTTCCTCATCGACTGTGCATTTGTCCGGCGGTATTAACCCCGCTGTGGGCGCAGCTCCAACTTACAACATTGATTCGGCGGTTGATCTGCATCCTGGTGGATCAGATTTTGGAGTTACGGGTTCAGTAAAAACCGACAATCGCAAAAAAGTCGATCCAGATAGCTTCTTAGCAGCCTTGGTTTGGAATCATGTCCTTTCGACGCCCCCAGTTCCGGCTGGCGGAGGGCAGATCTTTTTTCAGGGTGTGATAATGCAGTGTAACTGTGCGGGCGTGGAATTTGCTCGCACGGGGAAGGATCTGAACTTCGTCACTGCACCCTCCATCGTGCTCCCTTTCTCTCTAAACTCGCTGGATTCTACAGGTAGTGTAGTAAATACATGGAACCTAGAACTACGCATGGGAGCCGAGGGAGGATACAACTTTGAAAACAGTCTGAACTCAAACGGTTATGGAGGCTTTTTACGCACCAAACTCGGAGCTTCAAATGTATTCATTTTCCGCAAAGTTGCAGGCTTTGATCACATTGAGATCGACAGCTCGTACGATGTCCGTTTGCCTTATAAGAAGGAGCTTTTTGGCGTAACCAATGCGACAGGCACTGAGGTGTACAGTTTAAGCAGCAAAGCTCGTCACTATTTGACGAACACCCTGACTCTGGCACTTAACAAAAACTGGGGTATTGCAATCACACACAAGTATGGTTCGCTTCCGCCTACTTTCAATTTTGTGAACCATACGTTGACCATCGGCTTGTCGTATACATATCCAGCCCCAGCCTCCAAATGATTGTACTCCATTACCGCGCGGCTGGTTAGTTTATGGACGATCTTGCACAGAGATTGCGCAGCATGTCCGTTCATGGCTGAAGCAACGCGTCGGCACCGAAGTTAAGAACAGCCTCACCCGCAAGATCTGCTTGGTCCCCCCCTTTTCTTTTCTTCTTATGTCCGATAAAATCTGTTGAACTAAGCCGCTTTCGCGG
>PMTT01000466.1 GCA_003167275.1 Bryobacterales bacterium | reverse complement strand
TGAGGTCGAAGACCTCGCTAGAACTAGAACTCATCAGTTCTCGTACGGCAGATGCAGAGTTATCGGTGCTTCCGTCATCGACGACGATGACTTCCCAGGCCCTTGCATGAGCCGGCAGAACTCGTCGGAGTTCTGGGACGAGCCACAACAAGTTTGGTGCTTCATTGTACACGGGAAGCACCACGGAAAGGCCACCAACGAGTTGCGCCAGTACCGGAAATCCCTCGATCGGCATGACAGTCGTCTCAGCGGACGGGTGGATAATCGTTATGTCGTTTCATTTTGGTTCTCATCCAGTAGGTCCCATATCCAACTCTGGCCAGTCGGCGCACAGAAAACGTCAATGCGGCAGACGTTAGATAGGCCACTGGGCCGCACTCAGCCAAGCGGCGACCAAAGTAATGATCAGAATTCACTCCTTTCGCTATCTCGAATCCCCCAATGCTGTGAAAGCATGAGCGGCTGACGAAGCAGAATGCTGCAAAGAAGTTATAAGGCCGCTTGACTGTCGCCATCCATAGGCGGTCAACAAAATCATACGACAGCCAAATGAAGCGGTGATATATCGATTTATTGTCCGGCACCTTTCGGCAGGTCCCTCCCACAAATCCACCGTCTACTGCTGAAACTGAATCGGCGAGGAGAGTACGCGAAACGAGACAGTCAGCGTCAACAAAGGCCAGAACATCAGCGCTGGCTGTTGCCGCCCCGACATTTCGCGCCTCGTAGGCTCCTTGGACCGAACAGTCGATAACCTTGTCGGCGTATTGGCGCGCAATAGCGGCGGTTTCATCGGTTGAATTGTTATTGACAACTATTAGCTCTATCGCCGTTCTGCACAAAGATGACGCCACAATCGACGAGAGGCAGTCACGGATCTGACGCTCTTCGTTGAAGGCCGGCACGATCACCGAGAGAGCGGGTGCATTTGGCTCCTGATTGGCAAGGCCATCTGGATCAACCCGCATGTGATCCGACACGAAATTCTCCAAATTATGCGACAAGGCATTGTATCATCTGGCGCGTGGCCTTGTCTCTTGCCGGGGGGATCGACCCGACCGACGGCGTCCCCCGAACCAGTTTGCACTCGGCGCCCTGCGCTTTCGATCCGCCGCCTGCTGCCGCGCCGAAATCCCGTCCAGCGCCCGCCGCTTCGCCTCCATCCTGGCTGTGCTCATTTGACCTACGAGGAATTGGCTCTTCCTAGAGCGCAGCCTGAAAGAGGCTGCGCTCTGCCTGTCGGAGCGTCGTTGTGTCGGACTTCGGAATCAGCCCGCCGATCATCCCGCCCCCTTCTTCGGTTTCCCCTTCGTCTTGTCAGCGGCGATCTGCCTTGCCTGTTCGATGGCGTCCTCGAAATCCAAATCCACAGGCCGCGGCTTCGCGTCCTCGCCCTCCCGGAACTTGTCGAACTCGGATTGCGCTTTTGACAGCGCGGCGTCGTGCGAAATGGTCCCGGCGTGTGTCAGCAGTTCGCGGTCGCTCAGCCGCAGGAAGTCATCGAGCTTGCCGATCCATTCGCGCATCGTCATCGTCTTGCGGCTGCGCGCCTGAAGTTCCGCGAAGTCCAGGTAGGCCGAGACAATCAGGTTGAGCGTCTCGATCTCTTCACGGCTCAGATAGTTCTTGGCAAATCCGACGTCCGCGCGGCGCGGGCGGCTACCGGTCCAGGTGGTCAAGCCCATGTTCGGCTGGGCTGAGTCGGCGCGCCCAGCGATCACTTCAGCCGCCGTGTGGCCGTGCGCCGCCCAGTGCATCTTGTTCTGCACCACGGCAAAGAACTTCTGCGAGGCGTCCGCGCTCGGATCGTAGTCCACGCTCGTCGCATAGATGTCGAGGACCTTCCGCCAGAACACCCGCTCCGAGGAACGGATATCCCGGATGCGGTCGAGCAGTTCGTCGAAGTAATTCCCGCCGCCGGCCTGCTTCAGGCGTTCGTCGTCCATGGCGAAGCCTTTGACCACGTACTGCTCCAACTGGGCCGTCGCCCACTGGCGGAACTGCGTGCCACGCGGCGACTTCACACGGTAGCCGACGGCCAGGATCACCTCCAGGCGGTAGAACTCGATTTCTCGGGTTACGGACCGGCCGCCCTCGGTTTGAACTGTTGCAAATTTTGCAACAGTTCCCGCCGGGTCAAGTTCGCCGGACTCGAAGATGTTCTTGATGTGCTTTGAAATGACCGATTTATCGCGCTGAAAGAGGTCCGCAATCTGATTCAGCGTCAGCCAGACGGATTCCTGGATCAGCGTGGCTTGGATGCGGGTTCTCCCGTCCTCGGTGCGATAGAGCACCAATTGCCCCGTGCCCTCCGGCGGCACGCGTGGGGGTATCCGGGTCTCGTCGCTCACCTCGAGGCTCCTCGGAGCACGTTGTCAGCGATGCCCCAGAGGAAGGTGATCTTGCTGTGTGTGGTTTGGTCCATTGTGTAGTCCATCAGGTGCGCGCTCGTAGTAAACGTCATTTTAACCACAATCAAGCCCGACTCTCGAACTGCGGGGCTTGAACCCGATTGACCCCGCCTTTCCAACCTCATTACCGTTAAAACCTGCTACAAATGGTTCCATGGCACAGGAAGGCACAGACCGTCGCCAGTTTCTCAAGACTGCGGGAGCCGCTGCGCTCACTACGTCTCTTTTCACCGGCAACATCCGGGGCGCCAATGACAAGGTCAACGTGGCCTTCATCGGCGTCGGCCGCATGGGCTCCGGGAACATCGGGTATGCCGCCAAGGTGCCTGGTTTTCAGATCGTCTCCGTCTGCGATGTCTATCAACCCACCTTGGAAAAGGCCCAGGCACAGGCCAAACGTCTGGGCTTCGACGGGGTCAAGGCCATCAAGGACTTCCGCGAGATCCTGGCCGACAAGTCCATCGACGCCGTCTCCATCGCCGCGCCCGATCACTGGCATGCATACCTGACCGTGGAGGCCTGCAAGGCCAGCAAGGACGTTTGGGTGGAGAAACCCGCCTGCGTCTACGTGGAAGAGGGCACGAAAATGGTGGAGGCCGCGCGCAAGTACAAGCGCGTGGTGCAGGCCGGAACCATGCAGCGCTCCGGCAAGTTTTTCCAGAAGGCGCGCGAGATCGTCAAGAGCGGCGACCTGGGCGACATCAGCTTCTGCCGCACCTTCCAGTCCGGCACTACCAACAAGGCAGGCTTCGGCAACCCGCCCGATTCCGATCCTCCCGCGGGCCTCGATTGGGACTTGTGGTTGGGACCTGCGCCGAAGCGTCCGTTCAACGCCAATCGCTGGGGGGTGGGTGACCGTTGGTCCACTTTCCGTTATTTCTGGGACTACGCCGGCGGCGCCATGACCGATTGGGGCGTGCACCTGCTCGATATCGTCCAGTTCGCATTCGATGAGACCATGCCGGTTTCCGTGTCCGCGCAGGGTGGCAAGTTCTACGTCGACGACAACACCGAGACGCCGGATACCATGCTGGTGACGTACCGCTATCCCGGTTTCATCGGCTCCTACGAAAGCCGCACCGCCAACCCGTTCCCCATGTACAACGACACTTACGGCACGTCGTTTCATGGCACCAAGGCGACTCTGATGGTGAACCGCAACGGCTACACCCTGTTCCTCAACGCCAAAGGCGCCGAGCCTGTGGTGGAGAAGAGCAAGGAGATGGCGGACATGAATGTGCCGCACTGGAAGAATTTCCTGGAGTGCCTGCGAACGCGCGAGAAGCCGAGCTCCGACATCGAGACCTGTGTGCGCAGCACCACCACCTGCGTGCTCGCCAACCTGGCCTTGCGGCATGGCATGACCCTGGATTGGGACGACAAGGCTTTCACCGTCAAGCAGCATGAGGTGAAGCCGTTCTTGAAGGCGAAATACCGTTCGCCATGGAAGCTGGAGGTTTAATCGATTATGAAGTGGCTTCAACTATCGACCGCCGTATTGGCCTGCGTCGCCGCGGCAAACGCTCAGTCGCTCACCGGACGTTGGACCGGTAACGCCTCGACCACCGACAATGGTATGGAAATGGTGGTCGCCCTCAACCAGGGCGCCGATGGGAAGATCACCGGCTATATCATCGGCCGCACTCAGGACACCATCGTGGATGGCAAGATGGAAGACGGCAAGATCACGCTCGAAGCGGAGCGGGCCGGCCGCGCCGGTGCTATCCAGAAGGTGACATACACTGCGGTCCTAGAGGGCGACAAGCTGAAATTGACGATGCCCGTGGGCGGTGGTGGCCGTGGTCCTGCACGCGGTCCCGCCGGAGCACCGGGAGCACCCGGAGCGGCCCCTGGCGCAGTTGCTGGGGCAGGGATGGCAGCCGGTCCCGGACCCGGTGCGGCGCCACCCCGCGCGCCACGCCCGCCTCAGGTATTCGAACTCGCACGCGTCTCGACCGAAGTGCCCAAACCCCTGCCGCCCAAACCGGCGCCGGTCTCGCTGCCTATGCCGCCGACGGTGAAATCGAACGGGCTGGCCAAGACGCCTCCGATGGGTTGGAATAGCTGGAACAAGTTCAGCAATCGCGTGAGCGACCAGATGGTGCGCGAGATGGCCGACGGCATCGTCAAGTCGGGCATGCGCGACGCCGGCTACATTTACGTCAACATCGACGATACCTGGGAGGGTGCCCACCGCGACGCCAACGGCAATATCATCACTAACAACAAATTCCCCGACATGAAGGCGCTCGCCGCCTACATCCACAGCAAGGGTCTGAAGCTCGGCATCTACTCGTCGCCGGGCCCGAAGACCTGCGCAGGCTATGAAGGCAGCTACCAGCACGAAGAGCAGGACGCCAAGACCTGGGCTTCCTGGGGCATCGACTACCTCAAGTACGACTGGTGCAGCGCCTCTCAGGTCTACGACGGCACCCAAGCCACGATGGCCGCGGCTTACGCCAAGATGGGCGACGCGCTGCTGCATAGCGGACGCAAGATCGTCTACAGCCTCTGCCAGTACGGCAATCTCGATGTCGGCGAGTGGGGCGAAAAGGTGGGCGGCAATCTCTGGCGCACCACGGGGGACATCAACGACCGTTGGCAAACCATGACCCGCCTCGGGTTCGAACTCCAGCCAGGCCGTGAGAAGTTTGCGGGTCCCGGCCATTGGAACGATCCCGACATGCTCGAAATCGGCAATGGCGGCATGAGCGACGCCGAGTACCAGACGCACATGAGCCTGTGGTCTCTGCTGTCCGCTCCGCTGCTCGCGGGCAACGACCTTCGCGACATGAAGCCCAGCATCGCGGAGATTCTGATGAATAAGGAAGTGATCGCCATCGACCAGGACAAGCTTGGCAAGCAGGGCGTGCGCGTCACCAAGGAAGGCGATTTGGAAGTGTGGGCGAAGCCCTTGGCCGATGGCGGCCATGCCGTAGGCCTGTTCAATCGCGGCGAGAGCGCGGCCAAGCTCACGGCCAAGTGGAGCGACCTCGGCGTCACCGGCACGCACAAAATCCGTGACCTGTGGAAGCACGAGGATCTCGGCAACATGGTGACCGCTTATACTGCCGAGGTGCCTTCTCATGGCGTAGTGTTGATCAAGATTGCCAAATGAACATCGAGTGGGTTCGCAAGTTCTGCATGTCGCTGCCCCACACCACCGAAAAGGTGCAGTGGGGCGGCGACCTGGTGTTCAAAGTCGGCGGCAAGATGTACGCCGTAACGGTGTTGGACGTGGCCCCGGTGTGCATGTCGTTCAAGTGCACGCCGGAGGAGTTTGCGGAGTTAGTGGAGCGTCCGGGGATCATCCCGGCGCCCTACTCGGCCCGCTACCATTGGGTGGCCTTGGAGGATGAAGACGCGCTCCCGGTGTCGGAGATCAAACGGCTGATCAGGCAGTCGTACGACCTGGTGTTCGCAAAGCTCCCCAAGAAAACGCAGAAGGAGTTGGGGAGTGGGGCAGGTCACCGACCAGCCCAGTAGCGGAGCAACAGTGTACAATGAGTGCGATGGATGATCGGCCAGCCACTCGGGACAAATTCCAGGAAGCTCTCGACGCTGTCGGAGCGGCGATGCTGGAAGCGGTAGCGGAAGACAGACAAAGGACCATTCGCTACTTCTCTGCTGTGCAGAACAGGTTTGAGAGGAGATGGAGAAGGCGCCTCGGTCTGTCTGATCCGAGCAGAAGCGGGTTGAGACAAGCGGAACCGCCTGCCCCACCGAAATCCGACTGCGACCAAGGCTGAAAGGTGGATGGGCAAGCTAAAGCATGCCTCACGTAACTACTCGGCAGCTTGAGCACCCGCCCTACGGCACATGATCCTCCCAGTAATGACGATCGCCACCACCAGCACGCCTTGCACGATGTATTCCGCCGTCTCACTGGGGTGGAGCGTTCTTACCACAAAGTGATCTGACATAATCATCCCTCCCCCTACCCATCCCAGAATTCCCGCGCCCATATAGATTATGGCAGGGTAACGGTCCATCAAATTCGCCAGCAGGTTGCTCGATACCACCACGAACGGAATGCTCAGGCCCAGGCCGAAGACGATCAGCCAGGTGTTGCCTTTGGCCTGCCCCGCGATCGCTATGATGTTGTCCATCGACATCGTGACATCCGCGAACATGATGTACCCGATCGCCTGCCAGAAGCGCGTCGGAGCGGGCGTCGCGTCGGGCGGATCGCTGGCATCCGTCAGGACTTTCAGGGCAATCCACAGCACGAAGATTCCGCCCACCATCTGCACGTACTCGATCGTAAGGAGCCGCATTGCCACCGCGGTGAGGCCGATCCGCAGGACCACCGCACCCGCGGCGCCGCCGGCAATCCCGATGCGCCTCTCGCGCTTCGGCAGCGAGCGAACGGCCATGGCGATGACCAGAGCGTTGTCGCCGGCCAGCAGCAGATCGATCAACACCAGCGAGAGGCCGCTTAGGATGAAGTGCATGGAACCCGCCCGACCCACGCCCTGACGCGGCGGAAGTAGTTCTGGGCCGCGCGCACATCCCGTAGGATCTGTCCCTTTAGTGCTTCCGGAGTCTCGAACTTGCGCTCATCCCGCACCCGCCACAGGAATTCCACGCGAATGCGGCGCGGCGCTTCGCCGGTGAGCGGTTCCAACAGAAAGGTCTCGATCGACAGTTCCTCGCTTGCCCCGAAGGTGGGGCGGTATCCGATGTTGGTGATGGAAGTCCAC
>PMTT01000199.1 GCA_003167275.1 Bryobacterales bacterium | reverse complement strand
GGGCCATCTGCCGGCGCATCTCTTCGCTTGGGAAGTGGGCCCGCTCGCCGTGACCGGGTAGTACCCACTCGCAAGAGTACTGGGCCAATAGGGACACCGATCTAACCTGTTCGGTCCAGGAGTACCAGCAGACATCCCGCGATGCCGTCAGACGGCGGCGCACCCGGCTCCACCAGATATGGTCGCCCGTGAACAGGTACTGCTGGTGGAGCAGCGCGCAGTGTCCGCGAGTGTGGCCTGGCGTGGGGATGGCCAGGAAACCGGGCGACAGTTCCACGGGGTCAAAGCCTTCGATCACCCGTTCGGCATCGGGCTGCGCGGCAAGTTCCAGGCGGTGAATGATCCGCGTGGCCCCGAAGCGTTCGGCATACCGGGCGGCGTCGGCGACATCGTCCTGGTGGGTGAGGAAGATATACCGGATGCCGCCCTTCTCAGCGAATCGCCGCACCAGGTGCTCGACATAGCGAGGCGAATCGATCAACCAGTTCCCGTCCGCATGCTCCACGAAGTAGCTGTTCCCGCCGAACGATTTCCGCGAATTGAAGCCGCAGTACCAAACGCCCGCGGCCAGCGGGAGGGGAAAATCGGCGACTGCCTGGGCGACCTCGCGCTTGTCGGCGGTACCGATCGAGCCGGTAGGGCAGGCAATCAACGCGTGCAATGCCGCGCGAGTCTCGGCGGCATCGCGCGGCTGCGCCTCGACGAAGGAGAATTCGCCCGTGTCCCCGAATGTGGCGGGGGCAAGCTGCCGGCAGGTATCGCAATCGATACACGTGGAGTCTACGAAGAACGGCCCCTCCACATTTTCGGGCACCGCGTGAGCCCGGTCCGCCATAACTCCAGGATCGCACAACGGGGAGAATGGTTTGGGCTGCCTGGAATGAAGGGGCTGGAATTACAGAACACGGCAAGCTGAAGCATACCCTACAGCAGCATGAGCCTCGGCCCTTATACCCGATGAATGGCTTTCACAGCGAGCGCTGGGTCGTACTCAATGATGCTTAAGAGTGCGGCTGCCGGCCTCGTGGGGCGTCGCCGGTCCTGTTCCCAGTTCTGAAGAGTCTTCACGCTCACCCCGATCAACTGCGCAAACTCCGACTGCGAAAGGCTGGTTCGTTCGCGAATCACCCGGACGCCGGAAGATCGGATCACGGTCCGGCGCGACGGCTCTTGCTGGCCCCGCAGAATGGCGCCCGCTTCGCGTACGCTACCGAGCAGTTCTTCAAACATCTGTGTTTTCACTGTCCAAACTCCTCTTTGACAACCTTGGCGAGTTGCTTGACTTGCCTCGGACTCAAATCCGTCGCCTCGTTCTCGGATATGCGTAGAGCAGCAGGTCTTTCCGTACGGCCCAGTAGTAAATGACTCGGGCGCTGCCGCTCTTTCCTCGCGATCCAACGGCAACACGAACCTTGCGTATCCCACCACCACCTCTCATCAGAGCGCCCAGGTCCGGATTTGCGGCGATCCTGGATTGAAATTCGCCATACTCCTCATCACACAGTTCAGTGATCCGCCTCGTGAAGATAGAAGTCTCAATCAGCTCCACTCATTTTTAGTATCCGCCAATGGCGGATAGCAGTCAAGGCATCCGGCGGCGGTAGCGGCGGTTGGGCAGACTGGCAATCTGCGGCAATCGGCCAAGGTTGCAGTTTGCGCTTTCCTCGCAGATGGGCGCCGACGCAAGCAGGCGGATGACCAATCCGCCGCAGGTTGACAACCTGCCCCACAAGGGGCCGATCCTCCAGCATGTTACATTGGGGAAATCGCTCGCCCGACCATGAAAAACCATTCTGCGGCAGGAGAGAAATTTCAAAAACTCGTGGAGCTGATGGCCCGCCTGCGTGCTCGCTATTCTTGTCCCGGCGCTGCTATCGGGATAGACCCTCCGCCGCGCTCATATAAGTTGGCGGGAGTGCCGCAGTTGAACGAGAGCAGGTAGTCGTGGTTCAGGAAGTCGTAGTAGGTGTAGTTGTCGTAAGGGAGCGGGTCGGGCAGGCGGATGTTCACCTGATAGATGCCGATCATGCCGGGGGCGAGGCCGGTGTCGCCAGATCGGCCGACGCCGGTGCCGACGGCGATGGAGAGGTAGCAGGAGAACGGCGAGATGAGCGGGAAGAGTTGGTCTGAGGGTGTAGGGACTCCGGTTGCGACCGTGCCTGCTACGCCGCCGAGGCCGAGGGCGTAGCCGATGACCACTTCGCCGCGCTGGGCCGGCATTTGCGGAGTCACAAGACCGCCGAAATCCTGGTGGACGAAGATCGTGTTGCCGCTGCTGTCCGAGACAAAAACTGGCTCACGCGCCGAAATGGGGTCCGCGATGGAACAGCCGCCGAACGGGGAGCCATAGTCGACGGTTGACCTGACGATTGTGCCCGGAGAGGCTTCAAATGGGATCTGAAACCAGATTTCGGTTGAGGAGACGCTTAGCAGTGGCAACGGCGTGCCGTTAATCAGAACTTGGATGCCGGCGGGTTCCGTGGGCAACGGAGCTGACGCGGCTTGCGTGGAAGGGACAAGCCCAGTCCCCGGCAGCACGGCGAGCGAGCCTGGAACCAGCGGTGTCGCGTGATAGCAAGTTGGCGTGGTAGCGATCAGTTCGCGAACGGCGCCGGTCGCGATGTCGATCGAGACGATTTGTCCGCCGGTGGCTAGAATTGCGGTCTGGCCGTTGCCGGACAGAACGGCTTCGGAGACGTCTTGGGAGAAGGTGGTCAATTGCCGGCGGCCGGTGCCGTCGGGGTGGATGGTCCAAACCTGGGAGGGCTGGCCGGATTGAGGCGCGGCGAGGTAAAGGACGGTCGTGGCATCGTTGCTGATCGATGAGTCGAATGCCGGGGAGTACCAATATTGCAGCGGTCGGCTGGCCAGCAGAACATCGTGGCCGGTGGCTATCTCAAAACCGCGCAGATCGGCTTGCGAACCGGCGAAAGCCTCGTAGACGATCCAGGTACCCAGATTATCGAGAATGGCGGATTTGGGTGTCTCAGCGGTGGAGAGCGCGCGTGCGGACTGGGGCGACCAGATCGCCACCGAACCGGTCTGGCTGTTCAGCAGCAGCGCGGTCCCGCTGCTCGTGACCGCTTGCCTCCGCTCTGAAGGCGGTAGCGGAAGCCGAAAGTTCGTGCTGGTCTGGAAATCGTGGATCTGAATCACGTCCGGCGTGGGCTGGAGTGGGCAACAGGTCGTCAAGTAGTTCAAGACGAAGCGGCCGTTCCGGCTGATGTCCGCTTCGCCGCTCAGCGTGAGTGCGGAGGTCCCGCCGGCCCCCGTCAGGAAAGACGTGCTGTTTGAGGGATACGAGATGCAGGAGCCCCCACCGTTGCAGGTAACGTACGCGGTGTACGAGAACACACTTCCATCCGCGCTCACTTGCGGGTTGCCCTGGGTATTCGCGTGAAACCCGATCGGGTTGCGGGAGGACGGGACCGTCATCCGCTCCATTACGCCGTTTGCGATACGGTAAATCGCCATGCCATCGCCTAAGTTCTGCGAGGCTTCAGACACGAGGCGCAGTCCGGTCGCAAAGTAACCTGCGAGCCGTCATCCGTCACCGCCAGATTACTGAACTGAAAAAGGTTTGCTCGGTT
>PMTT01000387.1 GCA_003167275.1 Bryobacterales bacterium | reverse complement strand
TTCAGGAGGGCGATTCTCCGGAAGAGATCGTCCAATCGTTCTCGACCCTGAGGCTCTCTCAGGTGTATGGCGCGATTGCCTATTACCTCGAGAATGAAGAGACCATCAACGAGTATATCGCCGAAGGCGAGCGTGAACTCCAACGGTCCCTACCGCCGCTGAGCGAACAAGCTCCCGAACTGTTCGCCCGTCTGGAAGCGGCCCGCCGGTCGATGGGTTTGAAGCGCGCGTGACCGTTCGCTTCCTGGCGGATGAAGATCTCAAGGCCGGCATCGTTCAGGGTTTGCCCTCGCGCGAACCGGACATCGATATCCTCGATGTGAAGACCGGCGGGTTGCGGGGAACGAAGGATCCGGCACTTCTCGAACTGGCGGCTCAGCACGGCCGAATTCTAATCACCTGCGACCGGCACACGATGACACGGCATTTTCGCGATCGTCTCCATGCCGGCAAATCGACGCCAGGCGTGTTTGTCCTTCCTCAGCAGCGGAGCGCCATCGGCGAAGCGATCGAATGCCTCCTGCTGGTGTGGACGGCATCTCAGGCGGAAGAGTGGCGTGACAGGATTGTGTATCTGCCTTTTCGCTAAGACGCTACCACGGCTGGCACGACCAGTGTCGACTCACTATGCCTCACGGGTCCACAAGCGATAAGATCGTCATTGGCGCATTTCCCTCCAGGCGGTTGTTCACGAACAGGAAGAGGAATTCCTTGTTCTCGCGCGCCCGCCCGATCAGCACGCGCATCGCCTGGCGCGCCTCGGGATTGGGGTCTTGCACCTCGGTGTAGGGCGAGAAGGTCTTCACCGCCTCCTCGTACACCCTTCCGCGGCGCAGCAACGCGCGGCAGACCTTGAAATCGGCAGTCGCGGAATCCGGGATGGCCAGTTGATGCTGCAACTCCGGCATCCGCGACCAGGCGTTGTACACGTGCGCCACGCGGCGGGCGCGGAGGCACGCGAAGTAGTCCTTCTCCAGAAATTCGGGATTGCGCACCTCCACGGCGTAACGGAACTCCGCGGGCAGGGCCGCCAGGAACGGGTCCAGGCGGTCGAGAAACTCCATCAACTCCGCGAAGCTGCGCCTGCCGAATGCGCCGAACTCGAAAATCAGCACCGCCACCCGGTCCCGGTAAGGCAGCAGGGGACGCAGGAACATTTTCTGGAGCATGCGCCCATCCAGGAATGCCTCGTTCTCTTTGCCGGCCTGCGGGCCGTACCGTGCGTGAGCCGGAAACACTTTGCAGGTGATCTGTTCCGGCACTTTGAAGGCGAAACGGAAATGCGCGGGCGCCTGCAGGAACAGCTTCCGCCAGAACTCCTCAGTGGGGAACTGATAAAACGCGAAATCGCCGCAGACGGTGGGGAAGGTCTCGGTGTACTCCTGCAGGCATTCGGCTTCGAACACCTTCTTCGAAAACCGGCCCCGCGAGAGGTATCGTTCGCGCCGGTAAATCTGTCCCAGCCAGCCTTCGTACTTCCAGGAACTGCCGCCGATGTAGATATTCTCCCGGGAGAGCGACTGGAGCCTGTAGGCCAGCCCCTCGCGATCGAATCCCCCGGGCTCCTCGAACAGCGGACCTACCACGCTTGCGAGGACCGGAAATAGAACGGATCGGCACCGGCTTCGATGGATCCGTCCAGGTTGAGCCGGACCATTACCGGCGCCGCGCCGCTCGCGAACCGCGTGCGCATTTCGACCAGGTGATGCCGCTTCTGCAACTCGGCGATCACCGCCTGGGGTGTGCGATCGTCCAACAGCAGGGTGCCGGGGCTCATCGCGTGATTGTCGAAGCTGGATACCAGGTGCTCCGTCTGAAATCGCGGCGCTTCCACGGCCTGCTCGGCGTTCATGCCGAACTCCGTGGCGTAGAACAGCACCTGCAGCAACGCCTGGTCCTGGTTGTCGCCGCCCGGCGTCGACAGCGTGATCACCTGCTTGCCGGGCCCCACCACCAGCGTGGGGCTGAGCGTCACGCGCGGCCGCTTGCCACCGGCCAGTTCATTCGGATGTCCCGGAACCAGCAGGAAACTCTGGGCGCGCTGCGTCAGCGGAATCCCGGTGTCGCCGGCGATGTAGGACGGCATCCACGAGCCCGAAGGAGTGATCGAAATGGCCACGCCGTCTTTATCGATCGCGTCGACGCAGGTGGTGTCCTTGGCCATCAGGGCGTCGTCCATCTTATATCGGGCGATCTGCGAATAGAAAGGGTGCTTGGGCGGATTAGCCTCCACATCCCCCGGACGGAAATCCAAGGACGCCTGATCCGTGATCTGCTTCCGCCGCTCGGCGCCATACTCCTTCGAGAGCAGCTTCTCCATCGGAATCTTCACGAACTTCGGGTCGCCGTAGTAGGTGTCGCGATCGGCATAGGCCAGCTTGAGCGCCTCTGTTAAGGTATGAATGTAATCCGCGGAGTTCAGCCGCATGTTGGCCAGATTGAAGCCTTCGAGAATGTTCAAGGTCTCAATCATGGACGGCCCCTGGCTCCAGAAGCCAGGCTTGTAGACCGTGTACCCGTGGAACGTGGTGGAAACGGCCTCTTCCGGCTCCAGATGGAATGCCGCCATGTCCTCATATCTCAGGAGTCCGCCATTCGCCTTGGAAAACTCGTCGATGCGGTGAGCGATATCGCCGCGGTAAAAATAATCCCGCACGGCGTCGATGGCCTTGGCACGGCTTGCCCCGCCGGCCAGCGCTTTCTTCTCCACTTCCGCCATGGAGCGCAGCGTGCGAGCCAGATCGGGTTGGTGTAAGATCTCGCCGGCCTGCAGAACGTGGCCGCCCGGAAGGAAGACCTTCTTCGACGCTGGCCAAACCTCCAGGTACTTCACGCTGGCCTCCAGCGACATGGCGCGAAACTCGTCGATGGGGAAACCATCCGCCAGGTCGATGGCCGGCTGCACCGCTTCCGAGAAGGACTTGGTGCCGAATTCCCGCAGGGTGACTAGGGCGGCGTCCACCATGCCGGGAACCAGCGTCGCCAGGATGCCGGACACCGGCACCCAGTCCTTCATCCCTTTCTCCGAGGGAGCATCGCCGATCTCCTCCGGTTTGAGCTTATGATTGCGGTAGAAATCCGCTGTGGCGAGTTTCGGCATGGTGCCCACGCCGGCAATCGCATACACCTTTCCGGCCTTGGTGCGGACCAAAATGGGCGACTCCCCGCCCAACCCGAAGTGCGAAAATTCGGTGATCGATGCGGCCAGCATGGTCGCAATCCCGGCATCCACGGCGTTGCCGCCGCTGACGTACATTCGCATGCCGGCTTCGGTGGCGTACTCGCTGCCCGCCGCCACGGCGCCGCGCATACCTCGGGAAGGGAAGCGCACCGGCCGGGTCGCCGGGGTACGCTGCGCCCACCCTGCGGTAACCACCGCCGCCAAACCAATCGCCAATCTGAGTTTCATCACGATTGTTTCATTGTACCGTGTGGCACGGGCATTCTTGCCTGTGTTGGGTTTGTGCGCTTGCCCTTGTAGCGCCGGCGGTCTTGCCGCCGGTTGGCGGACGGGCGGTCACGAAGGTCCCTGGTGGGACAGGCGGTTTCGCCTGTCAAGCGAGCGAAGCTCGCCCGGTCCCGCTACGCTGAACGTCCGGCGAGGACAGGCGAATCGCCTGTCCCACCAGCAGGGGTATAATCGCTATGTCATCGTGAAGGAACCCGCTCCGCCTGCCGCGTTAAAGGATGAAACCGAGCCTATGCTGTACTGCCCTGTGTGTTCGACGCGACTGGCCGAGCAGAAGTGCAAGCTCATCTGCCCGAAGTGCGGCTATTACATGAGCTGCGCCGACTACTACTGAGTTCGAAAACATGTCCGACATCCCAACCTTACTGGAACGTTACCGCCGCGGCGCCGAACTGCTGGCCGTGGTCCTGACCGGCGTCTACGGAGAGGAGGAAGACTTTGCGCCCGCTCCCGGCAAGTGGAGCGTCCGGCAGATCGTCGCGCATCTCGCCGATGCGGAAATGGTGGGCGCCCACCGGTTCCGCCAGGTGATCGCCGAGGACAACCCGACGCTGATCGCCTACAACCAGGATGCCTGGACGGCGAACCTGGACTACGCGCGCCGCAAGCCCAAGCAATCGCTCGAAACCTTCCGCCGCATCCGGGCGGAGAACTATGAGTTGCTCAAGGGGCTGCCCGAGTCCGCCTTCGAGCGCGCCGGAAACCACAGCGAAAACGGCCGCATGACCCTGCGTCAGTTGTTGGAAGGGTATGCAGGGCACGCCGAAACGCATGCCCGCCAGTTGCAGGAAATCCGCGAATTGTACAAGAAGCGGAAGGCGGGCGCTCGACCTGCCCCGTCTTCGTAGACTAACTGGAGTATTGAGGCACGCGTCTGCGAAGCCTTTGCAATTCCGCCAGAGGAACTTGTGGCGGGGCTGGCCCGCCATCTCCACAAGCGCAAGAAGGATTAGACGGTCGCCTACCCTCGTTCTAGGCGAAGTTGATTTTTCAAACCAGCTCGATGCGCAGATAACGGCCGACAGCGTGTGCCGCGCGCGTTAGGGTTTGCAGCGTCACCGACGCATTGCCAGGATCGAGAAGACGATCAAGCGCCGCGCGGCTTGTGTTCATGCGCCGCGCCATCTCTACCTTGCTGATTTTGTCCTTCTCCATCGCTTGCTGAACTTGCCAGGCCAGCGTCTCTTTCAGCGCGACCGCGCGGGTCTCTTCGAGGACGCCTTCCTCTTTCAGGAAGTCCTCCAGTGACGAGCCGATATGCTTGTTCCGCTTTTTCATTTCGTAACCTCCTTCATTCTCCGTTTCGCCAGGGCCAGGTCGTCCGTAGGCGTTTTCTGCGTTTTCTTGATGAACCCGTGCAGCACGACGAGCATCTGGTCGTGAAAGCATAGGATGAGCCGGGCTATCCGCTGGCTGGGAAGGGACGAGCGCACTTCCCAAAGACCATCTTTGAGGCTTCCCACCAGTGGCCTCCCAATCGGCCAGCCGAACTGCACCCGCATAAGGTCCAGCCCGATAGCGCGCCGGTCGTCCTTGTCGAGGCCGCGCAGCCAATCCAGCACCGGTGCCCTGCCCGCTTCCGTGCGGTAAAACCGGACCGGCATCTCCGGGTTTTGTTCTTTGCTCATCGCGTCTCACAATTCAGTATGTACCAAAAGTGGTACAAAGTCCACTAGGTTGTGTGCTGGACAGACTATTTATGAAGAAAGCCCGCCGCAGGCTTCATTCTCTCCGGGTGCAAAACCGGCAGAGGGCCTTGCAGAGGTTGGGCCAACTTACCAGCTCCGGCCACAGCCCTCCGAAGCGCTTCACGTCTGCCCCCGGCGCGATACCGATTTGCGCCACCCGCCGGTCATGCGGCCAGTCTCTTCCATTTTGCCGGAGGCGAACTCATGCGAGGCGGCTGCCAGAAGTTTCAGGTCGACTGTCAAGCGAAGAAGCATACGGAGCGAGTTCACTTCGCGGTTGGCGTAATCGAGCAGTGCGGCTTTATCGGATGTGTAGGCTGCTTCGGTGAGCTCTTCCAGCAAATCCAGGGCGTCCGCGATCACACGGTCGCCCACGCTGAAGCGGAAAGAGCGGGGGAACTTCTCAACCTTTTGGACCAGCCACAGCGCCAGATCATAGGCGCGTTGGACCACGATGGCAGGCTGAGGCGCATCTGAAGTAGGAGTCCGTTCCGCCAAGCTTCGCTCTTTCAGAAAGCTACCACAGGGCGGAACGG
Organism: Bryobacterales bacterium; assembly: GCA_003167275.1. Lineage (GTDB taxonomy): Bacteria > Acidobacteriota > Terriglobia > Bryobacterales > Bryobacteraceae > JAIQFL01. The sequence continues at coordinate 11,066 of PMTT01000387.1, read as the reverse complement.
ACGAATCTGCATAAGAGGATCAGGGCGCTGGGGCTGACGAGGTTGACGAGGGGGAAATAACCAATCGGGCTCACCGATGGCGTAGACTATACCTATGGCGACGTCTACCGCCGTTCCCGTTGAAGAATACTTGAGCACCACGTACCACCCTGATATGGAGTATGTGGACGGGCAACTCCTGGAGCGCCACGTGGGCGAATACTACCACAGCATGTTGCAGATTCTGATTGGGGCTGATTTGAAGGCACGCAGCCGAGAGGGGCGCTTTCGGGTTTTCTCGGAGCAGCGCGTTCGCGTCAGCGATGACCCAAGATACCGTGTCCCCGACATTTGCGTAAAGGCGTTGCCTCACAAAGTCACGCCCGTTCTGGAACGCCCGGATTTGGCGATTGAGATCGTCTCACCCGACGACGAACCAGGCGAGTTGCTCGACAAGATCGCAGACTACGTTGCCGCAGGCATTCCGTACATCTGGGTGGTCGATCCCTACAAGCGTACGCTTAGGGAGGTAGTAAATGGGGTGATCCGCCGCTCTTCCGCGACAGTCCTCTCGACACCGTTGGTAGGCGACTTCGACTTCGCTCCACTCTTTCAGGAACTCGACGAGCCCGCCGAATAGCCCAGTGTCTTTTGGTGGGAAACTAATTCCCCCCACACCGGAAACCGATGCTGACGAGGTGGCCCGCCGGAATGTCCCCGACACGGTCCGACACTCGCACGAGCATGGCGTAAAATGCTCCAAGAACTGGCAGGACCGCTTACAAGGAGCGGATCAAGTCGGCTGGATGGACGATGCGGAGCTGCGGGAAACGTCGAAAGTCCCGGACGTTGACAGTCAGCAATTGCTGGACGCCGTGAACATACATGCTCGCCGCCACCCGCGTGTCATGGACCTGGACACCTTTGACCTGGTGTGTGAAGAGAAGGGACCGCCAGCGGTCATGCACTTCGCGGCTGTCCGGCAGCAACTCAAAATCCCGTTCGATCACGCGGGCGATGCGCTCCGTCTCGTCAACGCTTAATCCCAATCCGTTTTTGTCGGCCGGGCGCGTCGAGGCATTCCAGAACTCGCCGAGGATTTGTGACGTGAAACAAAGCCGCGCACCTCGCGCCACCAGCACTTCAAGCGCGCCGCGAATCATCAAGTGGTGGGGGTCGTCGCTCTTGCTCATCCGCAACAAAATGTTCGTATCGAGCAGCCACGCGAGGGCATCGGCCATCAGTCGTGATCCCGATACATGCTCTCGCGCGTGAAGGCATCGTCCGGCAAGGACGGAATCTTGTGCGAGAACTGCGCCATTTCCCGGAGGGTGGCCTCAAGGCGATCCTGGTTCAGCTTGGAAGCTGGAGGATGCACCGCCTCTTCGATCAGGCTCACGACATAAGCATCGACCGCGCGGCCGTGAGCGGCCGCCTGTCGGGCGAGTTCGGCTTCAACCTCAGGTGTGATGTCAACGGTGATGGTCATGGTCATGGACGCCCCTCTCTTTTCCATCTTTACATACTCGTATCGTCTCCATGCTCTACCCTAGAGAGGGCTGGTTGGTCCGAGCGGTTCTGCCTGAAGCTGCACCAGCTCAGCAGCAGACCGGAATCCAGACGGCTCTGGCCAACCTCTCCAAAGGAGAGGGCCCGTATCCCCCCACACCGGAAACCGATGTTGTTGTTGTGGTTCGCCGGTTCGTTCCTGTTACGGTTCGACACCCGCGCGTTCCTGGTATCGTTGTTCCAAGAATCGCCGCGGAGCGTTGGGGCCTTGTTCCCATGGGTCTATTCTCGCAGAAATTTTCCTGGCGGCTGCGCCGCCGAAAAAAGAAAAAAAGAAAGAAGAAGAAAAAAAGAGAAAAGAAAAAAGAATAAAGGGAACTAATTCCCCCCACACCGGAAACCGAAGTTGACGGCGTGGTACGCCGGCTCGACCCTGAGACGGAACGACACCCGCGCGACCCTGGCACCGTCGACCCAAGAACCGCCGCGGAGCGCTCGTTCCGTCCCACTCGCCGGGCCCTGCGGATCGGTTGCATCGCCCGGTGGGTAGTTCGCATACCAATCCGCGACCCACTCCCAGACGTTCCCCAGCATGTCCTGCAATCCCCAGGCGTTTGCCTGCTTGCCACCCACGTCGTGCGTCTTGCTTCCGCTGTTGGCGCTGTACCACGCGATCCCATCGAGATTGCCGTAACGGCTCGCGGTGCTCCCCGCGCGCGCCGCATACTCCCACTCGGCTTCGGTCGGTAACCGCATGCCAGCCGCCTGGCAATAGCTCTTCGCGTCGTTCCAGGTGATGTTCTCAACAGGGAGTTTCGCCCCTTTGAAGTTGCTCGGGTCGGTCCGCATCACGCGTTGCCAGGCTTCCTGCGTCACTTCGGTCTGTCCCAGCCAGAAGCCCTTGGTAATCGTGACCTTGTGCGGCGGCTTCTCGTCGCTGTCGCACTCGGTGTCCCCCGGGGAGCAGCCCATCTGAAACGTCCCCGGCGGAATCCAGACGTACGTCAGCCCATCCTTCGCGTTCACCTTCGTGGCCCCCGCGCGCAAGCTGGGCTCAACCACCACCGGCGCCGGAGGCGAAGTCACGGAGACGCTAGCCGAGGCCGTGACGACACCGCCCGGCCCTTTGGCGGTCAGAGTGTAAGTAGTGGAATCGCTCGGGAACGCCCGGCGGGCGCCGGCATTCTGCACCGAGCCAATACCTTGATCGATCGACACACCGGTTACGGCGCCGGCAACTTCCCAGCGTAGTGTGAAAGACTGCCCTCGCTGGATGGACGCAGGTTCTGCTGTGAACTGGGACACCACCGGGGCTGGGCGGTCGGGCGACCGCGTCCCGCGCAGAAACGCCGGCAGTTGGGAGGAGACTGCCGCGGGTCCTCTAACGGGCGGCGGGTCGGGCAGGAGCGGTGACGAATGAACGGCCACCGAGCCCTTGTTGAAATCAAACGCTGGCGATGGAGCCGCGGTGCCGCTGGATGGAACCCCGGCGGACGGCGGCGCGGTTGTGCCGGGTGAATGCTGCCGCCACCAGATGCCGGACGCACCGGCCACGAATAGCAACATCGCTCCGGCCGCGGCGAGAATCCATCGCCGCGAGTGAGAATCCTGCTGTGGTGGCGTAGGTGGTTCCGCCTGCGTTCCGGGTTTCGTGCCCAGATGCTCACTGGTAGCGCCGGCGGTCTCGCCGCCGGTGTTCTCAGCCTCAGTCCCGACCGCAGGAGGCTCGGGCTGTTGGATGAAAACGCCCGCCCCGCCTATTCCAACCTCGGGCTCCGGAACACCGCCCACGGGGACCGGCGGCAAGACCGCCGGCGCTGCGAGCAATATCGAGGCTTGCGCCGCATGCGCCTGCCGTTGCTCCTCGGCACGCAGGGCCTCCGCCGCCTGCCTGCGCGTTGCCTGGAAAGCCTGCTCCACCCACGCTTGCAGCCCCAGCAGATCGGGATCGCCCGGGTAACGCCGCAGCGCGACCTCAATCGACCGCGAGGCATCCTCGAACCGAAGCGCCCCGATCTGCTCCCGGACTACCTGCCGGACCCTGGCGAGCTCTTCCCGGCGCTGCCGTTCCCTCTCCGCCTTCTCGGCCTCCACGCGCGCCCGCTCGACCTCCGCGGCCACCCACCGTTCGAGCGTCAGTGCCCCAGTGTTCCCCGAATCGAGCGACAACACCTGCGCTACGCCCCGAGATACTCCTGCCAGGTCACGCCGACCTGCCGCCTCCTGAGCTTCGCCCAGCAGCGCCTCGATGTGCCGCGCCCTCTCGCGTGATTCCCCCGCTGCCGCGATGCGCCCTTCCACGTCCGCCCGCAAGTCGGCCACCGAGTCTGCTCCCAGCCAGCCTCGCATCGCTTCCAGCGACTGAATCGCTTCAGCGAACGAGTTCCGCAGCAGCAGACTCTCCGCCTCCTCGACGGCGCCATGCACCCGCTCCTCCAGCGCGAGCCTCTCGCGCCGCCGCTGAATGCGTCGCCTAAGCTCCTGGCTCGGCGGATGGTTGGGGTCCAATTCCAGCGCCTGCCAGACCAGCTTCTGGGCCGAATCCAGGTTGCCGGCCTCCAGCGACCGCTGTGCCTCCGCCGCCATCCCGTCGACGCGATCCTTCCGGAACCCGGCCTCAATGGGGGCCAAGTCGAACAACAGCTCCTGGATGCTCTGGTAGCGCTCGGAGCGGCGCTTGGCCATCGCCATCTGCACGATCGATTCCAGCGCCTCGGGACAGTCCGGCACCAGGGTCCGCAACGGCGCGGGAACCTTGGTCGTGATCAGGTTGACTACCGTTGCCAGGTTTCGGCCCCGAAAGGGCTGTTCGCCCGACAGCAACTCATAACACACCACCCCATACGCGAAAATGTCGCTCAATGGAGTGGCATCCTCGTTTTCGAATTGCTCCGGCGCCATGTACTCCGGGGTGCCGACCATCATTCCCGTGATCGTGTGCCGCGTCAGATCCGGATTCGCCATCCGGGCAATGCCGAAATCCAGGACCTTCACCGACCCATCCGCGAGCAGCATGATGTTGGCAGGCTTTACATCGCGGTGGATGACGCCGTTTTGATGCGCGTGCAAGAGTCCCCGCGCGGTTTCTCCCAGAATCGCGACCTTCTCCGCCAGGGAGAGCGGCGGGCCGTCGATCGCCTCCCGCAAGCTGCGCCCATCGAGCAACTCCATCACGAGGTACGGCGCCGACTGGTGCTCGCCAAAATCGTAGACCGTGATGATGTTCTTGTGCTTGAGGGCGCCGGTGGTCGCGGGCTCCGAGAGGAATCGGGCCAGGCTGTCCGGGTCGCTGACGGAGGTCAGGACTTTGATGGCGACGTCCCGGCGCATTACGGGGTCCCAGGCCCGGTACACGGTCCCGAAGCCACCTTCGCCGATCTTAGCCCGGACGAGATATCTGCCGATCTGCTCCGTCACAGTGATTGGGGTTCATTATAACTCACACTGACTCGGCAGGAACGCGACGGGTGGTCTGTAGGCGCGTAACCGTTCTGGGGATTTCGCGTTTCAAACGCAGCAACCGCTCCCTCACGGTCGCGGCTCGGTCGCTGCGGTTACCGATTCATCGTAAGTTACCGAGCCGCGACCGTCAGGGAGCGGTGGTCTGGGTGAGGACCGTCAGATGCCGCGCAGGGCCACTACTGTCACGTCGTCACTGCGGGATGAGCCGCTGAAATCCGACACAGCGTCCACGATCTTCTGCACCAGAATGCCGGCCGTCTGGCGTTGATGTTCGCAGACCGTGCGGATGAGGCGGTCTTCGCCGAACTCTTCCCTGTGGTCGATGCCGGCTTCGGTCACACCGTCGGAATATAGGATCAGCACGTCGCGGGGGTGCAGTTCCACCATCGCCTCGGCGCAATTCCAAACGGGAAACGCGCCCAGCATGGTGGCGGTGGGCCCCAGTTGCTCGATGCGGCCCGAGTCGCGCAATAACAGCGGGGCCACATGCCCGCAGTTCACATAGCGGAGCTTGCGGGTGCGGTCGTCGTAAAGGCCGAAGAACACGGTGGCAAAGCGCTCCGAGGCGGTGGAATCGAAGAAGTGGCGATTCACCGTCTTGAGGGCGTCGGCGGGCCGCAGGAGAGCGCCCGGCGGCTGGTTTCGGAAGCAGGCTTGCAGATTGGCCATCAGCAGCGCTGCTGGAACTCCTTTGCCCGAGACGTCGGCAAGCACGAACCCCATGGTCTGGTCGGCGGTGTCGAGGAAATCGTAATAGTCGCCGCCAACCTCGCGCGCCGCCACGCATTGGCCAGAGTAGTCGAGCGTCCTGAGCGGCCGCAACTTGCGGGGGAAGAGCTTCTGCTGCACATTTGCGGCGATCTCCAACTCGGACTTCCGGCGCCGCTCCGATTCGGCCTGTTTGCGGATGGCCGCCAGCAGCCGCTCGTTGTCCCAAGGCTTCTGAATGAAGTCGCAGGCGCCGCGGCGCATGGCTTCCACCGCCAGATCGAAGCTGCTCCACGCGGTCATCACCATCACGGGCGCGGTGTTGCCTTCTTCTTCCAGGCTGGCGAGCAGGTCCATGCCCTCTTGCCCTGACGTGGTGTCGCGGGTGTAGTTCAGGTCCACCAGGATCAGGTCGAAGACCTCGGTGCGCACGGCATGCAGCAACGCTTGGGGCGAATCCACCGCGATGGCCTTCCAACCCTGGCCCTTCAGCAGGAGCCGCAAGGCCTCCAGCACATCCGCCTGGTCGTCGCTGATCAGCACCCGAAAAGGTCTGGTTGGGTCCTCTGCCACACCCGAGACATCCACGCTGGACATTCCCATCACCCAATTTTCGGTGCACGTTTTGTGCCGCCTGCAACTGCAACATGCTCAAGAGGTTGCGCCAGCGCGAGCTGTCCGTTTTCGGGACGGCATGTAGCGACCTGGGACGCGGCGGCCGGAGTGCCGGATATTGACCAGGCTTTGCAATGGCGCCCGAATCGCTTATCCTGGGCGAAGTGGAGTACTTCTTCACGTGCCCCTATTGCTGCGAACGAATATCGATGGTGCTCGACACCTCAGTGAAGGGACAGACCTATGTGGAAGACTGCGAGGTGTGCTGCCAGCCGATCGAGGTGCGCTACACCGTGCGGCATGACGAGGTTTGCCGCTTTGAAGCCGCGGCGGTTTGAGTGAATCAAACTTTTGAGTGAATCAAACTATGGGTACCGCTATGCGTTTTGAAAGAGACTTTCCGGTGGTCTGTGTGGGCGGTTCGGCCGGTGGCCTGGATGCCTATACGCGATTACTGCAACATCTGCCGGTCGATATGGGTGTTGCCATCGTCATCGTGAATCACCTAAGAACCGTTGCTACCATGCTCCACCAGATTCTCCCGCGCTTCACCCAGATGCCGGTTGAACTGATCACGGAGAAATTGCAAATCCAGCCGAACCGTGTGTTTATCATCCCGGAACAGCGCGATTTGCACGTTTTGGATGGAGAATTCCGTCTCAAGCCGATCTCCAAGCCCAGGGGATGGCCCGACGTGATTACCGTATTTCTGCGTTCCCTGACCGAGCACTGGGACGGCAAGCTGATCGCTGTCATCGTCTCCGGCTATGATGGCGATGGGGCAGCAGCGCTGTGCGGCATCAGGGAAGCGGGGGGCACCACGATCGCGCAGAGGCTCGACACAGCCCGGCAGCCGGATATGCCGGAGAGCGCAATCGCCAGCGGATGCATCGATTTTATTCTTTCGCCTGAGGATATCGCGCAACAGATTGTACGAATTGCGCACCTGGAAGGTGACGCGGTTTGACGCTACGACGAACCCGGAGGTAATCGCATCGCCAGCCCAACCATCCGCACGTTGATCGACCGCTCGGAAGCGCCCGCGCATCCGGCTCTTCCGGAGGAATTGAGAATCGCTTACGGTGGCGACTTGTGGTTCCCGCCCTCCCGTCCCGAACGGCCCCATGTAATCGGCAACTTTGTGAGCACCCTTGACGGGGTAGTCAGCTACGAGATGGCCGGCAAATCCGGAGGAGGCGATATCAGCGGATTTGACCCGGCGGACCGTTTCATCATGGGGCTGCTCCGGGCCTCGGCCGACGCGGTCATGATGGGGTCGGGCACGCTGCAAGAGACCGCGCCCGAGCATCTATTCGTCGCGGACCGGGTATACCCGGAAGCCCGCGAACTGTATGCGCGCTACCGGTCGGAGATCCTCCGCAAGAAGGCGCCACCGCTCCATGTGATAGTGAGCGGAAGCGGCAGAATGGACCTCAGCAGAGCCGTTTTCCGGACACCCGGCATCCAGACTCTGATTGTCACTACCAAGGCCGGGGGAGAGTTTCTCGCGGCCGGCGGCGCGGGATCGCTGGTTTCCACGGAGGTTCGGCTGTTCGAAGGTCCCACCATCGCGCCCGCGTCCATTCTCGAACTTCTGCGCGGCGAGTTCGGCGTATCTCTGCTTCTGCATGAGGGCGGTCCCACCCTCTTCGGCAAATTCCTGGCCGATGGCTGCGTGGATGAGCTCTTCCTCACGATGGCCCCGCAAGTGGCAGGACGAGACATGCCGCGACCCCGCCCGGGATTCGTCGCAGGCGTGGGATTCACTCCCGATTCAGCGCCCTGGCTGGAACTTGTCAGCGTGAAGCAGATGGGCAGCCATCTGTACTTGCGGTATGGCGGCAAGAGCGCGGCCCCTGTCGCGCTTGGGAAACCGCGCGGACCGCAGGCGGGATAGGATGGTCCGTTCCGCGATCGCCTTTGGTAGCAACAGGTGTTTTCAACGGTGCTCGGCGAACCGCTCGTCCCGGGTGAGCGTGTCGAGTAGCTTCTTCATATCGTCGGCGTGCTCTTCCTCCTTGGCGAGGATCTGCTCCATCGCGATGCGGGTGGTGGGATCGTCGTTGCCAAGATAGCGGATGATCTCGTTATAGGACTCGACCGCGATCCGCTCGGCGACCAGGTCCTCCCGCACCATATCGAGAAGGGATTTGCCCTCGACGTACTGCGAGTGGCTGCGGGTTGCCAGCCCTTCGGGATTGAAGTTCGGCTCGCCCCCCAATTGGGTGATCCGCTCGGCGGCTATGTCGGCATGACTTTGCTCCTCGTTCGCGTGCTCGAGGAACTCCTGGGCCACTGCCTGTGCGTGAATGCCAGTGGCCATATAGTAATGACGCTTATATCGCAGCACACAGACAATTTCCGTGGCCAGAACCTCATTCAGAATACGGATCACCGTCTCCCGGTCGGCACTGTAGGCGCCGGTAACCGCACCCATCTCCATGTGTTCAATGGCACGCCGGCGGAGTTCCTGAATGTCTGTTACGAATGGGCGATGTTCTTCTTTTTCAGATTTCGTTATCATACATTTCTTCTTTCTTCCTTCTCTTCAAATGTAAGAGTAAGATCAGTAGCCGGCAAACTCCTCCGCGCGAATGTCGTCATCGTCGACTCCGGTCTCATGGATCGTCGCGTGGAGGCCCTTCACCATCTCCGGCGGCCCAGCTATGTAATAGATGGGCGAGACGGCTTCCTTCAGATACCTCGAAAGCATTTCTCTGTCGATCGGGCCGGCCTCGCCGTGCCAGGACTGACGCGATTTCCCCAGTTCAGTCATGCTGGCAATCAGCTTGTAGTTCGGATTTTCTTTCTCCAGAGCCTGCAGTTCCTCGAGAAACGGAGCGTCCTCCGGCCGGTGGTTCGAGTAGAAAAGGAGAATTCGCTGAGGCAGCTTCTCCTTCGCCGCACCAACCAGAATGCTTCGGAACGGCGTGATGCCGATACCGCCCGCCACGAACACGGCTGTCCGCTTAACATCCTGATGGAGAGTCAGGTCGCCGGACGGTCCTTCGATCTTCACGGCGGAACCCGGTGGCATGGTGCTCAGCACTCGCTTGAATGCCGTATCGCGCATTCGGGTGGCTACCATCAGGCTTTCTTCGTGGGGAGCGCTCGCGATGGAAAACGACCGCGTACTTCCTTCGGCATCCGTCTCCGAAGGTTCAAGCAACGTCATGTCGAGAAACTGGCCCGCTTCGAACGTCCAGTTGCGGGGCTTTTCAAAGAGGAAGGCGGTCGTGCGTTCCGCCACCTCGTGCCTGCTTACGAGTTTGCACAGAGTGACGGGCGAGGCTGTGGTAGTGGTCATCCTTGAAGAATCTAGCAGGTGGAGGCTCGAGGTGTCTGGTCAAAATTGATCAGTTCGGCGGAGCCTGCCGAACGCTGGTCCGCGTGCCGTGCATGATTCAGGTAACATAGTATTGACGCCCGAAAATGGATTCGGAAAATGGCATGGTGGATATTCGGTTGAAGGCCTATGGGGTGTCTGCGGCGGTGTTCGCGCTCGACCGCCTCACCAAGTGGTTTGTCGACGGGCACGTCTCCTTTTTCGACACTTATCCCGTGATCCCCGGCTTCTTCGACATCGTACGCTCGCAGAATCGCGGGGTGGCCTTTGGCATTTTCAACGACTCCACCTCCGAATGGCGGACTGTTTTACTGGTGGTGGCTTCGATCGCAGCGGTGTTAATCGTCAGCATCATGCTCTGGAGGGCGCGGCGATTGGACCGGCTCACCCAGTGCGGATTGGCGTTGATCCTGGGAGGAGCGGCCGGTAACGTTTTCGACCGCATCGTCTGGGGCCGCGTCACGGATTTTCTGCTGTTTTACATTCGAGACTACCAGTGGCCCGCCTTCAACATGGCCGACTCGGCCATCGTGATTGGAAGCGGACTGCTGATGGTGGACCTGCTCCGATCGAAACGACAGGCGGCAAATGTATCCTGAGATCTTTCATTTATCGTTCCTGCATACTTACGGCGTCTTGGTGGCGTTGGCCTTCCTGACCGCGCTGTGGATGGCTGGGCGGCTGGGAAAAGAAGCGGGCCTCGACGTGGAGGCATTGACCAACCTGGGGGCCTACTGCGGGCTGGCGGCCATCGCCGGCGCCAAATTGATGATGCTGGTGGTCGACTTCCGGTACTATGTCGAACATCCGGGCGAGTACTTTTCGTTGGCCACTCTGCAGGCGGGCGGGGTCTTTTACGGCGGCCTGATCGCTGCGCTGGCGGTCGCTTGGTGGTATATACGAAAGACGCAACTGCCCCTGGCGTTGACCGCCGATGTCTTCGCGCCGGGGATCGCGCTGGGGCACGGCATCGGCCGACTGGGCTGCTTCTCGGCGGGGTGCTGCTGGGGCGTGGAATGCCATCTCCCGTGGGCGGTGACTTTCCGAAATCCCGCGGCCAACGAACTGGTGGGTGTGCCGCTGAACCGCCCGCTTCACCCCACCCAGCTTTATGAGGCCTTCGCGGAATTCGCAATCTTCGGGTTCCTTTTGTGGCTGTCTCGCCAACCGCACGCCAAGGGCACGATCATCGCCTCGTATCTGATGATGTATTCGGCCGCGCGGTTTGTAGTGGAGTTTTTCCGCTACCACGAGCAGGGGAATCTGTTCGGTGGTCCGCTTGACACGTCGCAATGGATCTCGCTGGGGCTATTCGCACTGGGAGCGGCCGGGTTCGTGGCAATGCGGCGTCGAACTGCGGCCCAGCCGGCGTAGGGTATGCTTTAGCTTGCCCAGTGAAAATCCGGCACGTTAAGAAACAAGTAGCGGATCGCGGTAGGGATACCGG
>PMTT01000056.1 GCA_003167275.1 Bryobacterales bacterium | reverse complement strand
GAGTACGGCAACAACGGCCAGTGTAACCCGACCTACTTCACCGTCGGTAACCTGGTCCAGTACCTGCAAAGCCTGGAAGAGCAGGGAATTCCCAAGCAGGAAATCATCGACCGGTACGTGTTCTTCACCGCCGGCGCCTGCGGACCCTGCCGCTTCGGCATGTATGAAGCCGAATACCGCCTGGCGTTGCGCAACGCCGGGTTCGATGGCTTCCGCGTGCTGCTGTTCCAGCAATCGGGCGGCCTGAACCAGTCCGACGCCGAGGCCGGGCTCGAGATGAACCTGGATTTCTTCCTGGGCATCCTCAACGCGCTAAACTGCGGCGACGTGATGAACGAGGTGGCCTACGCCCTCCGTCCGTTCGAAGTGAACGCCGGCGAGACGGACCAAATCCTCGACGAGAACATGGACTACATGCACGAGGTGTTCCGCAAGAAGCGGCCGTGGAAGCTCGACGAGGGCTTCGCCAAGTACATGGGCGGCTTCTCCGATACCGCGGAGTACATCGGCAAGTTCGTGAAGCAGTTGAAGGGCGACGACTACGTGCCGGCGTTGCAGCGCTGCCGCGACCGGTACAACGATATCGATCTCGACCGCCTTCGCGTGAAGCCGATCGTCAAGATCACCGGCGAGTTCTGGGCGCAGACCACCGAAGGCGACGGCAACTTCAACATGTTCAACTTCCTGGAGCGCGAAGGCGCGCAGGTGCTGGTGGAGCCCATCGGCACGTGGATCATGTACATGATCCACCAGGTGGTGCAGAAGTACAAGGATTTCAAGGGTCTGGAAGACGGCGCCGTGCTGCCGCCGCTGTGGAAGCTGGGGACCCGCGCCAAGATCGAAATCGGCTACCGCCAGAAGGTGGCCAAACTGAAGCTCGCGGAAGCCATCTTCAAGGGCGAGTACCACAAGATCGTCAACGCGTTGGGCGGGGTTGCGCACCACCTGGCCGACCAGTACGAATTGCAGCGGATCGGGCATCCTTTCTACAACTCGCGTGCGGGTGGCGGCGAGGGTCACCTGGAAGTCGCCAAGAACATCTACTACTCGAACAAAGACCTGGCCCACATGGTGCTGTCGCTCAAGCCGTTCGGGTGCATGCCATCGACCCAATCGGATGGCGCGCAATCGGCGGTGGTCTCCAACTTCAAGGACATGATCTACCTGCCGGTAGAGACCTCGGGCGAAGGCGAGATCAACGCACATAGCCGCGTGCAGATGGCTCTCGGCGAGGCCAAGAATAAGGCTAAGAAGGAATTCGCCGCCGCGCTGGAACAGACCGGACTGACTCTGGATCAGTGCCGCGCCTGGGTGGAAGCGCACCCGGAGACCAAGCGGCCCATGTACCAGGTGCCGCATGCCAAAGGGTTCGTCGGATCGGCTGCGAATTTCGTGTTGCACATTGCGGACAGGATGAAGAACTAGTCGGATCGCTCCCTCACGGTCGCGGCTCGGTTGCGATCGTGCCTTCACCGAGCCGCCGGCTCTTACCGAGCCGCGACCGTGAGGGAGCGGACTTACTCTACGGGATCGATCATCATGGAAAAACATTTCCTTATCGGCATGGACGTGGGTTCCACCACGGTGAAAGCCACGGTCATTGACGCGGCCACGGACCAGATTCTTTGGTGTGACTATCAGAGGCACGACACTAAGCAGCCCGAGAAAGTCCTGGAGTTCTGTAAGCGGTTCGACACCGAGATCGAGGGCTTCAGCGCTCAGAACTCGCGTATTTTCATGACCGGCTCGGGCGGCAACGGCCTGGGCAAGTTCCTGGGCGGAAAGTTCGTGCAGGAAGTCAATGCAGTGTCGCTGGCCGTGGAGAAGATGTACCCGGAATGCGGTTCGGTGATCGAACTGGGCGGACAGGACGCCAAGATCATCATCTTCAAGACCGACCCGGAGACCGGCCGCAAGAAGAAGATCCCCTCGATGAACGATAAATGCGCCGGCGGCACGGGCGCGGTCATCGACAAGATCAACGCCAAGCTGCGGATCCCCAGCGAANNGGCGTGTTCGCCGAGACCGATATCAACGGCCTGCAGAAGATGGGCGTCCCGCCGGATGAGCTGATGGCCTCGCTGTTCGAGGCTATCGTGATGCAGAATCTCTCGGTGCTCACGCGCGGCAACACTCTTCAGCCGGTAGTGCTGCTGCTGGGCGGCCCGAACTGCTACATCACGGGCATGCGCGACTGCTGGAAGAGCAACATCCCGAAGATCTGGGAAGAGCGCAACACGCCGCTGCCCGAAGGCGTTCCTCCGGAAGATCTGATCAAGACTCCGGACAACGCGCAGTACTTCGCGGCCATCGGTTCCGTGGAGTTCGGCAAGACGGAAGAGGACCACGTCGGGCAGTACCTGGGCTACGAAAAGCTGGAATGGTACGTCAACATCGGCCGCGAGGAAGAGAAGGCCAAGCGCGGCGGCGGGGTCGGACTGGCGAAAGACGACGACGACCTGGCCGCGTTCAAGACGAAATACCGCACGAAGAAATTCACTGCGGTGAAGTTCCAGCCTGGTGAGGTAGTGGAAGGCTTCGTCGGACTCGATGGCGGCTCCACTTCGACCAAAGCGGTGCTGCTATCCAAGGATCCGGCACGGCGCATCCTGGCGAAGACCTACCAGCTTTCCAAGGGCAACCCGATCGAAGACACCATCGAGGTGCTGCAGAAGCTGGATCAGCAGATTCGCGAACAGGGCGCGGAGTTGAAGATCCTCGGTGTCGGCACAACCGGATACGCCAAGGACATCCTCAAAGATGTGATTGGCGCCGACGCCGCGCTGGTCGAAACCGTGGCGCACACCGAAGCCGGGCTGCACTTCTACGACGATGTAGACGTGATTTGCGACGTGGGCGGCCAGGATATCAAGATCATCATCCTGAAGAACGGCCGTGTGAAGGACTTCAAGCTGAACACGCAGTGCTCGGCGGGCAACGGTTATTTCCTGCAATCCACCGCGCAGGGCTTCAACGTGCCGGTGGAGAATTACGCCGATACCGCGTTCGCCGCCAAAGGTTTTCCCTCGTTCGGCTATGGATGCGCGGTGTTCATGCAGAGCGACATCGTGGACTTCCAGCGCCAGGGATGGAAGCCCGAAGAGATCATGGCGGGCCTCTGCAACGTGCTGCCCAAGAACATCTGGCTGTACGTTTCGCAGATCCCCAACCTTTCGGCCATCGGTACGCGCTTCCTGTTGCAGGGGGGCACGCAATACAATCTGGCGGCGGTCAAGGCCCAGGTGGACTTCATCGAGTCGCGGTTCAAGGGTAAGGAAGTAAAGGCCGATGTAATCGTCCACGAGCATTGCGGCGAAGCCGGCGCGATTGGTGGGGCACTCGAAGCGGGGCGTCTGTGGGATAACGGGCGCACGACGACCTTCATCGGGTTGGATGCCTGCGCGCACATCGCCTATAAGACCACGCGCGAGGAAGCCACCCGCTGCTACTT
>PMTT01000833.1 GCA_003167275.1 Bryobacterales bacterium | reverse complement strand
CGGCGTCCTTGCAGTTGATTCGGGATTTTTCGCGGGCCCAGGGAGCGGGCTGGACGGCGGCCAATTCGGTGATTTGGAATTCCCAGGCGAAGTCCGTGGATGTGGCGGATCCGCCGGGTGCCCATAATCTGTCTGCGTCCGGGCAGCCGCCGCTGTATGCCAGCCAGTTGCTGGCGCGCACTGGGAAGGGTCTGGACAATAACCCGCCAGCGGCAGCGGCTCCCGCGCGCGCGGAAAAGGTGGCGGAATTTCGTCCGGAGGACGTGAAGGCGCCGGCGGCGCAGCGAGCACCCATCCACTCCGTCGATATCGTGAACGGCCGCTTTGTGGTGGATGGCAGCGTTGCGTGGGGTCCATCGCAAACCGAGGCGTGGTGGAAGGGCGATACCTCGATTTATACCGCGGCGGCCTCAACCGGGTCCAGCGTAAGCAGATTCATGCCCGGTGAAACGGCGCCGGGTGAGACGGAAGATCTGGCGGAGATGGCGGCCCGCCTGAAACGGCGCAATCTGGTCAGTTTCACCGTAACCCCGGGGTTGTGGTACGAGCACCGTCGCGACTCGCATACCGTGGACCAGCGCGAGGACGGCAACGTTTGGGCGCCCTTCTACGAGGCTCCCTGGGCGCGCAGCGGTGAGGGCATCGCGTGGGATGGCCTGAGTAAGTTCGATCTGACGCGGTATAACCCGTGGTATTTCGCGCGGCACCGCGAGTTCGCCAGGCGAGCCGCCGAAAACGGGCTTCTGGTTTTTTACGATCTCTACAACACGCACAACGTACTGGAGATTGGTCCGCACTGGATCGACTATGCGTGGCGCCCGCCGAACAACATCAACGATACGGGCTTGCCGGAACCGCCGCCCTATGAAAAGGGCAACACCTTAAACGTGGGGAACCAGTTCTACAGCACCAGCTACGCACCCTTGCGCGAACTGCATCGTGCCTACATGTTGCACTCGCTGGATGAAATGGGCGGTTTGCCAAACGTCTTCATCGGCCTGGCGTATCAGTACGCCGGCCCGCTCGAATTCCAGCAGTTCTTTCTGGACGTGATCCGCGAGTGGGAGGAAAAGCATCATCAGCGCATCCGGGTGGTGCTGACCACGAGCAAAGAGACTACCGACGCGATCTTGTCCGATCCGGTTCGCTCGCGGCAGATCGCGGTGGTGGATATGCGCTACTGGGAATATCGGCCTGATGGATCGCTGTTCGCTCCGCCGGCTGGAATCAACCTGGCGTTCCGGAAGCAGATTCAGGAGAAGTTTCCCGACTATAGCGATACGCCGCCCTCCACTACGCCGGAGTTGATGTATCGGGAGACGCGCGAATATCGCGATCGATATCCGAACATCGCGCTGATGCCAATGGAAAACGGCGCGGGCCCGATCCCGATCCTCATGGGAGGGGCGGCCTCACGCTCGGCTTTGGTTGCCCCTCCGGCGATGCCACCCGCGGCGGGCCGGGCTGGCGGGCCGGTGGCGGCAAGCAGCAGTCGCGACGGCGGCAGGCCCGGCCTCGGAGGCCAGGACACCACAATCGACGCCTTTGTCCGCGATTACCTGGGCGCCGACCTGATGAAGATGTCGCCGCAGGACGGTTGGACGGAAGCCCCGAAGCGCACATGGACGTTGGCCGGAGGAGTTACGGAGCCAGTGCTGGTGTACTCGCTTTCGGGCGAGGAGATCGCGCTTGCCAGGAGTCTGCCCGCCGCCAACTACTCCGCGCTCTGGTTCGACCCGCGAAGCGGTTCGACGCAGCCCGCGACGGAGACATCAGACGCCGGCAAGAAGATCTACCGCAAGCCTGACAGCAAAGACTGGTTGCTTCTCGTGCGGCCGGAAAGGAAACAATAAGTTGGCGAGACTCCTCCACGCTGCTCGCTGGTATGAGCACTCCCTGTACCCCAAGGTGGGGCGGACGCCCTCGTCCGCGCCACCCCCTGGTCCGGCTGTTCGCTCGTCCCAACAAGCCGACCAGGGGGTGCAACTTGTTAGCGCCGTGCCGCCAGCGGTTAACGCCGGATATCCGGCCCTGGGGTAAGAGCCTTATGCGCAAGATAATTGGGACCTGCCTGCTGATTGCGGGCGTGTTGAACAGCGCCGATTGGCCGGGATGGCGCGGACCGAACCGCGACGGCGTGATCACCGGCGGGCCGTCCACCTGGCCCGAAAAACTCACCTTGAAATGGAAGGTCGAGATCGGTGAAGGACACGCTTCACCGATCCTTGCCGGGGCCGACTCCAACCGCAAGGCTTACCAATAGGTATTCCGGCCCGTCCTGCTGGTAAAATCGGGAGACATGAACGGAAACACGTTTCGCCGCGCTGCCTGTGCCGCTCTCATGGCGCTGGCATGTTCGATCCTGGCCGGCCAGGCCACTTACGACCCGGCATTATGGTCCGGCATGCGCTATCGCATGATCGGCCCGGAGCGCGGCGGGCGCGTCACTGCCGTCACCGGCGTTCCCTCCCAGCCCTACACCTTTTATATGGGCTCCACCGGAGGCGGCGTCTGGAAGACCACCGATGCCGGGCACTCCTGGGTGAATGTCTCCGATGGCTTCCTACCGGTCGCCTCCATGGGCGCGGTCGAAGTCTCTTGGTCCAATCCTGACATCGTGTACGCCGGGACCGGCTCGTCCAAGATCCGCAGCAATGTGTCGATCGGGCGGGGCATTTACAAGTCCACCGATGCCGGCAAGACGTGGACCTTCGCGGGCCTGCGCGACGTTGGGCAGATCGCCACCGTGCGCATCCATCCCACCAATCCCGATATCGTGTTCGTCGCGGCTGCCGGGAATCCGTTCGTTCCCAACAAAGAACGCGGCGTCTATCGCACCACCGACGGCGGCAAGACCTGGAAGCAGATCCTCTACGTTTCCGATACCTTGGGCGCCGCCGACCTGGAACTTCAGCCCGGCAACCCGGACGTGATCTTCGCCTGCATGTGGCACGGACAGCGCAAGCCGTGGACCATCGTGAGCGGCGCGTTGGAGGGCGGCATCTACAAGAGCACCAACGGCGGCGACACCTGGACCAAGCTCTCGAACGGCCTGCCGCACGAGCTCTTCGGCCGCAGCAACGTCGCCATCCCCGCGGCCATGCCGAATCGTATCTACGCCCTCATTGAGGCCAAGCCCGGCTCCGGCCTCTATCGCTCGGAAGACGCGGGCACCAACTGGACCCTGGTAAACGGCTCGTCCAATATCATCACGCGGCCATTCTACTACGACACCCTGGGCGTCGATCCGAACAACGCCGACACCCTGTTTGTGGGGGACGAAAGCTGGTTCAAGAGCACCGACGGAGGCAAGACCTTTCGCAACTCGCCCGCGCCGCACGGCGATCACCACGATGTCTGGATCAATCCCAAAAACTCCCAATACATGATCCAGTCCAACGATGGCGGCGCCAACGTCTCGCTCGATGGCGGCCGCACATGGAGCACCCAGGCCAACCAGCCCACCGCCGAAATCTACCAGGTGGCGGTGGACGACCAGTATCCCTACCGCGTCTATGGCGCGCAGCAGGATAATACCACCGTCATCGTGCCGAGCCTTCCGCTGGGCAACGGGCAGGACTTTCGGGTCGGCCCCGGCTGCGAAACCGGACCAATCATTCCCGACCCGGTGAAGCCCGATGTCGTCTACGGAAGCTGCAAAGGACAGTTCAGCCGGCAGAATCTGGGCACCACGGATGAGGAGCGCTACTGGATCGGCGCGGAGTCGCTCTACGGCAACGCCGGGAGCGAGTTGATGTACCGCTTCCAGCGCGTGTCGCCGATGGAGGTCTCGCCGCACGCTCCGTACGCGATCTATTACGGCTCGCAGTATGTCCACCGCACGCGCGACGGAGGCGTCACCTGGCAGCGCCTCAGTCCCGATCTCACGGCCCATCCGGAAGGCACGCAGGGCGCCTCGGGCGAGCCCATCACGCGCGATGCCACCGGTGAAGAGGTCTATAGCACGCTATACACCATTCGCGAGTCGCCCGTGCAGAAGGGCGTGATCTGGACCGGGTCGAACGACGGCCCCATCTACGTTTCGCGCAACGATGGCGAGACTTGGGCGAACGTGACGCCGGCCGGTCTGCTTCCCGGCGGGCGCGTGCAGAATATCGAACCGAGCCCCCACAAGGCCGGCACGGCCTATGCCGCCGTCTATCGCTATCTACTAGGCGATTTCGCGCCCTACATCTATCGCACCGACGATTTCGGCAAGACCTGGACGCGCCTGACCGACGGCAAGAACGGCATCGCCGCGGACGAGCCGACGCGCGTGGTCCGCGAAGATCCGAATCGCGCCGGGCTGTTGTACGCCGGCACGGAGTTCGGAATCTACATCTCCTTCGACAACGGCGGCCACTGGCAATCGTTCCAAATGAACCTGCCGGTCACTCCGGTGACCGATATCAAGGTGGCGCACAAGGATCTGGTAATCTCGACGCAAGGCCGCTCCTTCTGGATCCTCGACAACCTGACGCCGATCCACCAACTGGATGCCAAGGTGACTTCCGCGCAGGCATTCCTGTTCGCGCCTNNGCCGGTGACATCACGCTGGAAGTGCTCGATGATGCCGGCAAGCTGGTCCGCAAGTTCTCAAGTGCGGGAGGTGGTCCCGATGCTCGTGGCGCTGCGGCTGACGCTCCCGAGGAGGCTCCGCCGAGCGAAGATGAGGGCGGCGGCGGGTTCCGCGGCCGCAGCGGGCCCACCCGTCTGGACAAGACCGCCGGCATGCACCGCTTCACCTGGGACCTCCGCTACCCAGGCCCGTGGCAGAGCCCCGCGCGTCCGGAGGGGCCGAGTGGTCCAGCGGCCGTGCCGGGCAAGTATTCGCTGCGCCTCAGTGTGGGTTCCTGGACTTCGACGCAGGCCCTGACGGTAGTGGAAGACCCGCGCGTGTCCAAGGATGGTGTGACCACCGCCGATCTCCGCGAACAGTTCGAGCACAACATGCGGGTCCGCGACCTGGTGAGCGATGTGAACCGGACGGTAGCGAGTGTGCGGACCGCGCAGCGAAGCTCGGGAGCCTCTCCCGACATGCAGGCCAAGCTCACCGAACTGGCCTCGCACCTGATCACGCCGCCGATCCGTTACAGCAAGCCCGAGTTGCAGACGCACATCACATACCTCTACAGTCTGACGACGGCTACCGACCAGAAGATCGGCCGCGACGCGATCGATCGCTACGGCGTGCTGAGAAAGGAGCTGGATCAGCGGATGGCGGAACTGAATAAGATCCTGGGGAAGTAGGCGTTTTTTCGTGGCGCAAGCACTCGTGCTTGCCGCGCCGGGACTCGTCCCGGTGCCTGGCGGACTGCACCGCGACTCAAACCGAGCCGCGACCGTGAGGGAGCGGTCCTCAGGCAGCAGACCGCATTGGGAAGAATATGGGAAACCTCGTGCCGGACTGCCAAGCCGCTCGGCAGGAGTGGCGAAGGGTGCTCGAGTGGGGGTGCTCTTCGCCCTACCCAGTCCTTTGGGCGGCCTCGCCCCCAACGCCGCCCCGCTCCCCCTTCCGCTCGTTAGAATGGAACTGATGAAGCCCATTCTGGTGCTCCTGGCCGCCGCTGCCGTTATGCCCGATTTAGCTCCACTCAAACAAATGCGCGCGCGATTCGCGCCTGTCCAGCTCAAACACGACGAATCCGGCCTGTCCGCCGG
>PMTT01000018.1 GCA_003167275.1 Bryobacterales bacterium | reverse complement strand
GGCTGCACCACCTCACCCAACGTGCTCACGACGAGGTGATCCTACACCTATGTGAAGAGCTGAACGCCACCGAGGCGGTTTTTCCGGGAACCGGGCTCAAGCTGATTTTCAAACTTGGCTCAGCTTAATTCCTTGACCTCAGGAGTTCAGATTGAAATCGGCGATCACCATGCCCATCACGAGCGGCGGTATGGTGTAATCGGTCCTGGTTGGAAAGGCGCCACTACCGTTGCCCAGCAGGATGCTCAATGTGCCGGGATTGGGTGCGATGCTCCGGGCGGCCACGGCGAGATCGGCAAAGCCATCCCCGTTAAAGTCGCCGACAGCCACATAGTAGGGGAGAATTGCCGTGGCGTAATCGATCTTGGCCTGGAAGGTGCCGTTTCCGTTGCCGAGCAGTATGCTCACCGTGCCATCGGCGGAATTCGCGGTCACCAGGTCTGGAATGCCATCTCCGTTGAAATCCCCCACCGCCACCGAGGTCGGGGCGTTGCCGACGGCGTAATCGCTCTTCGCCTGGAAGGTACCGTCTCCGTTTCCCAGCAAGACACTTACGGTATTGCTGCCCATGTTGGCGACCACCAGGTCGACCGCGCCATCCAGGTTGAAATCGCCGACGTCGAGGCTGACCGGGTTGACGCTGACGAGATAGTCCACATTGGCTTTAAAGGTGCCATCGCCATTGCCTTGCAAGATACTCACCGAGCCGGTGGGGGCGATGGGCAGGAAAGCAATCTTGTTCACGGTTGCCAGGTCGGCCTTGCCATCCCCGTTGAAATCGGCGGCGACCAGGGAGACGGGGTTTGGACCGGTAGTGGGTCCTCCAAAATCGCTCTGCTCAAAAGTCAGGCTGAATGCGCCCGGCGAATACAGTTCGCGAGAGAGGCTGCTGGCCACCGCGTTCACCTGGTGCGGCAGGGAAGTAGACGTACTGGATGCGTATGTGCCGTCGCCCAGATAGTACGCCTTGAGGGAGCGGCTTCCGGCCGGGAGCGCAATGGTCGGTAACACCGCCTGGCCACCGGAGAGCGTGGCGCTGCCGAGCACCCGGGCGCTGTCGTAAAAGGTCACCTTCCCGGTGGCCGCCGCGGGGCTGATCGTCGCGGTCAGGGTGACCTGGGCCCCAAACCTCGACGGGTTGGGAGTTGCTGCCACGAGCGTGGTGGTAGGCGTGGCGCCAGGCGCCACTGCCGGCAAGAGGGCCGCCAGCATGGCAAGGAGCCCAAGCCGCAGCATGGGGAGCCTCGTTCCTTTTGTCCGCACTGAAATCAGGTCTAGTAGTAATGGCATATGTGAGCTCATTAGGAACGCGCTGCTCGTTGAGAACGCAAGGGCCGCGACTTATCCCTCAATAGGTAAAAGCGCAGACCGCGGAAAACGGGGTCACAATTTGGGAAGGAATTCCGGGTCGCGGGGCATCAGTGGCATTTTCCCGGCGGAACCGTGGGAGGGCGGCGAAGGCCGCGATTTATTCCGTCAATCGGCAAAAGCGCCGACCACGGAAATCGGGGTCACAATGCGCGAAGGTTCTTGGGCCTGGTGCAATGGGCTTCATTTCCCCTCCGCACTGGCGCGGCACTCTAGTCGTGGTTGTTTGCGCCTCCGCGCGAGGAGCAGGCTCGCCCACCCAGGGCGAACAGACCTATGGTGGTGGGTTCCGGAGCACTTGCCGGAACGGTCAGCGTCGACGAGATGGCGTATAACGGGAGGGTGTCCGTGACGGTGCCGTCGAACGTACCGTTATCGATCCATGAGGAATCCACAGCGTTGTTGTATCCATGTTCCTTGGCATTGTCGCCCAAGCCCCTGCCGGGCACCTCGATCCTCGTGGCGCCAGTGCCGGAATACACCTGACTGCTGCTTATATTGCCATTCTGGTCGATCAGGATTGGGGAGAGCAAATCTACATTGGACGCGTCGGATAACGCTGTGGTGCCGGCGGCGACCTCGCTTCCGTCCAGCCGGTATATCCCCGAAGTGGTGGCGCCGATGTTGGTGGCAGCGTCAGTGCCATCCGTAGATACGATGGCCGTCCATGTCGCGCTCAAGGCCACCAGTTCGGAGACAGAGTTTGCCTCGCTAAGACTCGTCTCGACGCGTTTCCGGAGCGCACGTCATCTGCCCGGTGGGTTTTCGCCGCTGCCACGTCGTCACGCCGCTCGAGACTGTCTCGCCTCTTCGCGGCTGTCTCTGCAATCGGAGCCCGCGACCGTGAGGGACCAGTTTCGCAGTCGCACTGGATCTTTCGTCCTATTGTTTGCCCTCTCCGCCCTGCCCCTCGCCGCCCAGCCCCGCTGCGCACCCGTACCGCCCAACCTGACCGCCTGGTTCACCTTCGACGAGCCGGAGTTCCGCCCGCTGCGTGTCCCCGGCCGCGTGGGTTCCGCCGCGCGTTTTAACGGCAAAGACCAGTTCCGCGAGATTCCCACCACCACCCCCGGACTCGCTGTCGGCGATGACGACTTCACCATCGAGCTGTGGCTCCGCACCACCGATTCGGTGAACACCCCCAGCCTGGTAGACAAGCGCGACTACACGCCGTTGGGTTACCTGGTCTTCCTCTACAAAGGACATCCCGGCTTCCAGGTGTCGGCCAGCGGAGCGGTCGACAACCTGATCGCCCAGTCGCCCAGCATCGCCGACGGCCGTTGGCACCATGTCGCGGGCGTGGTCCGCCGACTGCCACCGCAGCGCTTCTGGCTCTACGTCGATGGCGTCAAGGATCCAAAGGGGAGTGCCCACCCCGCGCCGCTGGTGAATCTCGATGTCCCGGCTCCCCTCTGGCTCGGCCGCCATCACGCCAACAAGAAGATGCAGACCGACGACATCTACTTCAAGGGCGACCTGGACGAAGTGAGCTTCTACCATCGCGCGCTGACCGCCGCCGAAATCCAGTCGATTTTCCGCGCCGGTTCCGCCGGAAAATGCCGCTGATTCCCCCCGACCCGGAATATCTTCCCAAATTGTGACCCCGTTTTCCGTGATCTGCGCTTTTACCTATTGAGGGGATTAATCGCGGCACTTGTCGCCTCAATCGGAAGCCCCTGTGTCAGGTCGCTCACAGCGAGGTATCCCCTACAAGAAGGAGGGCTGTCTCATGCGGTTGCCGTTCGTCAAAACTCCGGGTTTGCTGATGCTTGCTGTTTTGGGGATTGCATCCCGCTCGCCTGCGGCGCCCGTCATCGTCGTCTCGCCTGGTCTCAGTCCCGGCGACACCTACAGGCTCGTGTTCATCACCGCCGATGCGACCACCGCAGCCTCCGTCAATATCGCGGATTACAACGCTTTCGTCACTTGGCGACGGCTTCGCCGACATCGCCCTCAGCGGCGGCGGCGCTCCGTTTTCTCCGTACAGTGTGTTCTTGAACATCGGCAACGGGACCTTTGGGCCGCGCCAGGACTACCCCCAAGTTCAACTGGCGGATTTCGGCTCGGTCATAGCCCTGACGGCGGGCGATTTCAATGGCGATGGCATCACCGACCTGGTCTTCTTCAACGACATCTCTAATCTTCCCGACTATCTCATCACGGGGAATGGCGACGGCACCTTCGGCCCAACCCTCCTTGGCGGTTTAGTCCTGCACCAGCCCATCGACGTCTTCAATCTCAGTTCTCTGGGGCCGGCCGGGGCCGTGGTGGCCGACTTCAACGGCGATGGACTCGCGGACATAGCTGCCACTCAGTTTAACCTTGGGGGCCAGTCCTTTGGGGGCCTGTCCTTCGGGGGCGTGCGGATCGACCTGGGGCTTAACACCCCGACCGGGAGCAACGTGGTCGTGCAGCCCGTGGACATGACCAGCGGCGGAACTCCTGTCACCGTAACCTTTAGCTCCGTGAGCACGCCCGGCGTGACCTCCCTGACGACCAGCAGCGGAGGACCACCGCCGCCATCAGGGTTCTCGTTGGGAACCCCACCGGTTTACTATGACCTGAGCACTACAGCCGGCCCCAGCGGCCCGCCAATTACCGTGTGCCTGAACTACACGGGCATCAGTTTCACCGGAACACCCGCCCTCTATCAGTACGTAAACAACGCTTGGGTAAGAGCCCTCCCCTCCCCGGGCCCGGGAAACCAACTCTGCGGCGCGACCTCGCTATCCGGGCCCCCACCGCCAAGGCCGACCTCATCGCTCTTCGCACTGTTCTCCTCGGGGCAGCCGGACCTGACCATCACTAAGACCCACAGCGGCAACTTCACGCAGGGACAGGCAGTCGCCAATTTCCTGATCACAGTGACCAATTCCGGCACGTCGCCGACTGTGGGCACGGTGACGGTGGCAGACAATCTCTTGGGGGCGCCGGGATTCACCGTGGTGAACATGGCGGGCTTCACGGGCACCAAGTGGGTTTGCATCGGGACCGCTTGTACGCGTAGCGATGCTCTCGCGGCAGGCGCCAGCTACGATCCCATCGAGTTGACCGTCAGTGTGGCGGCTAACGCAGCGTCGCCCCAGGTGAACCATGCCACCGTTTCCGGCGGCGGCGAGGTCTCGACCAGCAACGACACCGCAACCGATTCGGTCATCATCAACCAGTTGCCCGACCTGACCATCACGAAAGCGCACGTGGGAACCAACTTCACCCTGGGTCAGGCCGGGGCGCAATATACCCTTACGGTGACGAACAGCGGGTTAGGAACCGCGTCCGGAACCGTCACGGCCACCGACACCCTGCCCACTGGGCTGACCTTCGTCAGCGGCTCGGGTGGCGGGTTCACATGTTCGGCTGGCGGACAACTGGTGACCTGCACGAATAGCGCGGCATCCATCTCGGGGAGCGGCACGGCGACGATCACCCTGAATGTGAACGTGGCGGCCAACTCAGGGTCGAGTCTGTCGAATTCAGCCGCGGTGGCGTGCAGTTGCACCGAGTCCAACACCAGCAACAACACCTCCAATACCGACACTGTGACAGTCCTCCAGCCAGTGACCGTTTCGCCAACGAGTTTCCCGTTTGGCAACCAGGCACTGGGCACACTGAGCGCGCCGCTGTTGGTTACCATCACCAACAATCGGAGCACTTCCTTCTCGGGTTCGTTCTTGAGTTTCAACATCACCGGTTCCGGTTCCAATAACTTCCAGATCGGCGACTCAACCTGCGGGACCGGACTGCTGGCAGCCGCGGGCGGGACCTGTACCGTCATTGTCTTCTTCAACCCAATCGCAACGCCTGCCGCAGTGCCCGCAGGCCTGGGTCCGCAGTCGGCAGTGTTAAACATCACCGGCAGCGGCGACACCGTCCCACTGATCGTGAGTCTCGCAGGTACCGGAGTGCAGCCAGTGACCGTTTCGGCAACCAGCCTCCCGTTTGGCAATCAGGCACTGGGCACACTGAGCGCGCCGCTGTCGGTTACCATCACCAACAATCGCACGCAAACGAGCGGGTTCGGTTACAGTCTCACAGGGTCGAATAGCTTCGTGCTGGGGTCGACCACGTGCACCTCGACCTTACTTGCGGGGGCAATGTGCACCTTCAACATTCAGTTCCAGCCCATCCCGGCGCCGGCGTTGACGCCCGCGGGCCTCGGTCCGCAAGCGGCGACATTGACGATCGGCGGCACCGGCGACACCGTCCCCCTAACGGTGAGTATTACGGGAACCGGCGTGCAGCCAGTGACGGTCGCTCCGGCCACGCTGCCATTTGGCAACCAGGCACTGAGCACACTGAGCGCGCCGCTGTCGGTTACCATCACCAACAATCGGAGCACGCCCATTTCGGGAACAAGTTTGGGTTTCAATATCACCGGTTCCGGCTCCAACAACTTCCAGACGGGGGCGTCAACTTGCAGTTCCACGTTGCTGGCCGCGGCGGGCGGGACCTGTACCTTCAGTATCGTGTTCAGCCCAAACCCAAACCCCCCGCTAACGCCCGCAGGCCTGGGCCCGCAGTCGGCAGTGTTAACCATCACTGGCAGCAACGACACCGTCCCACTAACAGTGAGTCTTACGGGTACTGGCGTGCAGCCGGTGACGGTCACTCCGGCCACGCTGCCATTTGGCAACCAGGCACTGAGCACACTGAGCGCCCCGCTGTCAGTTACCATCACCAACAATCTGAGCACGCCCTTGTCGGGTTCGAGCTTGGGCTTCAACATCACTGGTTCCGGTTCCAATAATTTCCAGACGGGGGCGTCAACTTGCAGCTCCACGTTGCTGGCCGCGGCGGG
>PMTT01000759.1 GCA_003167275.1 Bryobacterales bacterium | reverse complement strand
GCAGTATTCCGTTGCGGCGTCCGGGTTGGTAAGAAAGCTGGCGACGCCCAAGCTGTAGGTTACAGCGGCCTCGCGGCGCGCATCTCCGGCTGCCTGAAGAAGTGGCAGCGCCTGCCGGTAATACGCGATCGACGTCTGCCAATCCGCCATGTCGTAGTAGAGCTTGCCCATATTGCTGAGGGTGTTAGCCTCCAACCCGCGCTGGCCAGTTGCGCGGTAAAGGGCGTTGGCTTCCTGGAAGCGCTCCATAGCGGACGTCAGATTGCCCAGCACGTCATAAGCCCCCCCTGCGTTATTGCAGGCGGAAGCCTCGCCGGATCGGTCTCCACTCTGACGGAATAAAACGCGCGCCTCCTCGAATGATTCAACCGCCCCCCGAAAATCGCCGGCAGCGGCACGCAAACCGCCGATTTCCTTCGTCGTGAGAGCCTGGCGGTATATACTCCCAACAGCTTGGAAATAGGAAAGTGCCGCCGTGTACTTCTGCGTCGCCGAAGCGAGGGCCGGGGGAGTACGCTGTCGCGCGAGTGTATGTGCTTCATCGATCAGGCCCTCTGCGTTGACGCGGCGACGATCCTCGGCGGTGGCGGGGCGAACCGCCTCCACTCGTAGCTCATATTGACCCGGCGGTGCCGTGGCATTACTGACCCGCAGTTCGAGTTTATACTCTCCAGTACTTTCGGCAATCGCAAGGACTGGCTCGGGTCCACGGTCGGCGTTGGTTAAGTCGGAGTGCGCAACTACTTTACCAGCCGGAGACGACAGAATCGCCTCCAGATCCACTCCCTTCTGTTCGGCCACGGCGCTGAGGAACTCACCGGCACGGAGCGGGATGAGATATGTGTGGCTCTGCCCACCGCGCAATTCCCGTGTGATCACGTCTCCCGCAGTGATTCGATCCTCTGATCCCTGAAAAGCGGACGTGACTCCGCTTCCGCTCAAGGCGACCGCAAGTATGGCCAGACGTCCAAGAGGCGCACGGGGCAAGCCAAAGACCTGCCCCCAAAACCTGATGCTGCGCCTATCAGGCATAGGACTTGCTAGTTATGTCCGGTTGAGACAGCCCCGGCGCCGGGATTGGCTGAGCCGTCACCGGGACCGAAGTCCAGTCCGTATCATCCCCCCGTCACCCCCGGCGGCCGCGTGCCTCCGAAATCCCAGGTGATGCTCGCCGGGTGTGACGATTTCGGCCCGTTGATCGTCATCTGCGCCATCCCCGTGTACGGAGTAGCCGGGGTCGTGGAGTTGTCCGTAAACGTGAATAGCGGAGTTGGAAAAGTCAGGGTGGAGAAATTATTGGGCGCGTTGACCGGCCTGAATAGTGCCAGGGCGTTATCGATGGTTCCGACCGTGATCCCATTGGCCGAGACTATCCAGCCGAGTCCGGGTATCGCCAATGCGGGCCATTGCAGCGCCACGTATTCGAACGACCCACTCAAACCCGAAATCTGCAGGTCGCCCCACAACACCGCGCGGCCGTCTGTGCTGGTGAAGGCGTAGAACATAGTCTGAAACGTATAGGTGACATTATTGGAAAGAGTGATGACGACGCCTCCCGGGATGTGGCCAAAGTCGAGCTGGGCCGACTGCGGCGTGATCGTTGCGCTATTCGAAGCCGTGCCCACCGTAATTTGTACCGTGCTGGCGCCGGCCGCGTTGATGCCGAGTGCTAAGGAACCGCCGGAATTGTTGGTTTGGTGGCCACGCGCTTTGGTCTTGTCATACACCATGAAAATATAGCCGTCGTCATAGGGCAGGAGCATCTCCGCAAGAGTCGCCCAGACTATCGAGTTTACGCTGGCAGTGCCACCCCAGGTGTTCGTCGTAGCGTTCCAGGCGAAGGTGAACGTGGCGTTAGGGATACCTCCGAACATGATGGGGGTTTCCGTTTGAAACGTGTCTGACCCCGTTGGCATGGCCGCTATCGTCTGCGTGGTATCGGCGGCGCCCGCGGTGCACGGCCCGCCGGGCGTGTAAGTGAGCGTGAAGTTTGTGTGCTGGTCCTCGAACATCTGGAAGGTCCCGAGAAAATCGCTGACCGGCGGAAGAGTGTTCGGGTCGGTCACGACGTAAATGTTGAACAGTTTCGACTGCTGCGGTGTTAGCGACATGAGCTTTTCCCCTTCTTCATCGATGCCGAAGCTCGATCGCGGCGCCCATGACGCCTTCGGCGGCGCGCCATTGGACGCTACTGGCCTGCCCGGCGGCGGTCGATTCCGCCGGCGGTTTAAGTTCTGCCAGTATACTCTGAATACGGTCGGCTTGCGCCGGATCTTTTACTTCCCCCAAAGTTCCGCCGCGGAGTGTCTCCTCCACCGGCGCCAGAGCGTGTTCCGACCAGACGATCCACAACTTCTCGACGCCGGGGTTGCTGTCGAAGGCATACCAGCCGGTGGTCGTTTCCCGGTTGGCCTCCAATGCCGGCGCCGAGGCCCCCGCCGGAAACAGCACCCAATAGCGGCTCTTTCCGGTATCTCCAGGCCCTTCATTGATCAGATACAGAAAGCCGGACTGCGCGGGCCGGACGCGCAGGCGGAATCTCCAGCCGCCCTCGAAGGTATCGGCGGCCGATGCGGCGTACACCGAACCTGCCGGCTCTCCGTCGCGATATTGCTGCGCTTCCAGGCCGTAGACGATCGCGCGCGCCGGAGTCCTGGAAAACCACAGGCCAGCCGCGGCCGCGGCCGCAACGGCCCCACCCGCCACCCAGATCCGGCGTGTCATCGACCGAGGTTTCGGTGCCGGCGGGGCCTGCGCCAGCGCGCCCAAAGCGTCTGCCACCTGATCCATCGATTGCGGGCGGGCGGCTCGATCTTTCGCGAGGCATTTCCCGATCAAGGCCGCCAGTCCGGGCGGAACGGATGGATTGACCTGCGACGGCGCGGGGGCCTCCGCGTGCACGATCTGGTGCATGATGCTGTGGGTGTTCCTGCCCTCGAACGGCCGCCGCCCACAGGCGATTTCGTACAGGATGACGCCGAAGGAGAAGATATCCGTTCGCCAGTCCTCCTGCTCGCTATTAGCCTGTTCGGGCGACATGTAGGCGGGGGTTCCAACCACTGTCCCAGCCATGGTCAGGGCGGTCTGGGTCGCGTCCTGTTCGGATTCCGCGGATTGGCGCTTGGCGAGGCCAAAGTCGAGCACCTTGACGATACCGTCGGTGGTGACCATGATGTTGCCGGGCTTGAGGTCCCGGTGGACGATGCCTGCCTGGTGCGCGCGGGCGACCGCGCCGGCGGCCTGCCGCGCGTACCCGAGCAGGGTATCGAGCGGCAGCGTGCGCTGCTCCAGCAGTTGGTGGAGCGTCGTGCCCTGAACATACTCCATGGAGAGAAAATCCAGCCCTTCGTGGGTGTCGAATTCGTAGATGGTGACAATGTTCGGATGGTTCAGGGCGGAGGCGGCCTTGGCTTCGCGAGCAAAGCGCCGTTCGTGGCTCCAGGTTCCCTGTCCACGAGCCAGCACTTTGAGGGCGACGGGGCGGTCCAGGCGGGTATCGATGGCCTTGTAAACCGCGCCCATGCCGCCCTCGCCGATCTTCTCCACCACTTCGTAATGGGAGATGCGGCGGCCGGGCAGCAGACCCGATGCGGGGGCCATCGCGGGGTGGTCGAGGAAGGCGGAGCGGTCGGAAGCGGCCAGCAGGGATTCGACTTCGCCGCGGATGCCGGGACTACCGCCGCAGGCTTCGTCGAGCCACGCTGCACGCAACTCGGGGCGGAGTTCCAGCGCCCGGTGGAGTATTTCGCGCACACGCACCCACTCCTGGGCATCCATCGGACTGGAAGCGCCGTCGGGCATGTCCCAAGACACTACCACAATCGCTCCGGGTTGCAATGACTTTTCCGCGATTTGGCATGTGCTCATGACCGCTCCGCTGTTTCTACAAAGCGCCACTACAAAAGCGCCACTACAAAGCGCCCTACAAGAAGCAATAGCGTCGCGGCGGCCGAAAAAGTCTCAGCGGCGGGATAATTCCCGAAGGAGCCAGGCGCGGGCAGTCACCCAGTCGCGATTGACGGTAGCCCTGGAGACGCCGAGCGCTTCGGCGGTCTCTTCCACGGAGAGGCCGGCAAAAAAGCGGAGTTCTACGACGCGGCTCTGCTGAGGGTCGAGTTTGGCGAGGCCTTCGAGCGCATCGTCTAGGGCGATGACCTCGAAGCTGCGCTGCTCCGGCAGGTCGATGGCCTCGTTGAGCGCGACTAAGGTGGCTCCGGCGCCGCGTTTTTCGCGCAGGCGGGCGCGGGCGTGATCCACCAGGATGCGGCGCATGATCTGGCCGCTGACGGCGAAGAAATGCGCGCGATCCTGCCAGCGTGCCTGCTTCAGATCCACCAGGCGGAGATAGGCTTCATGAACCAGTTCGGCGCTGCGCAGGGTGTGATCGGGGCGTTCGTGGCGAAGGTAACGGTGGGCCACGCGGCGGAGCTCCGCGTAGACCACGGGCGCGAGTTGGGCCGCCGCCGCGGCATCGCCATCGCTCCATTGACGGAGCATCGCGGTGACGTCGACGGGAGACATTTCTCCAAGATTAGCAGGGATGCTCGTGGGGCGGACCCCCTGGTCCGCAGGCGACCCCCTGGTCGCCGATCCTGCGCTCGGCCTCGGTATTCACGACTGAAGACAAGCCGACCGGGGGGTCGGCTGCGGACCAGGGGGTCCGCCCCACCAGGCAGGCCGCCGCCCTACTTCAGAAACCTCAGCAGTTCCTTATAGAAAAGCTCGGGCACTTCCAGATGCGGGACGTGACCGGCGTTCGGGATGATCGCCAGTTCGGCGCCCGGAATCGTGTCGGCGATGTGTTTCGCCAGTGCCGGAAAGTCCTGGCCGTCCTTCTCTCCGCCCAGCACCAGCGTCTTCGACTTGATGTGGGCCCAGTCGTAATACACCGGGTCGAGGTACGTGATCTGCTGGTAGATCGAGCGCACCATGGCGAGCCGCGGCCAGTCGCCGCCCAGCGTGGGCGCATAGAGAATCCGGACGTACTGCTCATACTCCGGCTTCCATGCGCCGGGTGAGGGGAAATAGCGGTGGATGTTGGCGTAGAAGCCCTGATACCGCTGGTCGTTGGTCTGCGCCATGGTAGCTTTATAGGCTTCGTCGGCGGTTCGCCAGGGCCGTTCGAAGCGCGGATCGGTCAGTCCGATGGGGTCGTAGATCACCGTACGCTCGGTCATGTCCGGGTAGGAGGCGGAGAAACGCGCCGCCAGCATGCCGCCCATCGAGTGCCCGATAATCACCGCTTTGGTCACCCCGAGCGTCTGCAGAAGTTTGCGGCTGTTGTACGCCATATCGTGGAAGTTATAGGGGATGATGGGCTTCGACGACCGCCCGAAGCCGATCTGGTCGGGCACCACGACACGGAAGCCCTCCTTGCGCAGCACTTCGATCGGCCCGGAAAAGTAAAAGCCTCCGAAGTTCATCCCGTGGAACAGGACCACGGTGCGGCCATTGGGCGTCCCGGCGGGCGGCACGTCCATGTACGCCATCCGCACGTCCTGGCCGTACAGAGTCAGCGGGAGGTAGGCCACGGGATAAGGGTAGGGAATCTCGTCGTAAGTGATGCTGCCCGGCTTGACATCGGTGGGAGCCTTCGGCGCCGCCCCGGTTTGGGCAAAGACCGCCGATACGAGACACACGAAAAGACAGAGAAAGCGCATCCCAAAACCCTCCGTTGCTCATGATATAACGTGGCGCGGGCACTACGTGCCTGCCGCGTCGACATTCGTGTCGACGTTTTTCGGGCTGCCTGCCAGATCTGGGACCGGGAGAAGTTCTCAACGCGCCAAACGGGGCAAGAGCCATCATGGTTTTCCACGGCCAGGAAAAACCAACACAGGCAAGAATGCCCGTGCCACGGAGTTACGATGAGGATTGTCCGACAAAGGATAACGCGGTAACAAATGGGTAACATTGGCCCTTTAGCCTCAGGTTAGCGGCGAATGAAATCAAGCGGGCCGCTCAGCGAAAGGAGAATGAAAGATGATGTATCCAAAACGAGTCGCGTTGACGGCGCTGCTTCTGGCGCTTCCTTGTATGGCTCAAACCCCCGCGGAATTACTCCAAAAGGCAATCTACACGCAGGAAACCGCGGGCGATCTCGACGGCGCGATACAGATTTACCGCCAGATTACCGCGTCTGCTCCATCCCAGTCCCCCCTGGGCGCTCAGGCGCAGTTTCGGATCGGAGGTCCTGCTGCAAAAGGGCGATCTCAATGGCGCCGCGACGGAATTCAGCATCCTGGCCACCAGGTATTCGGAGCACCAGGCGCTGATCGCCAAAATGGCCACCCGCTTGGGTGGAGTTCACAACCAGCCAGCCGGACTCGTCCAGAACGGCCGGTATCGAAATAAGCGGACCGGGCTGGAATTCCCAATCCCGGCTTCCTGGAAAACCGCCTATGATGGCGCATCTTCCGACGATGGAGATATGGTGGGTGTGTCGGACGGTTCCTCAATCGCGATCGGCGTGTGGATGAGGCCGGAAGTTTCCACGCCGGCGGAAATCCCCGAGAAACTTCGGGCATCCCCTCCCGCGAAGGTGAAGATGAACGCCGAGATTCCTGGGTTCGCGTTTCGCCCCGAGAGCATTCAGAACCGCATCATCGGCGGGCAGCAGGCGGTCAGCGCGGTAGCCGATTTTGTCGATAACGGTAAGAAAATGGCCGCTATCTACACATGGATTTATACCGCAAAAACGCACGTAGTATTTATTGCCCAGGAGTTGCCGGCCGCGGACGTCCCGGCCGTGCAGGCGCGCTTCGACCAGTTCGTTGCCACGGTGGTGGTGCCCTAAGGTGTACCCCGCCCGCTCCTCCTGGTTGGTTCCGCTTTTTCTCCTGTTTGGTGTGCTGGCGCCGACAGGGTGCGTCCTTTGGTTTATGAACGCGGCGGCCAGGAGCCAGGGCGCGGCGGCGCGCCAGAGCGTGACCGACGCCTATCGGGGACAACTGCGGCTGCTGCGCGACCGGGCCGATCAATTCTGGCTCGGCCGCGCCGCGGCGCTTGACGCCCTGGCCGCGGGTTCCGAGCCGGTGGCCTTCCAACGAATTGTGCAGCAACTGCAAATACACGCCCGGCCCGAGGAAGATTTCCGTTTCGGCCTCAGGCTCAGGCGAGAGGGTGATTCTCGCTGTGAAGGACAATGGCATCGGCATTGCCCCTCGCGAACAGCGGCGAATCTTCCGGCGATTCTACCAGGTGGACCAGCGCCTGGCGCGCGAGACCGGCGGCTGCGGGCTGGGCCTGAGCATTGTCGAATTCGTGGTGCGCGCGCATGGCGGCACGGTTCGCGTCGAAAGCCGCCCAGGGGCCGGGAGCACGTTCAGCGTGATTCTGCCGTGTGCCCCATCCACCGAGCGGGAGGCGCTGTGAACACGGGCCGGATTCTGATTGTCGAAGACGATCCCGCCATGCTGCGCGGGCTGAAGGATACTTTCACCTCCAAAGGCTGGGAAGTGCTGACTGCGCCGGATGGACAGAGCGGCCTCGACTTGTCCGTCTCCTCGAATCCCGATTTGATCCTGCTCGATCTGATGCTGCCGCACGTGAATGGATATGAGATCTGCCGGGCTGTCCGCGAGCGGGGGCTTGAGATGCCCATCTTGATTCTCACCGCCAAAGGCCAGGAGGAGGACATTGTCCTGGGGCTGAATCTTGGCGCGGACGACTACATCACCAAGCCGTTCCGCCGCAATGAACTGATCGCGCGTGTCAATGCNNCTGAACATGGCGGCGCACAAGGTGTACCGCGGCGGGAATGAAGTGGAATTGACCTCCAAGGAGTTCGCGCTGCTCAGCTACCTGGTGACCCGTCGTGGCTGCGCCCTCGCCCGGAACGACATTCTCAACGCGGTCTGGGGCAACTCCGTCATCGTGACAGGCCGCAGCGTCGACCGGTGTATTGCCACGCTCCGGTCCAAACTGGAAAGTGATCCTCATCAGCCGGTCTTCATTCAGACCATCCGCGACATCGGCTACCGTTTCGAGACCGGCGACTAACGTGGCACGGGCATTCTTGCCTGTGTTGCTTTTTCTTGCCCTGGAAACCAACACAGGCAAGAATGCCCGTGCCACATCCAACTCTCCTCCAGCCTCGTAATGCTATACTCGCGAGCTGATATATGAGGAAAATTCCCCTCCTTCTCTTCCCCCTGCTCCATGTGCTGGCGCAGCACCAGATGGCCCCGCCGGAAAAGCCAGTTACCCTGCTCTCCGGCTTGGGAGCATGGCGCCATCCCATCGCAACCAAGGACCCCGAGGCACAGAAGTACTTCGACCAGGGCCTCGCTCTGCTCTACGGCTTCAACCGTTACGAGTCGCTCCGCTCGTTCCGCAAAGCTTCGGAGCTGGATCCAGGCGCAGCCATGGCCTTCTGGGGCATGGCCATGGCGCAAGGTCCTTACATCAATATGGATGGCGACCCCAGCTTCGACCAGAAGGCCTCATGCGCGGCGGTGGACGCGGGCTTGAAGCTGACCACCGCGCCGGCGCGCGAACGCGCGTACCTGGAGGCCGCGGCAACCCGTTGTCCCGAAGATCACCCCCAAGCCTATATCGAGGCCATGCGGTCGCTGGCGGCGCGCTACCCGGACGACCTCGATGCGGCCACCCTGTTCGCCGAGAGCCTCATGGTGCCGGTCCGATGGCACTGGTACGCGGCGGATGGCGCCCCGGCCGCCGGCGTCGCCGAAGCCGAGCACACATTGGAGGCCGTCCTGCGCCGCTGGCCCGAGCATCCCGGCGCCAATCATTACTACATCCATGCCGTGGAGTCTTCCCCCACCCCGGAACGCGGAATTCCCAGCGCCCAGCGGTTGATGGGAGTGGTTCCAGCGGCGGGCCACATGGTGCACATGCCCGGGCACATCTGGCTGGCCGTGGGAGATTACGAAATGGCGGCGACGGTGAACGAGCGCGCGGCGGAGGTGGACCGCCAGTATTTCGCGGAGACCAATGTGACGGCGGGGTCGTACGGCATGTACTACACCCACAATCTGCACTTCATTGCCTACGCACGCTCGATGCAGGGGCGCGGGGCCGATGCCATTCGCGCCGCGAACGATCTGGCGAATTTCCTGGGGCCCATGGCCCTCACCATGCCGGAGATGATCGACTCCTTTGCGGCCGTCACGGTATTTGAGCGCGTGCGGTTCGGGTCTTGGGAAGCGATTCTGCACCTCCGTCCGCCCGGCGAGCGCATGCCCCTCACCAGCGCGACCCTCCACTACGCCCGCTCGTTAGCCCTATTGGGCAGCGGGGACCGCGCCGCCGCCCTCCGAGAGCAGGCGGCCCTCGACAACACGCGTGCCAAATTGCCCCAGGACGCCATGTGGGGCAACAACAAAGCCGCCCCCGTACTGGCCGTGGCCTCCGAAGTTCTGGCAGGCCGCCTGGCGGCGTCGCCCGCGGAATCGCTGGCCCACTGGGAGCATGCCGTGGCCCTGCAAGATGCCCTGGTCTACGATGAGCCCCCTGCCTGGTATTATCCCTTGCGGGAGTCCTTGGGCGCCGCATTACTGCGCGCCGGAAAGGCTGCCGAGGCGGAGGCAGTATTCCGGGAGGGCCTGAAACGCTCCCCAAGGAACGGCCGGATCCTATTCGGTTTAATGGAGAGCCTGAAGGCGCAAGGCAAGACGGAAGCCGCGGAGTTGGTGCAAAAGGAATTCGAAGCGTGCTGGGCAAAGGCGGATGTCAAGCTAAGCATCGCCGAGATGTGAGTGCCACTTCGGACTCACGTCCCTGTTTCGACATAGCGTTTCAGCGAGTCGAGACGCTTGCGGGTTTCCCGCCGAAAGGCACGCCGTAGAATCGGATCCAGAACGGCGCCGAGCCACCTCGGCCGCGCCCGGATCCGAAACTTGTAAATCACCCTGCTTCGATTCTCAGCGAGCGCTGTGTGCCGGATGCTCGCCGCAAAGTCCGCGATGAACCACGGGCCGCTCGTCATCCGGACAGCCGCCACGCGAGGCCGGTCGAAGCTGATGTACACGGTCTCCATTCCCAAACCTGCGACCGCGCTTCCGCCCACGCAGAGCGTTCTCACCCCAAGGCCGGCTTCCGTGGATCCATCCACGATGCACGCCTTGCTCAGCAGCGTGTCCCAGCGCAGCCGGATGCCGTAGTCGTGAATGATATCGAAGACCTCCTCGCAGGGAGCGTCGATATCCAGCCCGCACTCCACCGCGGCTCCATGTCTCATCATGATCCTCCAGGCGTAAACAGTATCATCGCCGAAAAGGCTCTCCAAAGGCAGCCCCAACCCGGCGGTGCCTGGCCGGTTTCACAATCCTGATCCAAGCCCGGAGCTTCATTTGATTTCACAATCATTTGGTTTACAATGTATTTGTCCCGGCCGCATGAGGTCATCCGTATGAAACGAGCCATCCTTCTGTTGCTGATTCTCGCCATCGGCGTGGCCATCTGGTGGGCCGAGCGTCCCCATCCGCAGACGCTCGTGCTGACCGGCACCGTGGATGGCAACAAAGTGGTGGTTGGCAGCAAGATAACCGGCCGCATCGTCAGCCTGACGGTGGAAGACGGGCAATCGGTGAAGGCCGGCGACCTCATCGCCGTGCTCGATCAGGACGAGTTGCGCGCCGACCAGGGCGCCGCCGGCCACGCCATCGCACAAGCCCGCGCCAACGCCCAGCAGTCGGTCGCGCAGACTGAGCTCCTCCAGAACACCTTGCCCGCGAAAGTCCGCCAGGCCGAGGCGCAGGTCGCGCAAACCCAGGCCCAGTTGCGGCAGGCCGAGGCGCAGGTGTCGCAATCGCAGGCCCAACTCCGTCAGGCGCAGGCGCAAGTGGCGCAAACGCAAGCGGCGACCGCCAAAGCCCAGGACAACTTCAACCGCATCCGGCCGCTGGTCGAAAGGGACATCAATCCCAAGCAAGACCTGGTCACCGCCCAAACCGATCTCGATTCCGCCAAGGCCAACGAACAGGCCGCCCAAGCCGGCGTGGAAGCGATACGGCGCTCCGTGGCGGCAGCCGAAGCCGGGGTCGAGGCGAACGGGCGCGCGGTGGCGGCCGCGCAGGCCGCGCTCGCAAACTCCCAACAGGAGGAACGGCAAGTCCCTGTACAACAGCGTCAGACCGACGCGCTGCGCGCCGCCGAAGCGCAGGCCGAATCCAACGCCGCCGCCGCTGCCGCTCGCTTCGGCCAGACCCGCATTCTCGCGCCCGCCAGCGGCATCGTGACCCTGCGCGCCGCGCGCCAGGGCGAGGTCGTGAATGCCGGCAGTCCGATCGTCACGCTCTTCGACTTGAGTTCCACCTGGGTGGATGCCGACGTCGAGGAAACCTACGCCGATCTCATCGCGATGGGGCAGACCTTGCAGGTGCGCCTTCCCTCGGGCACCGAGATCTCGGGCCCGGTGATCTATAAGGCGGTGGAGGCCGATTTCGCCACGCAGCGCGACGTCAGCCGCATCAAGCGCGACATCAAAACGGTGACCATCCGGGTGCGCGTCTCCAATCCCGAAGGCAGGCTTGCGCTAGGGATGACCGCCTGGGTGATGCTGCCCGTACCAGCTTTGCCGCCTCATCCCGTCAGCACGGTGAAGGACTAGCCGTGAAGCCAGAACCAAGCCAATCCCCAGGCGCAGCCATTGATGTTAGAGGCATCAGCAAGCGCTTTGGCGCGCTGCTCGCGGTGGATAACGTCAGCTTCGCGGTCCAGGGTGGCGAGATCTTCGGCCTGCTCGGACCCAACGGCGCGGGTAAGAGCACGCTCATCCGCATGTTGACGACCCTGGTACCGCCCACCAGCGGCACGGCGGTGGTGGCCGGGCACGATATCATTCGCGACCCCACCGCGGTGCGATGCAGCATTGGCGTCATCCCGCAGAACATGACCAGCGACCCCGAGCTGACGTGCGCCGAGAACCTGGGCATTCACGCCCGCCTGTACGGGATCACCGGGGAGCGGCGCCGCCAGCGTACCGCGGAGTTGCTGGAGGCCGTCGGTCTCGCCGACCGCGCCGGCGCCCTTGCCTCGACGCTCTCGGGGGGCATGCGGCGGCGCCTGGAGATCGCGCGCGGCCTGGTGCACGACCCCCAAATCCTGTTCCTGGACGAACCCACCACCGGCCTCGACCCAGCCTCCCGCATTTCGGTGTGGGAGATGATCACGCATCTGCGCGCCCAGCAGGGCCGCACGCTCTTTCTCACCACGCATTACATGGATGAGGCCGACCGCCTTTGCGACCGTGTCGCGATCGTCGACCGCGGCCGCATCGTCGCGCTGGACACGCCCGTGGCGCTGAAGTCCTCTGTGCCCGGCGCCAGCCGCATCGAGTTGCAGTTCGAGCCCGATTTGCCCCACGGCACCGCCGACCTGGAGTCGCTGCCGGCGGTCAAGTCGGTGCGCGCGCTGGGTTCGGCGACTTATCGGATATCGAGCGATCGCGGCCCGGCCTCGGCACAGGAACTGATCGAACTCGCGCACAAGCACAAGCTGGAACTGAAAAGCCTCTCGGTCGAATCCACCAGTCTCGACGACGTATTCCTGCATTACACCGGCCACGGCCTGGCGGAGGCGGTCGAGACCGCCGCTCCCGCCGGCCCAGCGAAGAAAGGCGGCCCCCGATGATGCGTGCTTTTGCCTTGGTGGAGCGCGATATGCGCAAGTTCCGCCGCAGCCCCGCGTTGATCTTCGCCTCGCTGGTGCTGCCGCTGGTGCAGTTGATCATCCTGGGCAACGCCTTCGGCGGCAATATCAAAAATGTCAGCCTGGGCGTGGTCAATCTCGATCGGGGACCGGAATCGGTCGATGTGCTGGAGCGCGTCCGGGCCGTGGGGGCCAACGCGCGCACCTTCCTGCCCACCGATTACGCCGACGAGGCGGCCGCCATCAGCGACCTTCGCAACGGCGTACTGGGCGGAGTTCTGATCATTCCCCGGCATTATTCTCGCGATCTGTTGGATCGGCGCCATCCGCGCCTCGCGCTGATTACCGACAACACCGACCGCTCGGTGGCGGGCGCGGTGCAATCCCAGATGGCCGACCTGGTGGCCTCCATCAACGCGCCCGAGGTCCCGCCCCGCGAACCCCAGCAGGCTGCGCTCGATGTGGTCGAGGTCTATCCCTACATCGACTACATCAAGTACCTGCTGCCCGGCTCGGTGACGCTCGCGATCTTCGTCACCGCCATGATCGGCGGTGGCATGCTCTTCATCGACGATAAGTCCCGCGGCCTGCACGAAGGCTACATGGTGACGCCCATCACCAAGTGGGAACTGATCCTCGGCTTCAACCTGTCCGGCGTGATCAAGGCGGTGCTAGCGGGAGAGACCGTCCTGGTGCTCGGGGCCGTAGTGGCGGGGGTCCCCAACTTTTTCCAGCCCATGCGCCTGTTGGAACTGACCCTCATGGTGGTGCTCACTTCCGTGGCGCTGATCGGCATGATGTTCTTCATCATGGCGCGCATCAGCGACCCGCTGCTGCCGCGCGCCATTTTCGGCGTGCTGAACACGCTGCTGTTTTTCCCCAGCGGCGCGGTCTATCCCATCGCCGGTTTCCCGCGTTGGCTGCGTTGGATGTCGGAGGGCGACCCGTTCACTTACGCGGTCCACGGCTTCCGTACGCTGCTGCTCAAGGACGTCGGCATCACCGCGATCTCGACCGATGTCTTCGCGCTCGTGGTGACCTCGGTGGTGGTGTTGTCGGGCGCAACGCTGCTGTTCCGGCGGACTCTGTAACTATGCCCCGCGCTGCTGTCAAGACCGCCGCAACCAAGATCGTGGCCGCGCTGGAGCCATCCGCCCCGGGATTGTGGTTCTGCAACTGGAAGATCTGGCTGGAGGCGCGCCGGCGTCTGGAGCGCGCCCTGGCGCCGTTGGAACTCCGCGCGCGGGAGTTCTGGCTGCTGGCCATCGCCGGACCCGGCAACGTCCCGCAGCATGAGATCGCCGAGTTGTGCGGCCTGGACCCAAGTTCCCTGGTGGCGGTGCTCGATGGGTTGGAGCGCCGCGGCCTGCTCCGCCGCCAGCGCAACCCGCGCGACCGCCGCATCCAATGGGTGCAGCGCACCGAGGCCGGCGACCGCCTGTTTGCCCGGGCGCTGCCGCGCTCCCAACGGGCCGAGGCGCAGCAGTTGGCGGTGCTTTCCGCGGCGCAACAACGCCAGTTGGTAACCGCCATGCGCAAGTTGGTAACGATTTCGAAATGACGAGAGATGCCATGAAACCATTCGGCAGCGTTGTGCTTTTGACCCTCCTGGCGGCGGCCGGCAGCGCCTTCGCACAGGCCACACCCGGCCAGCCTTCGCCCGCCAGCGGACCGTCCGCTATCGTTTTGCCGGCTTCGGGCCGGAACAACCAGGGCGGCTCGGTCAACGCCACCGAACAGCCAGTCGCGGGGACCACCACCAGCGTCAACACCCTCAACCCCAGCGTGCAGATTTCCGGACCCTACAGCGGCAGCGCGCGCAGCACCACGGCCATGCCGTTTTCCGGTAAGCTCTCCCTCAAGGGGGCGATCGAGCGCGGCCTGGCCTATAACCTGGGCGCGGTCGGGATGGCGCAAAGCATGCGACAGACCGCGGCGCAGGTGACCGTGGCACGAAGCGCCCTGCTGCCCAATATCAACGGCAATCTCACCGAAAACGTGCAACAGACCAACCTCGCCGCCTTCGGACTGCGCATCAACGTGCCAGGTTTCCACATCCCCACCGTGGCGGGCCCGTTCAACTACTTCGCCCTGCAAGCCAGCCTCAGCCAGACAGTGGCGAACCTCACCGCGCTCCACAACTACCGCTCCGCCCAAGCCACCGCCCGCGCCAGTCAGTACAGTCTCGAGGATGCCCGCGACCTCATCACCCTGGCCGTGGGCGGCGCTTATCTGCAAGTGCTCGCCGCCCAAGCCCGCGTGGAAGCCGCGCAAGCCCAGCTCGACACCGCCAATGCCGTCTTCCATCAATCCACCGAACAACACGGACAGGGCGTGCTGGGCCAGCTCAACGTCGACCAAAGCCAGGTGCGGACGCTCACCCAGCAACAGCAGATGATCACGTTGCGCAACGACCTCGCCAAGCAGAAGATCAACCTGGCGCGGCTCACCGGCCTACCGCCCAATCCCGCCTATCAGCTCACGGACAGCTTCCCTTACAGCGAGGCGCCGGTGCAGAATGTGGAGGCCGCCGTAGCCCAGGCCGAACAACAGCGTGCCGTCCTCAAGGCCGCCAAATCCCAATTGGAAGCAGCCCGGAAGGCCCTCTCGGCTGCCCGTGCCGAACGCCTGCCGTCGGTCTCAGTCAGTGGGGACTACGAGGTGATCGGCACCAACCCGGCTCAATCGCACGGAGCCTTCAGCGTGGTCGGGACCCTCAGCATCCCGGTGTGGCAAGGTGGGAAAGCCGCCGGCGATATCGCACAGGCCGAAGC
This sequence comes from Bryobacterales bacterium, assembly GCA_003167275.1. Classification (GTDB taxonomy): domain Bacteria; phylum Acidobacteriota; class Terriglobia; order Bryobacterales; family Bryobacteraceae; genus JAIQFL01. The sequence goes on along the minus strand of PMTT01000759.1, from coordinate 21,644 downwards.
AGTGCTGGCGCAGCGTCAGGCCGAGTTGGAGGACACCCGCGGGCAGATCGAAACCGAAGTCCGCCAGTCCTATCTCGATCTGGAAGCCGCCGCCGGACAGGTGGAAGTGGCACGCAAGAATCTCGAAGTCACCCAGGAAACCCTGGAAATGACCCGCGCCCGCATGGAAGCCGGCGTGATCAACACGCTGGAGGTAGTGCAAGCACAACAGACGGTAGCCAGCGCGCAATTGGACCTGATCACCAGCGTCTTCGCCCACAACTTAGCGAAGTTGAGTCTGGCCCGTGCCCTGGGCCACGCCGTCGATCAAATCCCCACCCTGCTGAAGCCGCAATGACCCCGTCCGTACGGTATGCTTTAGCTTGCCCACCCAAAAACAGACTACACTATCCGCGGACAGTGCTGTCTGCCCGAACGGTTCGGCAAGCTAAAGCATACCCTACGACGTCTTAGTCGGTCTCCTGACGATTCCCCAACAGGTACCCCGCCTCCCGCAAAGCCTTCCGGAATCCAGCTTCCGAGGAGGCTTGTACCACCAGGTGCCGTTCCCCCGCCGCCATACAGTACTTCCGCGTTCGCCGGTCATTGGCGATCAGCGCGGCCAGAGCCGGATCGGCGCACTCGATCAGGCGCGCCAGTCCCCGGTCGACGATCTTCGTGGTTCGTTCGGCGACGTCATCCAGCAGGCGCGCGATCGTGTCGGGGAGCGCCGCGCCGCTTCGCGCGGCCAGGAATTCGCGGATCTCTTCCATCTTTCTACCCGCCTCGATGGCTGCCAGCAGCTTGCCGGGCTCCAGGCGCCAGACAAACTCCGAAACCGGGGTGGCGTAAGCATCCAGCGCCATCCGGTCGCTCTGTTCCAGGTCCGGACCGGTTGCTGCGATCTCCAGGTTCGCCAGCAGCCGAAGCACCGGCCTTACCTCCAGGGGCGCCGGTTGGTAGTTCCCATCCACTCCCAGGCAGTAAGCTCCCAGCGGCGTGAGGCGGAAGTACATCAGTCCGTCATAGCGGCTGAAGAAGGGGAGATCGTCCGTTCCCCACAAATCGCCGTAGTCGGGGCGAGCCTCCGCGGGCGGGATGAGCGCGACATCGATCAAGCCGAGCGTGGCGGCGTATTCGAGCAACAGGGCGAACAGGTAGCGATCGTTGAGAACGCGCTCGTTTCCGTCATAACCGAGCGAGCCATACTGCTGTTCGCCGATATACAGGCCCCAGGCGTCGCGCGCCACCTCGAAAAACCTGCCGGTGGCTTGCATGAACCGAAGGAACTCATCCATTGCGATCCATCCGCCGGGCGGGCACTTGGCGAGGCCCTCGGCAATCGTCTCCCGCCGTCCGGAGACAGCCGTGAGGCCCCGCTTCCCTTTGCCGGTCTGCCCCTTGACGCACTCGATGCGCGCCAGTTCGTCAAGGATAGTCGTGCCCATCCACTTCCTCCACAGCGTGCGGATCGTTCCGGCGGCCGGTTCGGAGAGCGCCTTGCGGCCTGCCTTGGTGAGTTCGAGGCGCGTTCCCGAGAGCTGCGCGAGCCCTCCCGCCTGGATGAGCATCGGCCAGGCAAAGGCGCGGATCGGCCCTGCGTTCTCGTCTTCCCACTTGCTCTTGACGGGAACGACCGGGTAGTAGTCGCCGCGATCCAGGACCGCTGTGATGGCGTTGATGGTGGCGGCTGACGGTCTGCGCGTCGAGTCGCCCACGGCCACCTTTCCCGTGTCGACCAGACGCAGGATGGAGAGCAAATCCCGCTGTGCCGCCCGCTCGGTCTCATGCACGGCGAGGAGCACATCCTCGGTTCCCGTCTCACGGGTTTTCTGCTTCGCATTCCAGATCTTGAACGGGCGCGGGTATACCGGTGGGAGCCGATCGAGCGCAACCATGGTTGTCTCCCGGGGCACTGGGACGAACTTCAGGAGGCGGGCCTTGAGATCGGCAGGGACCGCGTGTTGATAGAAGAACAAGCACAAGGCCGATGGCTTCCCGCCGTGGCCCGACGGCCGGGCCGAGCCCCAGTCCGGATCGTGACCGTACTTGGCACGGAACGCGCCGGCCTCAAACATTGACGAGGGCGAATGAACAGCCTCGGCCACTGCCGCGCGCTGCAGCTCGTCCAGGCTCTCCCAAACGGTGTGCAAACCCGCCCCGGCCAGATGCTTGACGATCACAGCCGCGACGTCGTCCTTCCTGCTGGGTATGCTCTCCCCGGTCAACGACGCAAGCTTCTTAAGATCTTCCGCCCTCATGGAATCGAGCGCGTGTTTCAGGGTGACTATCTCGTCTTGGCCGACCCGGTAGTTCATGTCCGCTCCGATGGCGCCAACGCGCCGGTCTTCTGCATTCTCCCATGAGGAGCGGACTGCGATTTGAAACGGTAGATTTTCTTCTCAATATGTGCAATTTCGAACAGACCATTCCTGCCAAATACAATATACTCGAATCGAAAAAGGGGCGGGTCTTGGATTAGACTGTGCCGGATTTTTCCCTTGCGTCTTACACACTCAATTCCTCTGCAAACGCCGCCATCATCATCGGCCTGGGATTAACCGTAATCTCGGGGACGGGGACCAGAATCCGGTCGGCGGTCGGGATCGCCCTTCCGGCGCTGGCCAACCCCTGCTGCCGCGAAGCATGCGTTCTCGAATTCTTCACGGCCCAACTCAGGAAACCCTTAGGAGGAGAGACCAATGAAAAACACACTTCGGAGATGCGCGGGCCGGTTCGTCCTCATGATCCCGTTCGCCGCATTTCTCTACAGCCCATCCGTGGCGTCTGCGGGGCTACTGGGTTCAGCCGTGAGCTTCGCGGTCCTGGCCGGCTCGACGGTAACCAATACCGATAACACAACCATCAACGGAGATCTCGGTGTTTGGCCCGGTTCTGCGTACACTGGCGGCGGGACCGTCATCCAAACAGGAACGGTATACCTCGCTAACGGGGTCGCGATGACGGCCGAGGGCGATACCACGAATGCGTACAACTATCTCGCCGGCCTGCCGGCGCTGCATGACTTAAGTGGAACCGATCTGGGCGGACTCACGCTCTTTCCGGGCGTCTATTTCTTTTCGTCGTCGGCTGGATTGACGGGAACGCTGACTCTCAACGCCAACAACGACCCGAATGCGCTCTTTGTTTTCCAGATTAAGAGCCAACTCACGACCGCACCCAATGCGGCTGTTAACGTGATCAATGGCACTGCAGGCACCGGGGTGTTTTGGCAGGTCGGCAGCTCCGCGGTGGTGGATACCGGGACTACCTTCGAAGGAAATATTCTCGCGCTGAGCAGCATCACCCTGAATACGGGCGCCACGGACTGCGGCAGAGCCTTGGCGCGAAATGGAGAAGTGTCGCTGGAGGGCAACAACATTTCCGACTCCTGCGGCACCGCCACCGATTTCGGCAGTGGCGCCTTCGCCAGCAACAACCTTCCGGCTCCCGTTCCCGAGCCTGGGACCGTTCTGTTGCTTGGAGTGGGCCTCCTCGCTGTAGTCTTACGTGGGTGGCAATCGCGGAAGCGCGTGGCGTAAGGTCGCCATTACTGGGGCGGTTTCAGAGGTCGGTGCCGCCTTGGCCGGCAGGACGACGCGGCGAGTCGCGCGACGACAGGTCTTCGAAAGGAGTGAATCATGTCAAGGCGAGAAGGGAGAATGGGCTGGGACGCAACAGCCCTCCAAAAAGCGCCGGAAAAGGGCGCCGCAAGTGAATCCGTGAAAACTGAGCCCGAAATGCTGGCCGAGTTCCGATGGGAGGGACATTGGGAGGTATGGGAAAGTGAATGGGGCGGCGCCCGCTGGACCGAAGATGACCTCAAACACCTGAGGCTCTTGAAGGAATAGACTGCCGCTTCTTTCTGAAACCAGTTCTCCGCTTGCGCGGTTTCCCGGCGAGGGACCGCCCGCAAGTTCATACCATGGGTCAGCTTGAACCCCTCAGTCGTGACAGGTGGTACGATTGGGCACGATATGGACAGGCGAGGAGCGGAGCAGCCCACTTGGTTTCGATTCCTCCAAATCGAGTGCGATCTTGCGATGACCTTTATCGAATCCGCAAGAATTCACTCTAATGTCCAACACTCCGCCCGCTCCCTCGGGAACGCCCGCAAAGCACTGGCGGAAGTTCAGCGCGGCCTCACGCAACCGGTCGCGCGCGGCCTGGGCGAAGAGGAAATATCATTCCTGGAACAGCGCTGTACGGTAATCGAGCTAGCGCTGGAGTCGTTTGGAGTTTCAAACTGACGCACGACCGGAACCGCGTTCGCTCGCTGCGCCGGAGCTCATCGCGCCTATTCCTCACCTGCACTAGCCCAGGCGATCGGGACTTTCTCGACCCTGTCTGGCGGCGAAGGGGAGACGGATGCGGAGCACCCGCTCCCGGTGATGTTCCTCTTCTACCGACCGCGTACGCGCCCGCAGCAAGTCGTCGAGGGAGACCATCCCCACCAGCTTTCGCGTCCCGTGTTCCACTACCGGAAACCGAGTCAAGCCGCTTTCGGCCATGCGATTGACCACCACCCTTAGCGGTTCCCCTGCATAAGCCACCATCGGATCCCGATTGGCAAGTTCGAAGACCGCCGCGCCGCCCGATGTGAACTTTTGGAGGGCATTCCGTGTGATCACGCCCACCAGGGTCCGCTCTCCGTCCACGACTGGGTAGAGCCACTGACCGCGGCGCTGATGATGGGGGTCGATTGAAGCCGCCAGTTCCGCGGCCGAGCCTTTCGCGGGCAGCGCGACAATGTTGGTGCGCATCACTTCGCGCACGAACAGGCTCTCCAGCGGATCGACGGTATACTCGCGGCTCAGGTGGTAGCCACGCCGCGCCACCTTCTCCGTGAGGATGGAGCGTCGCAGGGTCAGCACCGTGAAGCCGTGCGCGATGGTGACGGCCAGCAGCAGGGGAAGCAGCATATTCACATCGTGGGTCAACTCNNATGCCCCCCAGCGCGCCGCCCATCATCAACAGCGGCGCCAGCACTCCGCCGGATGTCCCCGAGCCCAATGAGATCGCCCACATGGCCGATTTCACCAGCAGGATGCCGATGATCAGCTTGCCGGGAACATCGCCCTGGAGAAGCGCCCCGATCGTTTCGTACCCCACTCCCAGGGCCTGCGGAAAGACCAGCCCGCCGAGTCCGATTGCCAGACCACCCAGGGCAGGCCACCACATCCAGTGAATCGGCAGCTTGCCGAAGATGTCCTCGGAGGCATAGACTGCCATGGTGAGGAGCGCGGACAGTGCCCCGGCGAGCACTCCCGCCACCACGCATCCCAACAGCCCCGCCGGTCCGATGAAGACGGGGTGCGCGGGGACCGGAAACAGCGGACCGATGCCGAGCAGATAGCGCCGGGCCGCGCAGGCGGTGACGCTGGCCAGCGCCACGGGGATCAGGCTGCGCGGCTTCCACTCGAACAGCAGCAGTTCCACGGCCAGCAGGACGGCCGCCACCGGCGAGGCGAAGGTGGCCGACATGCCACCGGCCGCGCCAGCCACCAGAAGCGTCTTCCGTTCCGTGCTGGATAGCCGGAAGAGCTGCGCGATCATCGATCCGAAGGCGCCGCCCGTCATGATGATGGGTCCCTCGGCGCCGAACGGCCCGCCCGAACCAATCGAAATCGCGCTGGAGAGTGGCTTCAGAATGGCGACCTTGGGCTCGACCTTGCTTCCGTTGATGAGGATGGCTTCGATGGCCTCGGGGATGCCGTGGCCCCGGATCCGCTCCGAGCCGTATCGCGCCATGAAGCCGATGATGAGCGCTCCGGCCACCGGGACCAGCACTTCCCAGAGCCCCAGGTGGTTGGCCGCCGGAGAGGCCATGGCGCTGCTCCAGCGATGGAAGAAAAACAGGTTGGTGAACAATCCGATCAACTTAAGCAGGGCCATGGCGATGAAGGCGCTGGATAAACCGATCGGGATCCCCAGACCAGAGATCTTCAGAACCCGCGGGGTGATGGTGAAATCGCCCAAATCCTCAGCCCCGGCCGCCTGGACCGGATGAAACACTTTATAGATGATAGTCTTCAGTTTCAGAAACATCCCTCTCCTCTGGGTCGAGCGGCGGGCTTTGTCCGATAGATGTAGTTTGTAGCCCTTCCAGAAGCGCACTGAGCGCCGCCACCAGCAAAGGACCGGAGTTGCGCAGTTCATCGCGGTGCTGGGAGGAAAGCCGCCTCAGCGTGTCCTCACCGGCCGTAGTGAGGCGAACCCTGACCTGCCGGCGGTCTTCTCCACCGCGAATCCGTTCGATCAATCCCCGGCCAGCCAGACGATCCACCAGTCCGACGGCGCTGTGGTGCTGGATCAACAGATGGCCCGCCAGGTTGCCCACCGTCGGCCCGCCGTTTTGCTCCAAAGCCCGGATCGCCAGCAACATCTGATGCTGCTGCGGCTCCAGGCCCTCTTCCCTGGCCGCCGCCTCGCTGAAATGCAGAAACCGGCGGATCTGGTAGCGAAAAGCCGCCAGAGCCTGATAGTCCGGAAGTGACAGATTGTCTTGGTCCATGAGGCGCCTTAGCCTAAGTCTAGGGCCATGGTTATATCGTAACACGATATCATTGGCCGGGTTTGTGGGGGCGGTCTCCGCCTGCCCGCCGCCTTGCAGACGTTTCTTTCACACCTTATTGGGGTTCGGGAGCGGTTGCCACCGTTATCGCATCGGGCAAATATCCGAGTAGGGCCAATCCCCTCCGGACCTCTGCATACAACTCCATCTGTAGTAATCAAGAAAAATGAATCCTAAGGCCCGCAACTCTTGATTTGTAAACTTACACCAGATATGCTAAGTGTCGCTGTTGAGGGAAATGCCTTACAGCATACTAGGGAGAATCCGAACCTAATTTATGTCGATCTCTCACTCTCTCTTCGAAGAATGTGAGCGCCACCAGCAGGCCACGGACGAGCTTCGGAACCGGGCCTTGGAGCGTCTGTACACGCGGCGCGCGGTAGTCGACGAGCTGATCCGCTCACTCGAAACCTACGAGCGCTTTCCCGTGCGCAAGGGTCCCGCCCAGTGCATTCCAATCAGGAAGTGCTCGTAAGGTTCCGCTCAATCGCGAATTTCACCAACGCGACCAGATCGTGGACCTTCAGTTTGCGCATCAGGCTGGCACGGTAGGTATCCACGGTCTTGGGGCTGATCTCCAGCAGGTCGGCGATATCTTTGGCCCGCAAGCCATTCACAAGATAGGAGAATACCTCCATCTCGCGCGGACTCAATGACGACACGGGATCTTCGATCTGGTTTTGGCCCGGCTTGGTGAACATCCCAGCGCCGCGCAGCAGCGGGGATACGTAGATTCCACCGTCGCGGACGAAGCTGATGGCATCCAACAGGTGCCGCGAAGGACCATCTTTCAGCAGATAGGCATCCGCCCCGGCGCGCAAGGCTTCCATCACGGTACCCTCGTCCCGGCTGATGGAAAGAATCATCAGTTTGGCCGCACATCCGGCCTGGCGCAGTTTGCGGATCGTCTCGACGCCAGTCATGCCAGGCATCTGCAGATCCAGAATGGCAAAATCCGGCTTCAAGGAGTTGATCATCTCCATCGCGCTGGCGCCGTCCGGACACTGGCCCAGAATGCGCAGGCCGTGGCTCTCGCACAGGGCCGCGATCCCCTCCCGGACGATAGCATGATCGTCCGCCAAGACGACTGTGATCATTTGACCTTCCTGCATGCTGCTCCTTCAAACCGAAGATTCTGGGGTGAGGGCCTGGGAAAATGGCGCGGAGACTTCCAGTTTCGTGCCGTCCGGACCGCTTTCCACTACCAGCTTCCCCCCCACAGCGGCGGCCTGCTCGCGAATAGACCGCAATCCGATACCGGCGGCGACGCTGGCGGGGGCCGTAGCCTGCCGCCGGACATCGAACCCCACTCCGTTATCCCGAATCGTCAGGACCAGGCGTCCATCCATCGGCTCGAGGCTCAGATCGATGCGGGTGGCGCGGGAATGGCGCGTCAGATTGGAAAGCGCTTCCTGCGCGGCGCGGTACATCAGAACCTTCACTTCCAGCGCTGGCTCGTGAGGCAGCTCGGTGATGCGCAGGGACGTTTGAAACCGCTGGGGAATGCCGCTGATTTCCCACAATTGCTGAAGGGCGGCCTCCAGTGTCAGGCGCTGCCATTCCGGCGGATGCAAGCTGCGGGACACCGAGCGCACCTGCTCCAGGGCTTCATTCGACAGGGTGGCGATGCGGCCCAATGCCTGTTTCACAGCCATCGGCGCCTCGGGGGTCTGCGTCCAAATAATCTCCAACTGCAGGCGGATGGCGGCCAGCATTTGGCCCACTCCAGTATGCAATTCCCGGCCAAGACGTTGGCGCTCGCGTTCAATCTGGGCGATGGAGAGCCGGCCGCCGCCCTGCCGATTCTGCCGGGCGCGGGTGGAGAGATCCCGCTCCACATGTTGCAGCCGGAAGTAGTTGCGCAGCAGATTACTCTGGACCAGCATCAGTCCGGTAGTCTCCTGGCACCCATCGTTTTTCGGTTGAGCCATCTGCACGCCGATCAACACCCTGTCTCCCCACTCCAGGAGTCGAAAAAAGTACAACATGGAAATCGGCCGCAACGGGCCGAGCGTTCCAGCGGCAGCACCGGCCGCAATGGTTTCCACCAGACGGTCCGCTGGCCCAAGCGTCGAACGGGCCCCGTCGCTCATCCAAAGAACCTGTCCGCGCCGGTCGCATTCCATGACAAGAAGCAACCAAGCACGCGCCCCTCGGGCGAACCCGTATTCACAACCGCAGCTCAACCAGACGTCTCCTATATTGTAGCGGACGTTTCCTTAGCCAGGATGCCAGTTATCCTGGATTATCGGCAACAAGGTACGTACCTAGTACCTTGGTTACTAACCCTAGGACTTGCATAGGTTTTCGGAACGTATTATAAGTGAATCACCAATGGAAAAAGCTCTAAATTTCGTTCCCAGGATCGCGATCTTCCTGGCAGGAGTTGCCGCTGGCGCTTTAACCCTGTCCCGCCGGGCCGGCGGTGGGCTGGACTTGGCCGCCACCGAGGATCTGAAGAACTCGATCTCGCGGCTGGAAAACCGCCTGACGGAGCAGGATACAGCCAATGCCGCCCGCTTCACCCAAATTGAGGGGCGCCTGGACGAGCATGCCGGCAAGTTGGGAGAAGTCCCGTCCACCGCGCAGATCGTGGCCGCCATGGAGCAACTGCTCTCCAAAACCATGGCTTCCCTGGATGACCGGCTCAGCACCCAGGCACATTCCATCGAGGTTCTGAAGACGACGGTCTCGCAGACGGACAGCCTTCTGGAGCGCGTGCTCGAATCGCTCGACTCCCTTCAGACCTATACCGACCCTGCGGCTCTCGGAGAGGACCTCTTTCTCCACCCGACGGTTTGAACCTTGATTTCGTCCATTCCTTTTCCGATGTGTTGCAAGGTGCGGTCTCCGTGACGGCACCTTTTCTTTTTTCGAACGGAGCCTAAGCATCTTCTGATTTGTTTTGACGTTGAAACATACTATTCTTCTCAGTAGGGCTTCTGCATGGATCTTGCCAAAGTGCTGCAACAGCTACACGAGGAACTCGAAAACCTGAACGCTGCCATTTCGAGCCTGGAACGTTTGCAGGAAGCCGGCAAGAACCGGGGCCAGGAACCATGGCTGGGTGACCTCACCTCTCCGGCCACTGCGGGCCGAAAGCGCAGAGGCAAGGCCAGATCGAACAACATTACCCCCAACACCGAGCCCGACGGGGAAGGCACGGACCCCAACGAGTAAAGTGGGGCAGGTTGTCAACCTGCGGCGGGTTGCCAACCCGCCTGCTGACGCGGTGCGTACTTTAGCCCAAACCGAACGTAATGGGGCTAAGGCCCAGGCAAATCGACCNNCGCGCGCTCGCCATCGCTCCGATTGCCAACAGTAACGCGCCCGCTCCCAGGTAAGCCACCGGGTCTGCGCCGCTGATTTCGTAAAGCCAGCTCGCCAGAAAACGCGACAGGAGCAGGGCGGCAACCAGACCAGCCGCAAGGCCCGCTGCCAGGGGCGCCAGTGCCCCACGCAAGACTGTAGCAACTACCTGCCTCGGAGTCGCCCCTAACGCTACCCGGATCCCAACCTCTCGCGCTCTGAGGGTAGTCGTGTAGGCAACCACACCGTAGACCCCGGCGGAGGTGAGAATTAATGCCAGCCCGCCAAGCACGGTAAACACCCATGCGGAAAAACGGGGGCGCCAGATGGCATCCGCGAATCGCGTCGGTCATGGTCTGGACTTTGACGATCGGTTGGTTCGGGTCCACCTCCCACACCGCCTTGCGGAGCGTGGCCGCCAGCGATAAGGGCTCGCCGGCCGTCCGAACCACGATCGTCGACATGAAAACGCCAAAAATGTTCTGCTGGTACGAGTGGTACAATTCCCCCTCGGCGGGACGCTCATAACTCATCTGGGGCGAGTCTCTGACCACCCCAACCACCGTAACCGGACCCCCTGCGCCCGGGTCCGCCAGGATCTGGCCCACCGGATCGCGACCGGGAAACAGTTCGCGCGCGAGGGTCTGGTTGAGGATGGCAACCCACGGGGCGCCAGCCTGATCCGCCTCGGAGAAGACGCGGCCAGCCACAACCGGAATCCCCATGGCGGCGAAGTATTGCGGGCTGACGGTGCGGGTGGGGACGCTCTTAGGCTGGCCGTCCGGACCCAGGATCGTTACGGCTGTGTTGACGTTCGTGAGGGGCGGATTATTCACCACCGCGATCGCCTGAATTCCCGGAATTCGCCGGAGCCGGTCCAGCAGGGCATGATAGTGGGCCATCTGGCGCGGCTTGCTATCGTAGCGGCCAGTCGGCCGGGGCTGTGTAATCAGCAGAACCAGGCCCACCGCGACGAAAATGAGGATCAGGGTAATCCGAGGCGGGCATGCCGCCTGCGGGCTGTTTGTTGCTGGTTTCTTTGACGGCCGCCAGCGTCCCCGGAGAGGCATAAGGAAGCGGACGCAGAAGGACGGCATCGATCATGCTGAAGACTGCCGTATTGGCGCCGATTCCGAGCGCCAGAATGGCAACAATGGCCAGGGTGAAGAGCGGATTGTGACGGAGCCAACGGACTGCCCAGAGGAGGTCTCGAAGCATACTAACGAATTAGTATACCGGACCGGGCGAGGGGTGGGGGTAATGGAAATTGTTGTGCGCCGCCAGATTGGCCGGATTCCAGTCACGGATTTTCAAAATATTCCTAAGCCCATGCCACAAAAGGGCTTATCCAATAATCTCAATTCCCGGCAGACGTGGTTTTGGCCGTCGCTCGATTACCATATGGGTGTCGGTTCGGTTTGATTCTGACCGAAAGGAAGAGAAACCCTGGTGGGGCGGGCCCCTGGCCCGCGGCCGACCTCCCTGGTCGGCCTGGTCGGCGTGACCGCATCGATCGATGCGGCTTTTCTTAGATAAGTGCTTTGTTTCCCGCAAAATCCTACGGAATTCCGCATCGATCGATGCGGTTGACTTTATGCGGGACTGAAAGCAACCGCTTCGATCGAAGCGGCTTATCGCGGATAAGTCCTTTGTTTCCGCTAACTCTTTCCGGTTTTCCGCTTCGATCGAAGCGGCCGCCCCCATCCCCATCGATTGCCTGCGGTCTCCAGTGCCCCTATCGCTTTCGCCAAAACCGCCGATATGTTACTTGCAATGAAATCAGAACTCAGGCGGGCGACGCAGTCCCATCCATCCCCGATATTCGCGGTACCGGGCTTCCGGTACGCGACCCTCTCCCTTCCCCTGTACCAACCCCGTTGATTCCTGCCACACTCTTCAGATCCTGGATCGGTATTGCGTCGCCCGCCTCCCAAACAGCCTAAAGTTCCTGAAGAGAACATCCGATAGAGGAGTCATGAAGACGCTCGGTGCGAAGTCCTCACTACTATTGGCGCTACTCCTGGCATCCTCCGTTTCCGCGGCGGCCGCGTCCGGCCCCACGGCATCTCCCACTTCTTTGACTTTTGCGTACGTCGCCGGTAGTGGGGCCGTCGTCAAACCGCAGACAGTCACAATCACTCTGCCGACCTCGATGAGCACCCAAACCATCGTCGTCACAGGCGTGAACTCCAAGGAGGGCTGGCTGGCGGTCAGCCCCCTCTCTGGCCTGTCGCCTTTGGTGTTGACGGTGACGGCCAACCCCACCACTCTGGACCCGGGCAGCCATCCAGGAACCATCACTGTCGACACGAAAACGGGGAGCGGCAATGCGGTTTCGGTGGCGGTGAGCTTCGTGATCACGGGAGCCGCGCCGACTTTACAGGTGACCTGCAGCCGCGCCTGGACCAGCCCCCTGACCATTGCTTTGGATTCTTATGTCACGGGCAGCAGCCCGCCCAATGGATTCAGTTTGTTTGTGGCGTCCAGCGGCGATGCCATCCCGTTTAGCGTTGCGGCAGCCAACGCAACTGTGAAGGGAAGCACCGGAACCTCCAAGACCCCGGTTTGGCTGCGAATCTCTCAGGGTATCGCTCCCACTCTCACCACCAGCGGGGTGGCCCTGTCCGGTTCGTTCATTCAGATTGACGTTACGGTCGACCCAACCGCGCTGGCAACCCTCGATCCTATATCGAGCCCCTTCAGCGGAACCGTTACTATCACTCCCGCGAAGTCCAATAGTTCGAGTACCTCTACCCCCGTAGTAGTGACCGTAACCCTCCAGGTGGCCCCTGGGCCCCCCGGGCTTCTCTCGGCAGATGGGACGACTCGCTCCATCTCCATTTTCCCCAGCCATTTGCCCGCCGTGTTAACCGGCACGACTGCGCCCGATATTGCTGTGGTCACGATTGTCGGAGACAACTTCTTCCTCCCCGGCATTACTTCTGTTGCGATCAACCCGGACGGGGGGTCGAGCACGCCCATCTCACTGACCCCTCCTAATCTGGTTTGGATTAGCCGCACCATCCTGCAGATTACCATCGCCTCCAAGTACCTTAGCGTTCCGGGGCTTTGGGATGTGACCGTGCAAAACGGGACTCAGGCGGTCTCTACGCTTCTCTACATCGACGATCCCACGGGGCCCTTCATTACCTCGGTGGTCAGTGCAGCAAGTTTTCTATCGTCCATGCCAGACCCGAACAACCTTCCCGACTACCCACACATTTCGCCTCGCGAGATCATCTCCATCTTCGGAAGGAATCTGGGTCCGGCACTCGCGCCCGTGCAACCCGAGATCATATCCGGCACCTCATCGCAGGCATATCCGTCAGACGACCAGCCCGTCCTGGTGGAGTTTCTCGTCGGCCCAGACGGCTCACAAACCTCATACCATGCTCCGCTCATCATGTACTCCCCGACGCAGATCAACTGCGTGGTGCCGTATGAGGTAGATGGGAGCATCTTGCCCGTCACTATCAAGGTCACCTACAACACGTTCTCCACAGCCGAGTTTCCAGTCACGGCAACCTCGAGCCACCCGGGAATATTCACTTCCGGCGGAGCCGGCCTGGGTCAGGCGGCGGTCCTCAACTTCGATAGCACCACGGGGTCCTACACCGTCAACTCGTCCGCCGCACCTGCCGCGCGGAGTTCGGCCATTTGCCTTTTTGTGACAGGCATGGGCGATCTTCAGCAAGTCAACGCTTCACCTGTGAAAGATGGGCTGATCGCTACCGCTCCCATCAAGCTGGTCGCGATGAATCCCCCGCAGAATCCCACTGGCCCGTCCACAGTGATCGTATCCATTGATGGGCAACCCGCGGTGGTCACCTATGCCGGCGCATCACCCGGAGCCGTGGCCGGCCTGGTACAGATCAACGCGATTGTGCCCCTGGCGGCTAAAGCTAATAACACTGTCCCGATTACCGTGTCCATCGGCACCGGCGCGGCAAGTCAGCCCGGAGTCTGGCTGGCTGTGAAGTAGCGTATTGCTTTAGTTTGCCCAACAGCGTGGGGTATGCTTTAGCTTGCCCAATATTACGAACGGTCTGAAACGCCCGGTGGGAGCCACGAGGGCCCGCAGATCGTCCACTCAGAGTGGTGGGGTATGCTTTAGCTTGCCCAGATTACGAACGGTCTCAAACGCCCCACGAGGCCACCAGCGCCCGCAGATCGTCCACCCAGTAGTCCGGATCGAGCTGGGCGAGTTGATCTGGCCTGCCGTAGCCGTATCGCACCGCGCAAGTCTTGACTCCCGCGCGTCTGCCGGCTTCCATGTCGGCTGGCGAATCGCCCACCATCAGGCACTCCTCCGGACTGGCACCCAGTCCCGCGAGCGCCGCCAGGATCACATCCGGCGCCGGCTTGCATGGAATCCCGTCGGTGCCCTGCACGTGGTCGAAATAGTCGATCAGGCCAAACTGCGCGAGGATCGCACGGGTAGTCGGCGTGCCTTTGGTGGTGGCTGTGGCCTTGCGTCCCTTGAGCGCGGCCAGACCTTCGGCGACCCCCGGATAGACGCTCGTGAGTTGATGCCCGCGAGCCAGGTAAATCGCGCGGTATTGGGCGATCAGGCCGTCGATTTGCTCCGAAGTGTAGCGCGGGAAAATGTCCTGGAAAAGGTCGATGAGATGCCGGCCGATATAGCCCTTGAGGAAGTCGAAGGTAACTGCAGAACAAGAGGTAGTCGCCAGCACCTGCTGGATAGCGCCGCAGATGTCCTGGGCGGAGTCCAGCAGGGTGCCGTCAACGTCGAAAATATAAACGGAAAACGTGGGAATCACGCAGGCTGCGGACGCTCCCCTTCCGAAAGCCCGGGAACGCGCCGTCCGCTCTCGGGACGCAGCACGTGCTGGGTGTGGTCCTCGGAATCCTTCGACTTGCTGATGGGCGGCAGGGTGTCGCCCTTGATGATCTGCAACACTTCGCTGCCATCCAGGATCTCGCGCTCGAGCAGGTTCTCCGCAATCCGGACCAGTGCGTCGGAACGTTCCTCCAGGATTTTCAAGGATGTGTTGTAGCCGCCCTGCACCAGCTTTCGGACCTGCTCGTCGATGCGGATGGCGGTCTCTTCGCTGTAGTCGCGATGCTGTGCGATCTCGCGGCCCAGGAAGATCTGCTCNNATCTGCTCTTCCTTCTTGCCGAAACTCAGCGGCCCCAGTTCGCTCATGCCCCACTCGCAAACCATCTTGCGGGCCAGGTCGGTGGCGCGCTCGATGTCGTTGCCCGCGCCGGTGGTCATATGGTGCATGTGCTTCTCTTCGGCGATGCGTCCGGCCATCAGGATGGCGAGCTGCGCCAGCAGGTACTCCTTGTCGTAGGAATGCTTGTCGTCCACCGGCAACTGCATCGTTACGCCCAAGGCCATGCCCCGCGGGATGATGGTCACCTTGTGCAGGGGATCGGCATCGGGAAGCAGAGCCGCTACTAGCGCGTGCCCGGCCTCGTGGTATGCCGTATTCTTCTTCTCGGCATCGCTCAGAATCATCGACTTACGCTCGGCGCCCATCAGGATCTTGTCCTTGGCCGTCTCGAAGTCGTACATCATGACGACTTTGCGATTGTGGCGCGCGGCATTCAATGCCGCCTCGTTCACCAGGTTGGCGAGATCGGCGCCGGCCAACCCCGGCGTGCCACGGGCGAGAACCGAAAGTTCCACATTGTCGCCCAGCGGAATCTTCTTGGTGTGAACCCGCAGGATGGCTTCCCGCCCTTGCACATCCGGACGGCCCACCACCACGCGCCGGTCGAAACGGCCGGGCCGCAATAGCGCCGGGTCGAGCACGTCCGGGCGGTTGGTGGCCGCCACCAGGATCACGCCTTCGTTGGATTCGAAGCCGTCCATCTCCACCAGCAACTGGTTGAGAGTCTGTTCCCGTTCGTCGTGTCCGCCACCGAGCCCCGCGCCGCGATGACGTCCCACGGCATCGATTTCGTCGATGAAGATGATGCAGGGAGCATTCTTTTTGCCCTGCTCGAACAGATCGCGGACGCGGCTCGCGCCGACGCCGACGAACATCTCGACAAAGTCCGAACCGGAGATCGAGAAGAACGGGACACTGGCTTCGCCGGCGATGGCCCGCGCCAGCAAAGTCTTTCCAGTTCCGGGAGGGCCGATCAGCAGCACGCCCTTCGGTATGCGGCCGCCCAGTTTCTGGAACTTCTGGGGCTCGCGCAGGAACTCGATGATCTCCTGCAGTTCCTCTTTAGCCTCTTCTACGCCCGCCACATCCTTGAACGTCACCTTTTTCTGCTGGGTAGAGTGTAGCCGCGCACGGCTCTTACCGAAGCTGAGGGCCTTGTTCCCGCCACTCTGCATCTGCCGCATCATGAAAATCCAGAAGGCAAACAGCACGATGAACGGGGAGAAGTTCACCAGCATGGAGATCCAGGTCCCCGAACTGTTGTCCTTGATGGTCATGTCGACATCGTTGGCCTTCAGCAGATTGTAGACATCGGGGTAGTTGGCGGGAATGAATGTGTGGAGTCCCTGGTTCTGAGTGATGAGTCCGTGGACCTCGTTGCCCGTGATGGTGACGCTTTGCACCTGCTTTTTCGCCACCCTGTCCAGGAATTGGGTGAAGCTCAGTTGCTCTTCTTTGGGGCCTTGACCGGTCTTAACCACCAGGATCAACATCACCACGACACAAATCAGGACCAACCAGAAAACCAACGTCTTGATGTTAGAATTCACGAAACCTCCCTACCGGCATTAGTTGTATAGACGCCGCGCCGCGCGATCCCGATTCCGAATTCCGTTCAACTTGCGCCTTCCCGGACCTTCAGGATCACCTTGGTACCGGAATTCGCGACTAACCCGGCGGCTGCACCAAATCGCCGCGTCCACACGATGCAAGCCCCATCTATCAGGATCGGCCAGAGGCCCCGCTCCCATATCGGTATACGTGCCTGTTGAAAGAGGGTCTTGATCTTTTCTTGGCCGGCGCTACCCACGGGCTGGTACTGGTCGCCGGGCCGCCAGTTCCTCAGTTCCAGAGAACCGGACAGACCCCGCCAGTCTATACAACCCATCTCGTTATTATATACGCAATCCGACACCTCGGAAGTTTCCGATTTTTCAATCAGTTCCAGGCGAATGACGATCCCGGTACCGGGGATCCGTACGGTTCCCGGCACTGCCGCCGGCACCTGGTAGTTGCGTTTTTCCACAGCGTCCTTCCCAGGCTGCGCAAAGCGCAGCCACCCGAAGGAGCGGAGGACATCCAGCCCGGGAATCTGCACCCGCCCGCTACCTTGCAAGGTCCCGGCCATCGCCAACACGGCGGCAATGTGGTGGAAATCGACGCCACGCGTGTCGTTCTTGGCCCGTTCGATGGCATGTCGTACCAGCCGCCGGCCAGCGGCCAGCGGCAGATCCACTAAACCATCCACGCGCACGAACACCGCGCCGTCCCGCTCCAGCAGCCGAGTGGCGGCCAGACGGCCGATTTCGGCGGTCCAGTAGGCCTCCTCGGCTTGGGCCCAATCCGCGGTATGGGCCAAGGTCTCCCTGATTCGGGGATTCCAGTGCGATGCCAGTTGGGGCAGCAGGTCGTGGCGGATGCGGTTGCGCGCAAATTGGGGGCTGGTGTTAGTTGAGTCCTCCCGCCAGGGGATACCCCGCTCGCGCAGGAATCGTTCCACCTCGTCCCGTTCGATTTCGAGGAGCGGCCGGACAACACCGCCGGGCGTGACCGGCCGGATGGCGGCCAGACCCGCGGTTCCGGAACCGCGCAGAAAGCGGAACAGCACGGTTTCCGCCTGGTCCGAGCGGGTGTGCCCCACCGCCACCGAGTTCACCACGCCGCTGTCGATCATTTCGTGAAAGAAAGCCAGCCGGGCGTTGCGGGCCGCCTGCTCGAGATTGTCGCGCCCGATGCTTCGTCCGGGCTTCCACTCCCTCACATGAAACGGAAGGTTGCATTGCTCCGCCTGCCGGCGGACGAACTCGGCGTCTTCGTCCGACTCCTTGCCGCGAAGCCGGTGATTGAGGTGAAGAACCGCCAGACGCAGGTCCCAGTCCGAGGCCAACTCCTGGAGAACGTGGAGCAGACACATCGAATCTGCGCCTCCGGAAACGGCCACCCCCAGCGTCTGTCCGGGTATCAGCATCGCGTGCCGGGCGATGGTTTGATTGACGCGATCCAGCAGTACGGTCACCGCTTCTATTGTAGGGGAGCCGATAGCGAGGCGCCCCTTTCCGTTCGCTTGGCGGAAGTGCTGGCCACCGCGCCTAACACCTTCCTCGTGGATTGGGGCGTGCGAGTCCCTGGCTGGGGTTGGGAACGATATGTGGGTTATCGGAGAGTGGCCAATCCTGGTTGGTCACGGCCCATCATCGTTTCTTCAACTCCGAGAAGAGCCAGGCTCTCGCCAGCCTCCAGTCCCGCACGACGCTATCAGGCGATATCTTCAGCACTTCGGCCGTCTCTTCCAGGCTCAAGCCAACGAAGAACCGCAGTTCGACCACGCGTGCTTTACGGCCATCGATTGCCGCAAGTTTCTCCAGGGCGTCATCGAGGGCGATCACCTCTTCCGGGCGGCGGCAAGATAAATCCGTGAAAAAGCATAGGATTCGCTGGTCCCTGAAGGCGCTGCCAATTCTAGTCGCGATCATGCTGGCGGCAACCCTCGGAACTATAACCCTCTACAGCGTCTTCGACCAGGTGCCGCCGATCAAGGAACTGCAGTTTCATGTTCTTTGCAAAATCCCGGCGATCCAGGGTTCATTGCGAGATGGGAACAATTCGGGGTGTTGGTTTCGCGCTGCTTGTTCTGTTTTGTACAGACTCGTGGAATCAAACACTCATTAATCATAATTTCTTATAATTTCTATTGAATATTTTTTTTCATGTAACAATATACGTACCATGGGTATGACAGGGCTGACTAGGATGGTGGCATTGTTCATGGGGCTGTTGGCTGGGCAGGCTGTGGCGCAGCGCGCCTTGGGGCTGTCCCAGGACAACCTCCCGTTCCAGTCTCCATTGAGGGGTCACATGCGTTGGACGGGCAACCGGTTGGTGGGATGCGACTTTTGCGAAGGCAATGCCATTCTATGGGCTGTTGATCGGCAGGGAAACCGGAAGTTTGTCGGCTTCGAAATCCCCGAGGCTGGTTTCACAGATGTACGGGATGTGGCTGCCGGGCCCGACGGAAGCCTTGCCGCTGTAGGCATGGCTATTAGCGGTGACTCTCGCATGGGCAGTTTCATCGCCTGGATCTCTTCTGATAGTGCTCGCCAAGTGATTACCCGGGTATGGCCCTATAGCCCACAGGTGGTCACTGTAGCTCCGGACGGCACAGTCTGGACCGTTGGCGCCGTGATGAACGATAATTACAGGCAGGTGTATCCCAATGTGCTCCGCCACTATACGCCTTCAGGCCAATTACTGGCATCAACCATTGTTCATAGTGTCCGCCCCAACAGCGGTGGCACGTACCAAGTTAGTGAGGTGTCGGCGTTGATGGCGTCGAACGATCGAATCGGATGGCTCACCCAAACCTGTCAGTACATCGAGTTTTCGTTCGAGGCCGTGCAACTGGGTAACTATACCTGCCCGAACGGGTCCAGAAGGATCATTGACATCGGTGGGGTTGCACTCAGTTCTGCCAACGACATGCTCGTCGGCAAATCGCTCGCGCCGCTCGCGCCGCTGGAACTGGATCGCGCTACCAATACGTGGAAGCTGGTGCCAGTGTCTAAGGATTCGGGCAGTACGCAAAAGCTCTTGGGATTCGATGGGCTCACCCTAGTCACAGCAGCACTGTCCCAGGGGGCGCAATGGATGCGCCGGTACACCTTCTCCGACGAGCCGTCTCCTGGCGGTCAATAGTCCGTTTGCGCAGGTTTTAACAGACGGTGCCCTTCAGGCGAGGCCATGTTTCTCGCCTGGATGTTATGGGATCGCCTGGTTCCCAGCTCCCATCTTACCGAACAACATGAGGAAGGGAAGATCATGTTTAGCAGACGAAACGTCGTGCTCCTGTCTTTGGTCATATTCGCCCTGACTGCTTGGGAAGGGGCATTGCACGCGGATGGTGAATTCTTGACGCGATTGAGGGCGCGGCATGTCAAGGAGACAGTCTTCGTTTCGGCGGGCAACCGCCGGCTCGCGGGATTCTTCGACGGCGTGGTGCCCCATCCCCATTGGGACGCCCGGAAGGCACTTCAGGCCGCGCGTAATGTTCCGCGGTGTGACGCCAATCGTGCTGGAGGTTTACTAGTACGCTTGGCCGGGCTGTTTGACCGCACCGTTTACGCTCAAGGGTGTGCAGTTCAAAGTGTCTGCGGCGGAAACTGGGGGGCGACGACTACTGCGTCCTGCGGCACGGATTGTGGGGACGTCAATATTTTCGGCTCTGGGGGTCAGGACTTCTGCACGGGTACAGAGCAAGACGGTGGCAATTGCGGTTACTGTAGCACCACATGCAACCTTGTTACTTGCGGCATCCCCAACTGCACCGGGGGCTGCCTTCTAAAAGACGAATATTGCGAAGACAACAGCCAATGTTGTTCCGGCAGTTGCGATGGTTATTGCGTGAACATCTTCTGAGTGAGGTGCGAAAGTGACTCGGGTGACTGTTGCAATTTGCGTGGCTTTGCTCATGGTCGGGCTAGCCGCGGGGGCTGCGTTGCGTATGTGGATGCCCGATCGATGCACGCCGCCCAACGATGCGGACAAAGCTCGGCTTACGAGCTTTCTGCGCATTAAGTACAAGCTGCCGCCCGGCACCGAGATCGGAGTCGCCGATGCCGGCGTCGCTTCTGGCTCGTGCTTTCGAAAATTGGTCTTCGCGACCCTTAACGGTCCTCCATTTCGCGCTGATTTGTTTGCCTCCCCCGATTACCGCTTTTTGGCGAAGGAACTTCTAGACGCTAGGCCTGACCCCAAGGAAGCCGCGGAGCGCAAACGGGAAACCGCCGAATCACTGGTCCGCGGCAGTTTACCTGTGCGTGGCACCGGGAACGCTCCAGTTATTCTCGCCGTATTCTCGGACTTTCAGTGTCCCTTTTGCGCCCGCATCGCCAAAGGCCTGAGTGAGCTTACCGATTCCGAGGGCGACAGGCTGCGGGTGGTCTATCATTACTTTCCACTCTCCATCCATCGGTGGGCAAGGCCGGCAGCGGAAGCTGCGGCCTGTGTCCAGCGTCAAAGCAATGCCGGATTCTGGAGCTTACACGACTTCCTGTTTGCCCACCAGAAGGAACTCTCGGTGGATAACCTCCGGGAGCGCGTCGTCCAGTGGGCGAGGACGGTTCCGGACCTAGACCAGGGGCAGTTTAAGAAGTGCGTTAGTGAATCGTTGACCTCAGGCCAAATCGAGCAGGACGTCGCACTCGGAATGGAGCTCGGGATCCGTGGCACGCCGGCGATGTTCCTGAACGGTGAACCTGTTGACGGCTCGTCCCCCGATGAACTAAGAACCCAGGTTAGGAGTGCAGCCGGGGCGCGGTGAGCGCTCCCGTGGCCTACCAGACCGGGATCCTTGTCATCAACGCGCCGCAAGATCCTAACATCCTCGAATCCATGCGACGAAACTAGACGGTTCGCGCGCGAAGGAATCGGGTTTATCGATTCCCGTTGCCCAATCTCCGGCGTTTGGCCTCGAAGCACCTGAACTCGAAGCACCTGAAAAAGAAGGAAGCTCTCCTTTCGAACCTCCGCCCGGCGACTTTGGCCAGCGGCAATCACGTGTTTTTCAAAATACTCTCTCAATCCCCTCAACCATTTACAGCCCCCAATTTCAGACTCCAGCCCACTCACCTGCTATTCCTGGTGG
>PMTT01000470.1 GCA_003167275.1 Bryobacterales bacterium | reverse complement strand
CCACGAGGTGCCAAGTTATCCTGGCTGCGGCGACACTGCCTGGCTTAGGGTAAGATCAAGCTAGCATCATGCCTACTGCCCTAATCGAACTACCCTTCAGTATCCCTCCCCGGCGAAAGCGTTGGACTCGTCTGGAATGCGCTACGCTTGCCGAGTCGGGCGTGTTGGACTACGAGCACCTGGAGCTAATCGAAGGGGAATTAATCGACAAGATGGGCAAGAATCGGCCGCATGTGAATTCGGTGGTGCTCCTGGCGGAGTGGCTCCGAGGGGTTTTCGGGGCGCGCATGGTGAATCCGGAGGCGCCGATTGATGTCTCACCGGAAGACAATCCGACCAACGAACCCGAGCCGGACATCATCGTTCTGAAGCGCGATATCTCGCATTTCAAAAACAAAAGCCCGCGCCCACAAGACTTACAACTAGTGGTCGAGGTGGCGGATTCCACGCTGAGCTTCGACCTCACCACCAAGGCCGGCCTGTACGCCCGGGCGGGTATCCCGGAATACTGGGTGTTGGACGTCGCGGCGCGCCGCATGATCGTGCATCGCGATCCGCAAGACGGACGCTACGCCTCTGTCGTGGCCTACAGTAGCGAAGAATCGGTGGCTCCGCTGGCTGCTCCGGGATCGAAATTGCGAATCGCGGATGCGTTCCCGGAATAGCCGGCCCCCGGCAAGCTAAAGCATACCCTACAAACTTCGCAGGTGGAAGCCGCCATCCACGTTGAGGACTTGGCCCGTGGAGTAGTCCAGCAGCCCGTCGGCAATCGCGCGGACCGCCTTGGCCACGTCGCTGCCCTCGCCCATGCGGCGCTGCGGCAACAACCCTCCGGCGATCTTCTCCTCGTAGATCTGCTCCACCTTGGCGATCATGTCCGTGCGGATGACCCCCGGCCGGATCTCGAAGACCTTCACTCCCAGGCTCGCCAGCTTCTCTGCGTACAACGCCACGGACATGCTGAGACCGGCCTTCGAGATGCAATACTCGGCCCGGTTGACCGACGCCGTGTAAGCCGAGATCGACGTTACAAATACGATGCGCCCATCCCTCTGGTCGCTCATCCACCGGGCGGCCAGTTGCGTCAGAAAATGCGGCCCTTTCAGGTTCGTGGCGATCAGTTCGTCGAAGCTCTCTTCGGTGGCCTCCAGGATGTCGCGACGCTCGCGGGGGGCCATCCCGGCATTGTTGACCAGCAAATCCAGCCGTTCGAACCGCTCACGCGCGAACGCGATCAGCGCCTCGCGATCGGCCCGTGAGGCCACGTCGCATTGGAAGATCTCGCAGCCGGTCTCGTCGCGCAGGCTCTCCGCCGCGTCCAGGCGGCCGCGATATGTACCGATCACCCGGTGAGTCTTGGCAAGCTCCGTAGCGATCGCGCGACCGATCCCCCGGCTGGCGCCGGTGACGATGCAGGTACCTAAGTAGGTTTCAGCTTTCAGCATTCAGCTTGCAGCGCCCCACAACTCTCAGGCTGACCGCTGAGAGCTGACCGCTAAATCGTGACAGGCGTATCCAGCACGAATGTCAGCCGGGTCTCGGACGGAACCTTGACCTGCTGGCCCTTGGTGATCGCCTCGACTCCAGCTCCGGCAGCGCCACCGGCCGCCGCGCCACCCACGGCGCCCTTTCCGCCGCCCAGAATGCCGCCGAGGACCGCGCCCGCCACCGCACCGCCGCCGGCAACTTTGGCGGTCTTCTCACCGCGCGATGAGCTGTCCCGGGAAACGGTCTGCGTGTTGATGTCCACCATCCGGTCATCCACCTTCACCGACACCAGCATCAGCGTCAGCTCGGCCTTTCCCGTGAACTTGCCGGATTCCTTGGCATCCACCAGCTTGACCACGACATCGGCGCCGCGGAAAATCACGGTGTCCCCGCTCGGAGCCGTCACCCCAGTATCGATCGCGGCTTTAAACGTCTGCCCCACACGCGCCGTCTCGGAGTCGACTCCATCGATCATCCGCACCACCAGGTTAGTTCCCGCGGGCAGCTCGACCGGCGTGCGCGCCGGAGCGGGAGGCCCCGGCGCGGGCCTCGCCGACGCACCCGTTTCCGGATTATCCGGCCTCAGGATGGTGGCGCTGCCACTACTGTCCGCACGGCGGAGCACCGGCCGGTCGGAATCGGAGCTGTCCGAGCTGTCCGCCTGGCGGATGGTGGGACGGCTGTCCGAACTGCTCGAGCTGGAACTATCGGCGCGGCGGAGCGTCGGCCGGTCGTCCGAACTGCTCGAACTGCCGGAACTGCTAGAACCCGAGCCATCCGAACCCGGAGCCCGGCGAAGTGTGGGCCGCCGGCTATCGCTCTGCGCGCCGCCGCCACTCATACCGCCGAAGTCGATGCGCGCCACGGCCGAGACATCCAGCGTCTCAATGCGGTCTCCCATATCGACCCTGATCTCCCGGGCCGTACCGCCTAAGTATGTGCCGTTGATCACCCGACCGTTCTTAAGAGTGATGGTATCCGCAAAGCCGACCGTTGCCAGCGCGAGAACGATCCCGACGTACATCCAGCGCATAAGTATTCTCCACTCCGTAGGATGGCAGACGACCAGAAACCGATCGTCCGTCCCACTTGGGGCGTCACCCTAAATTGTACGACGTGGCGCGACGGGTTTTAGTTTACGGGCTTCTGGGGAGGTGGAGTGTCGACCGCTGCCGGGATTGAGCCGTCCTGCCCACTGCTCTGACGGTCGCGGCTCGCTAACTCCCGCTGAATCACCACCGACCCCCGAATCACCACCGACCCCAACCGAGCCGCGACCGTTAGGGAGCGGTAGTGGATTAGGTGGCCAGGTGGCTTTCTCAACAAAACGTTGACTTACCCTACTATTACGCCATATGATATATCGCGAGGCGTAATTCCGTGACGGACCCTGCACTCCTGATTCTTGCCAGCCTGGCAGATGGCGACAAGCATGGCTACGCCATGATGGTGGACATCGAACGTTTCGCCGGCGTCCGGCTGGGACCAGGCACGCTTTACGGCGCCATCACCCGCCTGGAAGAACAAGGCTGGATTGTTCCCGTGAAGTCGGAGGACCGGCGCAAGCCCTACCGCCTGACCGCGGACGGCCGAAGCTACCTGGAAGAGCAGATGACGAGCCTGGATCGGTTAGTCAAAGCCGCTCAGCAAAGGTTGAGTCCCGCATGAGGCGCTGGATTCGCCTGGCCGCAGCGCTATATCCGCGGGGCTGGCGTGACCGTTACGGCGAGGAGTTTCAGGCCCTCCTCGAAGACGCCACCCCCGGCTGGCGGGAGTTCACGGATGTCATGTGGGGAGCTCTCCAAATGCAAATGTCGACCGCAAGCACTTACCTGAAGATTGCCGGCGCCACCGCGGTGCTTAGCGCCGTGTTGGCGGTGGCAGCGTCCTTCGGCGTGCCGCGGCAGTATGTTTCCGAGGCTGTGGTGCAGATGACGCCAAAGCCGGCAGCCCAGGCGGCACGGTCTGCGCCACCTAAAGAAGCGCTCGACAATGCCGCGGTCAACCAATTCCATCAACTCGCGACAGAGATCCTCAGCCGCAATAGCCTGGTCGAGATCATCCAGAAACCCTCGCTCGATTTGTACAAGCAGGAGCGGCAGCGGATGCCGATCGAAGAAGTCATTCTCCGGATGAGACAGGACATCCGGATCAGTCCGGTACCAACGCCGCCATCCAGCGGCGGCCCACTGCTGACGGCGTGGATCTCCTTTGCGTATGGTGACAGGGAAAAGGCGCAGGAGGTGGTTCGGCGGCTGACGGCTGGATTCGCGGAGTTGAATGCGACGATCGAGCGTTCCCGGGAGGCCTTATGGCACATTGCATGGCCGCCATCGGATTCGGTGCCTCCCGGTGAGGAAGTCGTAGTCCTGGATCCCGCCAGCCTCCCCAAGCCCCTCAGTCCAAACCGCCTCGAATTCCTGGCCTGGGGACTGGGCGGGGGGACTGCTTTTGGGGCTGTTCGCCGCAACGGGAATGCGACGGCCAAAATGGACCTTGCAGATGGCCGGCTTCGCAGTTGCCGGCTGTGCGCTGGCCGTTGCCGGATCGTTCCTCGTACCGAACCAGTACACCTCCACGGCCGTCTTGCGTTACGGTCCATCAATCGCTCCCCTACGTGTTTCCAGCCAAATGTCAGGCATACCGGCAACCGAGAAGTTCCTGCAACTGCAGCAGGCAGTCCTCAGCCGCGAGAGCCTGTCACGGATCATTCAAAAGCCCTCGCTCGACCTGTATAAGAAACAGCGGGCGCACTCACCTATGGAAGACGTCGTCGAAAGGATGCGAAGGAAGGACCTCAACATTCGCGTGGTAGGCCCCGCATTCGGCACGACGCCGGCCTTCACCATTTCTTTCTCCTACCCAGATCGATACAAGGCCTCGGCGGTCGTCCGCGAGGTGGTGAACCGGTTTGAAATGGAGTATTTCCGCGACATGCATTCGCGAGCCCTGAAGCAGGGAGATGAGGTTCGTAATGCACTCGAACACAAGCTCGGAGAAAATCTCGAAGTGCTGGAGCCCGCGAACGTGCCGCAAACCCCAAACGGGCCCGATCGTCTCACTTATGCAGCGGCAGGACTCGTCCTTGGGCTGTTGGCTGGTGGACTCACTATGAGGTTCCGGCGGCATCGCGGCCCAGACTTGCAGCCAGCGTAAGCATGCGCCAAGGGGGAAGAGCGCGACCAGGGGGTCNNCGAGGGCGTCCGCCCCACCTTTCACTTCCACGCCTCACGCGACGATAATTGCCAGATGGTAAGCTGGGAGCGCTCAAATGCAGACGTCTACTTCCGTCTACCTGAGATTTGCCGGTGTCGCGGCGTTAGCCGGCGCCATCCTGGCTTTCGCGGTGTCCTTCGCCGTACCGCAGCGCTACGTTTCAACTGCTCTCGTGCGGATTTCGCCAAGGCCGGCTCAACCCTCCGTCCAAGCCCTGCGCAACCCCGTCCTGGAGGCATCCAACCAGGCCTCGCTCGTCAGTTTCGAGGCGCGCCAGCTCGGGCAGGTCTCGTCCGAAATCTTCAGCCGGAGCACGTTGACAGATATCATCCACACCCCGACGCTCGATTTGTACCCGCAGGAACGCGCCCGGATGCCGATCGAGGACGTCATCACGCAAATGCGGCAGGACCTGCGAATCAGCCCGGAAGCGGCGCTGGTCCCCTGCGGCGCGGGACCGTCGCTCACGACGAGGATCTCCTTTGCTTATCGAAACAAGGAGATGGCATGGGCAGTGGTTCAGGAACTGGTAAGCCGGTTTGCGAGCCTGAGCGTCAGCATGCAAAGAAGCCAGGCGTCTCTTTGGATCACGAATTGGCCATCCGACCTGCCACCTCCCGAGCAGGAAATCGTGGTCCTTGATCGCGCCAGCATTCCCAATCACCCCGTCGGCCCAAACCGCCTGCTCTTCTTGGCGGGGGGATTTGCCGGCGGTCTGTTGCTGGGGCTGATCGCCGCGTCCGCCCGGCTGCGGCCGAAGTGGATCTTGCAGATGGCCGGATTCGCAGCGGCGGGCAGCGCACTGGCAATCGGCTTATCGTTCCTGGTCACGGAACGCTACACCTCAACGGCGACTCTGCATTTCACTACCGCGGTCGTGCCTGAGCGCCTTTACCGCGCCGTCGTCGGCATTCCGGCGGCCGAAACGATGCAGCGGATGATACAGGAGGTTCTCCGTCGCGATACTCTGATCGATATCATTCAGAAGCCCTCACTCGATCTCTACCCGAAAGAGCGCACTCGCGACTCGCTCGAAGAAGTCGTCGACAAGATGCGTAGCCGGGACCTCGCTATCCGCCCGGTGGACCCGCCGGTCGGCTCAACGGTGGCAGTCAGCGTTTCCTTCACGTATCCCGATCCGTACAAGGCTTCGGCGTTCGTCCGCGAAGTGGTGTCCCGGATGGAAAACCTGCACCTCGGGATTACGCATCCCCGCGACCCGGATCCGTCTCCGGACGACGATGGTTTCAGAGATTCCGACCTTCCACCCGGCAGGTTCAGAGAACCCGACCCTCCAGCCGGCAGGACGCTGACAGCGCCGGCCTTAGCGGCGAACGAGGATGACCCGGTCCGGAGAGCACTCGAACACAAACTCGGAGAGAACCTGGAAGTGCTGGACCCCGCGAACGTGCCGGATGCCGCTGACGGGCCCGGTCTCCTGACTTTCGCGGCGGCTGGACTCGCTTTTGGCCTGTTGGCCGGCGCACCGATCCTGTGGTTCCGGCAAGGTTTGTAGGGTATGCTTTAGCTTGCCCAGCCAAAATGAATCAACCTTGCCGGACCGCTGGGCAAGCTCGTTCATGCTCAAGCAAAGACAGACCACAAAAAACGATGGTCTGTCCTACTTCACCGTGAACTTCTCGTACATCTGCGCGGCATTCTCTTTCGTCACCATGATAGAATCCAACACGTAATCGCGGTCCGGGCGGAATCCCGGTTCGTGCAGGATCCGGTTTCCCACCTCCACGGCCTTGTCCACGCACAGCGGATACACAAAGGTGGCGGCCGGGATGCCGTCCATCACCTTCTTGATCCCTCCCGCCTCGCCGCCCAGGCCGTCCACGCCCACGAAGATCATCTCCTGGTCGCGCCCCAGCTCTTTCGCCGCCAGGTAGGCGCCAATCGCCATCGGATCGTTATGACCGTACACCACATCGATCTTGGGCTGCCCTCGCAGGACTTCGGTCATGCGGTCTTTGGCCTTCGCCTGAATCCAGTCTGCCACCGGGTCGGCGACGATCTTGATCTCGGGATACTGGTCGAAAATCTCCTTCGCACCGCGGTCCCGATTGATCTCGCCCTCCACGCCGAGCAACCCGCGCATGGCCACGATTTGCCCTCTGGGCTTGCCGTACTTCTTCGTGAGGTGGTCCACGATGAACTTGCCGGCCAGCCGGCCGATCGCCACGTTGTCGCTGTGGATGTAGGACGTATAGTTGGGCTGCAGGATGTCGCGTTCCAGGCAGATCACCGGAATCTTAGCCTCGATCGCCTGCCCCATCACGGCTGTCAGCGCGGCTCGTTCGTTAGGCGCCACAATCAGCAGATCAGGCTTCTGGCGGATGAAAGTCTCGACCTGCGCCACTTGCCGGCTGTTATCCTGCTGCGCGTCGGAGATCACCAGCCTGACGTCCGGATATTGCGCGAACAGCTTCTCCATGAGGGCGTTTTGCGCCGCGCGATACGGCTCGGCGTTGTTCGCCTGGCTGAAGGCCACCACCAGTTGCCTCTTCCCCCCGCCGCCGCAAGAGGTGGCGATCAAGGCCAGCGCCAGGCCCGCCGCGATTGAGATTCTTGTCATCGTTCCTCAAATACCTGTACTTCGCGAAAGCCCAAAGAACACTCAGCCACGAATGAACGCCGATGAACGCAGATCAAAAAAGGCCTTTTCTTTTATCCGTGTTCATCCGTGTTCATCCGTGGCTAAATCTTTTCTTGTGTTCGCTGCACTGCCACGGCCAGCACGATGATCACAGCTTTGATCATCATCTCCAAGTTGCTATCGACATTGTTCAACCGCAGCATGTTGGTCAACACTCCCATTATCAGGGTCCCCACGATGGTACCCGAAATCGACCCCTTACCGCCCGCCAGTCGCGTGCCGCCGATCACCACCGCGGCGATTGCGTCCAGCTCATACGCCACCCCCGCATTGGGATTGCCCTGGTGATTCTCGGCGGCGTACAGCACACCCGCGAAGCCCGAGAGCAGGCCGGAAAGCGAATATACCCAAACCCTGGTGCCGAGGATGGGCAGGCCCGCGTACTCCGCAGCACGTTCGTTGTCCCCGATCGCCCGAACGTGGCGCCCGAACACCGTGCGCCCCAACAACACCCAAAACAGCACCGCGGCGCAGGCGTACGAGCCGATCACGATGGCTTTCTCGCGGAACACCGCCGCAAATTCGGCCGCTACGTCGCGCCCGAAGCCGATATCGATGTTCTCGTTCTTCGACAACCATTTCGCCAGGCCGCGCACGCCGATCATGGAAGCCAGCGTGACCACGAACGGCTGGATCCGCAGCGAGGCGATCACCACTCCGTTGAGCGCCCCGGCCAGCGTCGACGCCGCCACCGCCGCCAGGATCGCCCACAGGATGTGGCTCGTGTACGACGCGCCCTGCCAGGCCCGTGTCAGCCCCATGGCCACGAGCGTAGTCGAAAGCGCCAGGATGCTGCCGACACTGAGATCGATCCCTCCCGTGAGGATCACGAACGTCATGGCCAACGAGATGATCCCGATCAACGAGATCTGCCGCAGAATGTCGGTCAGGTTGCCCGCCTGCAGGAAGATGCGGGAGCCATCGGAAGCAGTTGGGCTGATAGCCACCGCCAGGATGACGATGCCCAGAAGGGCTACCAGGCTGTGGGCGCTGCGAAGCAGGAATCTGGCACTGGCAGCAAGCAAGTGGGGCGGACCCCCTGGTCTGCGCGCGACCCCCCGGTCGCGCTCTTCGCTACTGTCAGGACGCTTCATCGAGTCCCGCCCCCGTTAGGCGCTGCGTTCGTCGCCGATGCCATGATGTTCTCCTGGGTGGCTTCCTTTGCCTCATAGACCGCGGTGACCCGGCCGTCGCACAGCACCACAATCCGGTCGCAGCAGCGCAACAGTTCCGGCAATTCCGAACTGACCAGGATCACGCCCTTTCCCGCCGATGCCAGATCGTCGATGATCCGGTAGATGTCCTGCTTGGCGCCGATATCGATGCCGCGCGTGGGGTCGTCCAGGAACAGCACCTCCGGGTCCAACAGCAGCCACCGCGCCAGCAGCACCTTCTGCTGATTGCCGCCGCTCAGGGTGGCTACCGCGGCACCCAGCGACGGACAGTTCAGCGCCAGTTGCCGACCCACCGCCGACAGTTCGCGGGTCTCCTGCCTGCCGCGAAGGAACCCCCAGGTCTGCATCCGTTGGAGGACCGTCATGGTGCCGTTCTCCAGCACGCTCATGCTCATCATGAGCCCTTCCAGCCGGCGATCCTCCGGTGTCAGCCCAATACCATGCCGCATCGCGTCCGAAGGCGACCGGGGCGCGATGGGCCGGCCTCCGCGGCACACGGTTCCGCTGCGAATCGTATCCAGGCCGAACAACGCGGCGCCCAGTTCGCTCCGGCCCGCCCCCACCAGTCCGGCCACACCCAGCACCTCGCCGCGGCGCAATTCGAATGAGACGGATTTCAACTTGGCTGTTGTGAGGCGGTCCACGCTGAGCACCACTTCGCCGGTTGCCCGCCGCTCCGTACGAGTGGCCATCCGCACGTCGCGCCCTACCATCAGGCGGATGATCTCGGAGGGCGTCGTCGCGGCGGTCTCCACCGTCCGGATGGTCTTCCCGTCGCGGAGGACGGTAGCGCGATCGCAGATGCGGAAGATCTCGTCCATCTTGTGCGAGACGTAGACCAAAGCGACTCCGCGCCCCTTCAACTCGCGGATAAGGCCGAAGAGCCGATCCACAGCGTCTTCGGACAGCGAACTGGTGGGCTCATCCATCATCAGGATGCGCACATTCATGCTGAGGGCGCGCGCAATCGCCAGCAGTTGCTGCTTCCCGATGGGTAAGGAGCCGGCTGGTTGCCGGAGGCTACAGGTAAGTCCGACCTGTTCCAGATAGGGCCGGCAGAAGTCCTCCAGGCGTCCGAACCGTACCAACAGGCTTTCTCGCAGTCCCAGGTTACCGATCGCCATGTTCTCCCCGACCGTGAGGTGCGGAAACAGGTCGAGCTCCTGGTAGATGATCCCAATGCCTAGCCGCTGCGCGTCGAGCGGTGTGGCGATGGTGACGGGCCGTCCATCGACTGCGATCGTTCCTCGGTCGGCCCGGACGGCCCCAGCCATGATCTTCGCGAGCGTGCTCTTCCCCGCGCCGTTCTCACCGATGAGCGCGTGGACCTCGCCGGCCTGGATGGAAAAGCGAGCATCGCGGAGCGCCGCGACCCCGCCATAGTGCTTCGAAACGCCGTCAGCCTGCAGAAGGTTCGGCACCGGTAGAATCGTACCACCGGCGCCGTCTCTACGCGATGGTGACCGTCTCTGCGCCATGGTGGCAGGCTTCGCTGTCCCAAGGCGCCGTCTTTGCGCCGCCGTGGACAGCGTTGCCTGTCACCATACAGGGCGCGACCTAGACCTTGCTCCTCCGCTCCTTGCTCCTACGCCACTTTCCTCAGCTTGGTCACTCTCCCCACTTCCACCCACTCCACCACGAAGATATTCCCCGCGTGATCGAAACACGCCCCATGCGGAGCGACGAACTTGCCAGCCGCAAAATGATCGCGCGTCATTGTCCTGGTCTTCCGCCATTCCGTCGACGAGTCGTCGCCCAACTGTTCGATCACCTGATTATTCTTGTCCATCAAGGTGACCCGCGCGCCCAGGTCGGGAATCACTACATCTCCGTTCTTGAAGTAATTGAAGTGGCAGGGCATGTTGGTTCCCGCGATGAAATCGACATGCTTCCCGTCCAGCGTGAAGCGCTGAATGCGGGCATTGGCGCGGTCCGCCACGGTCAGTATGGGCGTGCCGCTACGCATGTCTA
>PMTT01000820.1:8870-11817 GCA_003167275.1 Bryobacterales bacterium | reverse complement strand
ACGGAACGACTTTTACCAGCACTTGGAGCCATAGACTGGCCCTCCTTTCCGCTTCGATTGGAAGGCCCGGGTGACCGTGGAGGATGAAGCATGCGACGCCACTTGATGATCGCTGCCCTGGGTTCGCTCCTATGCTTGCCGATGGCAGCCCAGCGGCGCCGACGACATCCCCAAGGAGTCCGGGATCCTTCAATCTTCCGTCGAAGTGGACTACGACTTTATTGACGTAGCCGGGCACAGTTACCTGCTCCCCTCCCATTCCGACTCTCGCATGGAGCGACCGTATCGGCGAATCGCCAACGTGGTGACGTTTGTCGGCTACCACAAGTTTGAGGCGGATTCGACCATCGACTTCCACCCGTGAACCCTTCGTGGGGCAGCCAATCCTGGCGCCAATCCTGGCTGCAGCCGCCTTTAAGGCGGCCGTTGCCATTGCCTCAATGTTGCCGGACACAACACAGCGAAAGTAACACGAATCCGCAAGCCCCTCGTGCGATCATGAATCCCAGAGATTCTCATGACGAAGTGTGCTTCCTGCGGTACTGAGGTGTCCGGCAGCAGTCGTTTCTGCTCCTCCTGCGGTGGGGCCGTCCAGGCAGACTCGTTCGCGACCCAAACCGTGGCGGCCACCAGCCCGATGCCGGCTCCCTCCACGCCCGGTCCCCGAACGTCGCCAGGCCGCGGCCCCGCCAGCCGCACGTCGAGCCAAGGGCGGTTCGCCCCCGGCGAGTTATTGGGCGGCCGGTATCGCATCATTGCCATGCTCGGCAAGGGCGGCATGGGCGAGGTCTACCGCGCCGACGACCTGATCCTGGAGCAGCCTGTAGCTCTGAAGTTCCTTCCCGAAGCTCTGTCACACAATGAGGACGCCCTCGCCCGCTTCCGCAATGAGGTCCGCACGGCCCGGCAGGTTTCGCATCCCAACGTGTGCCGCATGTACGACCTGGGCGAGGCCGGCGGCCACTTCTTCCTCTCCATGGAGTACGTGGATGGCGAAGATCTCGGTTCCCTGTTGCGGCGCATCGGGCGCCTCCCCGCCGACAAAGCCCAGGAGATCGCGCGTAAGCTGTGCGCCGGCCTCGCCGCGGCTCATGAGAAGGGCGTCCTCCATCGCGATCTGAAGCCCAACAACGTGATGCTCGATAGCCGCGGCCAGGTGCTCCTCACGGATTTCGGCCTGGCTGGAATCGCCGGCCAGATCCCCGGTTCCGACGTGCGCAGCGGCACCCCGGCCTACATGGCGCCCGAACAGTTGTCCGGCGAGGAAGTCACTTTCAAGAGCGACATCTATTCGCTGGGTCTGGTCCTCTACGAGATCTTCACCGGCAAGCTGCCGTTCGAATCCACCACGCTGGCAGGACTCGTTAAAGCCCAGCAGGAAAGCACGCCGGTAAGCCCGTCCAGCCTGGTGCGCGAACTCGACCCCATGGTGGAGCGCGTCATCCTCCGATGCCTCCAGCCCAAGCCGGCAAGCCGGCCCGCCTCCGCGCTCGCCATCGCGGCGGCATTGCCCGGAGGCGATCCGCTGGCGGCCGCCCTGGCGGCTGGCGAGACCCCCTCGCCCGAGATGGTGGCCGCGGCGGGCGAAGGCGAAGGCCTGGCGCTTGCGGTCGCGGTGCCGTTGTTTCTTGGTGTGCTCGCCGCCCTGGTGGCGACCGGTGTGCTGGCGACCCGATCGAGCACGCTCGAACGGCTTCGGCCCGAGTATTCCACCGAGGTGCTGGCACAAAAGGCGCGGGACATGATCCGCCAACTCGGCTTCGCCAACATCCCCGCGGCGGACCAGGATTTCGGAATCGATTGGGACAGCGGGCTCCTCAACTATTTCAAGAAGAAGACCTCCTCTTCCGGCTGGGACGCGGTCTTCGCCGGGAAGCCTCCCCTCCTGCGCTTCTGGTATCGCCAGGCCCGGTCGCCGCTGACCGCGATCACATTCCATGACGATTTGCTGACTCCGGGCCTGGTCGCGATGGATGACCCGCCGCCCACCGATTCGGGGATGATCAGCCTGGTGCTGGATTCCCAAGGCCGGCTGCTCCAGTTTGAGCGGATGCCTCCACAACTCCAGGCCCCCGAGAAGACCCGGCCCACCATGGACTGGAGTGCGCTGTTCACGGCCGCCGGCTTGGACCAGTCCACATTCCAGCCCAGCGACCCACAGTGGGTGTCGCTCGCGGGTTCCGATACCCGAATGGCCTGGACCGCCGCGGAACCGCGCCCGCTGCGCGTGGAAGCCGCAGCCCTGCGCGGCCGGCTGGTCTACTTTCAGCGCGTCGAACCGTTCACCAAGCCGGATCGGATGCCTCAGCAAACCTCCAATGCGCAGGAAGAGATCGTGGTTACCGTGCTGTCGATCATCGTGGTGGTGATCGGTGGCGCCGCCGCGTTGCTGGCCCGGCGCAATCTGTCGCAGGGAAAGGGCGATCGCCGCGGAGCCTTCCGACTCGGCGCCTTTGTGTTTTGGCTGCAGATGGCGCTCTGGATCGCGCGTTCGCACCTGACACCGTCGATCGGCACCTTTGCGATGTTCATCCTCGCGGTCTCGACGGCCGTATTCTACGGGGCGGTCATGTGGACCGTCTATATCGCCCTGGAACCGTACGCGCGGCGCCGCTGGCCGCAGACCCTGATCTCGTGGTCAAGCGTCCTGATTGGCCGCCTCCGCGACCCCATCGTAGGCCGCGACGTCCTGATCGGAGCGGCGCTCGGCGCCAGCTTGCCATTGATTAACCAATTGGTGAATCTGGCGCTGAGACGGATGCCGGACTGGTCTCCGAACCTGGACTCCACGGTGGCGCTGCTGGGCGCTCGCAGCACCCTGGCCGCAGGGCTGATGACCATCCAGCACGGCATCCGGGAGACGCTGTTCTTCTTTTTCCTGATCTTTCTGTTCCGCATTGTGCTGCGCAATCAGTGGCTGGCCGGTGCGGCGTTCGCGCTGCTGTTC
>PMTT01000820.1:8285-8789 GCA_003167275.1 Bryobacterales bacterium | reverse complement strand
GCGCTGACCGCGTGGGGTTTCCGGACCGCCATCGGGGGCCAGAAGCTGTGGAAGGGGGAGTTGCTCGGTTGACGGGCTATCGGCGGCGATAGGCGGCGGGCGGTTTGTGACTCACACCGCCGGGTTTGGACGATTGGTGTTGCCAGCCCAGAAATAATCGCCCGATTGGTCCTGGTACCAGAACGAATTGCCCCCGATCGCCTGTCCTGCCGCGGTGAACCCGGCCACTGGCAGCACGGTGCCTGCCGGTACCACCCTGCGCACCGGCGCCGACGTATTCGGCAGGCCGGCCCGCACATTCAAATTGGAGATTGCCGTCACTTCCATCGGTGCGGCCCGCAGGGCGGGGGTTGCGGCCAAAGCCTGTCGGATCAACTCGTCCATCGGAGCCTTGGCGCCGGGGCATGGCTTCGACTGGCGGATCTCGTGATGCCGGATCACGTGTTGAAAGTCCAAGGGAATCTGCCAGCGGGCCGCAATATCGGCGATCAGCGCCACACTGGC
>PMTT01000820.1:0-8188 GCA_003167275.1 Bryobacterales bacterium | reverse complement strand
AGGGACCCCGCCATAATGTGGATCACGATGGCTTCGGGGCGGAACGGCGCCGGCCGGCCACTGCGAAAATTGGACGCGGCGCAACCTTTGAATTCCTTGGTCATGGCATTCTCCTAGCCCGCGACCACCGTCAGGTCACCGCGTTCACCGCTCGCCGAGGCTGCCGCCAATGGCGAAGGCGGAGAACCGCCGCCATCGGACGGCGTCTGCGAGGACTCGCGCTCCTGGCGCTGTTGGTCGTCTTTCGACGCCAGTATCGGACGCAGCTTTAAGAGATCGCCAAGCATGTTGAACCAAAAAGGCGCCCCAAAACTGAGCAGCATGGCCGATAGCAGAACGCCGAAGACACTGGACTGACCCCAGCCGTCCCACCAGGTATGCCAAAACTGACTCCAGCCCTCCGCCCAAGTCTTCCCCGCGGGCCACGTGGGCCACGTGATCAGCTTGTCGGTCGCGAGGACACGGAGCTGCGCCATGTTGTCCTGTGTGGCTTTTTCGAGATCGGCACTCGTCTGGCTGGCAGGCTGGCCGTTCTGCGTGTTCGGAGGGGCGGCGTTCTGTGCGTCCGAAGCCTGAGGCTTCGGCGCCGAACCCGGAGACTGGCCAATCTGCGGCGCCGTCTCCACCAGTTTCGCCCGAAGAGTGTCGTCGATCGCCAGACGGTTGACGATCTTGAACGCATCGAGCTGCAGCAGCAGCGCCAGAACCAGGGATATGCCGGCCGTCCAGTAGCGGGATTGGTTGGTGAAACTTTGGCTCACGCGTTCCATGGTCGGGTCAAACCAGCCGTTGACCTTGGCCACAAACCGGCTCTCCGCCTCCGTAATCACCGCCGTGGCTTCCCGCACGTGAGTGGCAAGCTCCGGTTGCGACGCTTCGAGGCGCATCGAAAACAGGCGAATCGCATCCAGAGTCTTGCCCGGATCGGAGATCCCCAGGTTTTTGAGGGCCGTCGCGAGCGCCTGCCTGGCCGCGTCCGAGGCCGCGTCCGAGGCGGCGGGCGGAGCCATCGCGGGCGTCGGCTCGGGCGGGTTCGGCGCGGGTGGATTCGGCACGGGTGCGGCATTGCCGCCGGCAGCCGCCGCGGCCGGTTGGGGCAATTGGGGGGCCGCGCCCGAGGCAATCTCCAGCATGGTCTTGATCAACTCCTCCCGTTGCACCACCCCCGCCAGTTTCTCCCCGGCACGGGCTAGCATCGGATTCGTGAGGATCTGCCTGGCGATTACTTCGGCATGCGGCTTCAGGAGCGGATCGATCTGCTGCACCAGTGCGGTAAGGCCCTTCAGCAGCTCCTTGCCACGCATCCCCAAAGCATGCACGATCCACTGGATGATGAGGGTGACGCTCATGCTGACCACCAGCATGATTACCGAAAACCCGATCAGAATGTCCAACGATTTCAACATTCGCAATCTCCGTTCAGCTAAAGTGGCGGAAATCTATCCCGATGTCAAGGGAATTCTAATGGTTTTCTAATAATTTTCTAATGGAATTCTCTCTCCGACAGAGGAGAGAATCGCGGGACTCCGAGGCTGCGGGTAGGGGGCCTGGCTCCTGGCGGAAGCCACGTGGAAGTCTTGTCCGGCTACCCCATCACTGCCAGGGAGACTAACGGGCCGCTCTTCGGCGCCGAAGTGAAGTAATTCCGGAAGGTCTCCAGCACGTAGTCGATCATCTCTTGAGTCAGTCCGGGGTAGACTCCGATGAACAGTGTGTCTCGCATGATGATGTCGGACTCTCGCAGGTCGCCGTGCACCCGCTTTTCGATGTTCAGGAATCCAGGCTGGCGAATGATGTTGCCGCCGAATACCAGGCGCGTTTCGATCCGTGCGTCCTCCAGCCATTGCACCAGGCGGGCGCGGTCGATGCCGGGCCGCACGGTGATGGGGAAACCGAAGGGCGAGGGGTTAGCTCGCGGGTCGATCTTCGGCAGGATCAGGTACTGCTCCCACTCCTCCAGGCCTTCGTATAAACACCGGAAGTTCAGGCGGCGGGCCGCCACGAACTGGTCGATCTTGTCGGCCTGCGCCAACCCGATGGCGGCCTGCATGTCCGTCACCTTCAGGTTGTAACCGATGTTGGAGTAGATGTACTTGTGGTCGTAGCCGCAGGGCAGCTCGCCCGACTGCCACCCGAAGCGCGTCCCGCAGGTGTTGGATTTGCCTGGGTCGCACCAGCAGTCGCGGCCCCAGTCGCGGATCGAGCGGGCGGTCTTCTGCAGCCCGAAATCGTTGATGGCCACACCGCCGCCTTCGCCCATGGTGATGTGGTGCGCAGGGTAGAAGCTCAGCGACGACATGGCTCCGAAGGTGCCCGCCAACTGGCCGTTGAAGGTGGCGCCCAGGGCGTCGCATCCGTCTTCGAGCAGCCACAGTCCCCGGCGCCGGGCGATTTCCCCGATGGTTTCCATGTCGCAGGGGTTGCCCACGGTATGGGGCACGAAGATGGCGCGGGTGCGCGGGCCGATGGCGTCTTCGATGAGCTGCGGGTTGATGTTGTAGGTCCCCACTTCGCAATCCACAAAGACCGGGACGAGGCGGTTCTGGACGATGGGCGCCACGGTGGTGGGGAAGGTGACGGCGGGAGTGATGACTTCATCGCCCGGCTGGAGCGGCGGCAGGGCGTTGTTGGAAAGGGTGGGAGCGCAGAGGGTGCTCAGCATCAGCAGGTTGGCCGAAGAGCCGGAGTTGACCAGCAGAAAGTCGCGGCAGCCGAAGAACTGGCGCATGCGGCGCTCAAAACGGTCGGCATAGGGGCCGGAGGTAAGCCAGAAGTCCAGCGCCGAATCGGCCAGCAGGGTCATCTCCCGGTCGTCATAGACGCGCCCGGAATAGGGGATGCGGGTTTGTCCGGGTACGAACGCGGGCTTTTGATGCGCCACCCGGTAGTATTCCCCGACTAAGTCCAGGATCTGCTGTTTGAGTGCTTGTGGGTCCATGTCAGTGAGTCACTTTCGCGGTTAGTGAGCCGCCTTGGCGGTTTCGGCGGTGCTGGTGAGCACCCGAAAAGCGTCGAGACGAGTCTCGACGCGGCAGACACGAGTGTCCGCGCCACATCGCTCGTCAGCCAGGCGAGCGCCTTTGCCTATGGGGTAATACCGGACGAGCGCCGGTAAGGTCACGTGCCGCAGGACGTTCCGGCCATCGATCAGGATCGGCGTCCGCATCCCGGAACTGAGCCGCGCCCAATCCGCGTTGCGGAAGGCCGGATCGGCGGTAGTGATGACGGCCGCATCGGCGCCTTCGACCGCGGACTCCAGGGTTTGGCGATAAGCGCCGTTCAGGCCGGCGCGTTCCGCGGCTTCGGCGGAGACCACCGGATCGAAGGCCTGTACCCGTGCGCCGCGGGTCTCAAGCGCCCGCAGAATGGAGAGCGCCGGCGAGCTGCGGAGGTCGTCGGTTCCCGCCTTGAAGGCCACACCCAGCAGGGCGATGGTCTTGCCGGCGAGCGTACCCAGCGCCGTTTGGGCGATCCAGAGCACCTGCGCCGGACGGGCGGCGTTGGTGGCCATCACGGCGTCCAGCAGGGGCGTGGGAACGCCGCTTCGCTGGCCGTACACGCGCAGGGCGTTGACATCCTTGGGCAGGCAACTGCCGCCGAAACCGATACCCGCACGGAGGTAGGAGAGAATCTCGGGACGGATCCGCACCCCTTGGACTGTGGGAGAAAGCCGGCGATCCAGGTAGAGGCCTTCCATCACGGTTTCGACATCGGCTCCGGGGGTGGCCTCGCAAAGGCCCGCCAATTCATTGCTGAAGGAGATCAGCACGCTCAGCAGGGCGTTGGAGGCGTACTTGGTGAGCTCCGCTTCTTCGATGCCGACGCGCGGTTTTTCGCAGTCGAACGGCCGGTACAGATCGTCCAGGAAATCGCCCGAACGCGCATCCGCCTGGCCGATCACGATACGGTCGGGGTTCAGGAAATCCTCGACTGCGGTGCCCTCGCGCAGGAACTCGGGATTCATGCACAGGCCGAATTCGCCAAGCTGCATTCCCGATGCGGCTTCCAGGACTTTCTGCACTACGCGGCGGGTGGTCCCGGGGATGACGGTGCTCTTGACGGCGACCACGTGGTAGCGGCCGAGGGTTCGCAGTTCGACGCCGATCTGATGGGCGGCGGTTTCGAGGTACGAAAGGTCGGGCTCGAGGCCAGGCAGATTGGCTTGTCCAGCCTTGGATGGGGTCCCTACGGCGATCAGTGAGAGATCGCTGCCTTCCATGGCTGTTGGGAGATTCGTGGTTACCGATAGCCTGCCACTGGCCAAACCTTCCCGCAGCAGGTCTTCCAAGCCGGGCTCATAGAACGGGGCCTGGCCTGCGCGGATCAGGTTGACACGCTCCTCCGAGACATCCACGCACCGAACGGTGTGGCCTTGGGACGCGAGACAGGCGCCTGTGACCAGGCCGACATATCCCGTTCCGACGATGGTGACAATCATGCAATCTCCTTGAACGGCTCGACTCTTTGCGCGCACAGACGGGCGCAATCCCGGCAGTGAACCTTCACGTCATGGGAAGGGACCTTGATGGCCAGCGTGCGGCACGGCTGGTCCATGATCCGCTCCACGCAGACCTCCGCCGGCACGGTCGCCAGGTCGCCTGCCTGGAACACGGTGATGTTCCCGGTCTCCGCTTCCCGGTAGGCCAGGGATCCTTCCAGGATGTACTCGTACTCGGTGACCTCAGGATGCCAGTGGAACTGGCCGTGGTCGCCGGCTTCGTACTGGCAGACAATCACCTCCAGACGCCGGTCGCGAAAGAAGGGATGGGGGCAGGAGCGCAGCAGATTCCCGACCAGGAAAATGTGCTGGAGGGATCCGAAACAGGACCCGTATTCAGCCTCGGCGATTTTGTCGAGGCCGCCGGTGGGGACTTTTTGCATGCGCGGCTATCCTTGAGGGCGGTCTGTAGGGGCGAACGAACGATCGCCCCTACCCTCCGTGGCCTGATAGGACCGGAGCGTCCGGGCCAAGCCTTCGCGCACTTCGACCCGGGGTTCCCATCGGCCGAGCTTTTTCAATTTCGCCAGGTTGGGACAACGGCGCTGCGGGTTGTCGCAGAGATAATCGCGCTCCTCGCTCACCTCGAAATGGATGGGCAGTTCGGGGGGGCCATTCAGTCCGGCCGCGATGCGGGCCACCTCTCCGATGGAGACCTCTTCGTCATTGCCCACGTTGAACGCTTCGCCGGCGGCGGAAGACAGCAGCACCAGCAGCATCCCCTGGATGGCGTCGCGGACATAGCAGAAGCTGCGCGTGGCACGCCCGTCGCTGTAGAGCACGATCGGCCGGCGGTGGAACGCCGCGGAGATCAGGGTGGGGATGATGCGCCCGTCGTCCAGCCGCTGCCCGGGACCGTAGACGTTGAACGGGCGGATGATCTTCACGGGAGACCCGTACAGCCGGTGGTAGGTCATGGCCAGGGTTTCGGCCAGCCGCTTGGATTCGTCGTAGCAGGCCCGCGGGCCCGTGCAGGAAACCAGGCCGCGATAGTCCTCGGCGGTGGGGATATTGGCCGGGTCGGGATCGCCATAGATCTCGCTGCTGCTCAGCAGGAGCATGCCGGAGCCGCCGCCGTTCCGCAGCAGGTCGAGCATGTGGCGCGTGCCGTTGACGTTCACGTCGATGGTTTCGAGCGGGAACTGGCGGTACACCGGCGGAGAGGCGATGCTGGCGCCATGAATGATCCAATCGACCGGCTCACCGGGATCGAATGGCTGCGAGGCATCGCACTGGCGCAACTCCATGTCGCGGCGGCCCTGGATCCAGGAAAGCCGTTCGGGCAGGCCAGTTCGAAAGTTGTCGACAGCCAAGACCCGGCAGCCGGGCCGGGCGGATTCGTTGAAGGCCGCGATGGTCTCCAGAAAATGGCTGCAGAGGAACCCACTGGCGCCGGTCACCAGCATCGTGGTACCCTTCAGGGCCGTCATAGGCCCGGAGAGATCGTCCACAATCTGTTCGGCGTCTTCGCGAATGATGCTGGTGGAAATGGTCATCGTCGATTCACGGGTTATTCGCCGGGACGGGGACCCATGGGACGCGCACCGGGCGGTACCCCGCCGGCCCCGTAGTGCCGGCCGTTGAGCGGGGAAGGCGCCGGCATCAGGGGCGCGTCGTCCCACTGCTTCCAGGGTGCTACGCCACGGCTCCAAAGATCGTTCAGGTACTGGTATTCGCGATAGGTGTCCATGGCGTAGAAGAAGCCGCTGTGGCGGTAGGCCATCAACTGGCCGTCGGTGGCCAGGCGCTCCAGGGGTTCGTGCTCGAAGATGCAGTCATCGTCGCCCAGGTAGTCGAAGACCTCGCGTTGGAGGACGAAAAAGCCGGTGCTCATCCAGCCCTCGGTGGTGGGCTTCTCGGCGAAGCGCATGACGCGGCCCTCGTCCCCGAGTTCGAGCATGCCGAAACGGGAGATCGGCGAGACGGTGGTGACGGTGGCGAGCTTGCCGTGGCTCTTGTGGAACCGGATCAGGTCGGGTATGTTGACATCGCTGAGGCCATCGCCATAGGTGAGCAGGAAGGTGTCGCCATCGATGTACTTGCTGATCCTGCGGACGCGTCCGCCGGTCTGGGTTTCGAGGCCGGTCTCGGCGAGGGTGACGTTGAAATCCTGCTCGGTGTGGTGGCCGTGATAACGGATCTGGGAGCGCTGGCCGAGGCAGATGGTGAAGTCGTTGTTCATGGCCTCGTAATTGAGGAAGTAATCCTTAATGATGTTGCCGCGATAGCCCAGGCAGAGCACGAAATCGTGGAAGCCGTGGTGGGCGTACGTTTTCATGATGTGCCAGAGGATGGGCCGTCCGCCGATTTCGACCATCGGTTTGGGGCGGAATTCGGTCTCCTCCCGGAGCCGCGTCCCCAGGCCGCCACATAGAATCGCCACCTTCACCGGATGTTCCTCCTTGCGCGCTGGTTAGGCGGGCAACTTGCTGTTTGTGCCTAAGACCATACAGGCAATGCCTGTGCCACGGGTTCATTTTCGGGGAGGGCTTGGTGTACACGCTATCCCGTATTTAGTAGTGAAACCGGTATAGCCTTTAGTTATGGGTCCGGAGGGTGATGCTCGCGAGGGGGTCGCCCGGGCTTGGTCCTGGCCGGCTTCCGGGCTGCTGCCCGGTGGGGCAGACGGTCGCCGTCTGCCAGTCTGTGACGCATGTTTGCAGATCCGCCCGAATTTTTTGTGCGTTAAATAACATATTGTGTTTTCTACAGGTTGCGGACAAAAATTGAAATTTTGTGACGCATCTTGCGGGGTTGTGGGACAAGATGCGTCACGGAGGGGCTGGGGGTCTGCGGCCCCCAGTTCGACGGGTCCGTGCGGCGCGGTCTGGGTGCTTGGGTGGCGCTCGACCGCGTAATGCGAAACAAAGCCAAATCCCATTTTCGGACACTCCGGGGAAGGGCTGGTTCCCGGGGATTCGAGTTTGGCGGTTTCCTCCGTTTCGCGGCCCGCGGGATGGGAGAGAAACCTGTAGGGGAAGAAGTAGGTCACAATCCCTCCCCGCGGAGAATGGCGCGCCGAATCCGGGCATTCTGAGGCGAACGCAGGACTTGCAGGCGACGGCGCCGCCGATCGATTGGGACAAGGGATGAAGACTTGGGCATGAAGCTGCTCCTGATTCCGGTATAGCAGGAAAGCTTTCGGCTATCGGGGTCCTGACATCCGAAAGTACCTTAGAATCAGCGCGAAATAATCTTAAAGTCCCGTGACTGAGGTTGGAGACCGAGCCGACCGGCTCTTCGTCGTATCGAGCCAGTTTTCCGGCGGTCCCGATTGCCGGGTTTACCATGGAAGACGAAGCATCGAGGAGAACGCATGGCCAAAAGCGAGCAAGGGACGAAGGAGGTCATCTGGGCCAGTGCCGACCCTGACAATCCCGAGGAGTGGCTGGAGTTTCTCCAGCAACAGGGCGAACGTGCCGGCGACCGCATCCGAACCGAGTTGAAGCGCCTGCAGGCGCTTGGCATCATTGACGCAGATGGGAACCGGCTGAAGAAAGAGCTTCCCCCGGATATGCGGCCAGGCTCCACGTGCACGCTCGCCGAATGATCGTTGTCGCTGGCCCGCCAGGCAGCGGCAAGTCTCAAGGATTCCCTCTCCGCGAAGGCGGCCTCCAGTGTTCCCAGGACCAGAAGATCCGGCCCGGTCTCGGAAGGTGCTTATGTCTGATAACGTCCAGGATTCTATCC
>PMTT01000046.1 GCA_003167275.1 Bryobacterales bacterium | reverse complement strand
AATTGACCATGCGCTGGAGGCGGCCGAGAGTGCGGTCGCAGAAGGTGAAGGCCTTGCCGAGAGCGGTTTCGGAGTTGCGTTTGAAGACGGTGTCCATTTGGTAGGCGAAGACTTGGGCTTCGGCGACGGCGAGGCGGCGGAGAGTCCAGGTGGAGCGGACCAGGATATCGACTTGGTCGCGGTGTTCGGGGAATGCGGGGCAGAAGCGCTGGAAATACTCGTCGGTGAGGGCGTCGAGTTGGTCTTGCTGTTCGCCGGGGATGATGAGTGACTTGGAATAGATGCCGGATTTCAGGGCGTTCATACTGGAACGGGCCTTGCCCTCGGCGGAGCGGGGGCCCGTGGAGGCGGTCTGAGTGGACTTCATAAATAGAGAGGGCCGGGCTCCGCGGGGGAGGCCGGCCTGATTTCAATGTGGCACGGGAGGA
The DNA here is from genome assembly GCA_003167275.1 of Bryobacterales bacterium. Classification (GTDB taxonomy): domain Bacteria; phylum Acidobacteriota; class Terriglobia; order Bryobacterales; family Bryobacteraceae; genus JAIQFL01. Next base: position 2,780 of record PMTT01000046.1, on the reverse strand, counting down.
TGGGGGCTTGGAGTGTTTAGGGGCGTAAAGTCTTGAAAGGATGGGGGAGATATTTTTGAAACTGCTGTCACCGGGGATTCGAGGAGGGGCAAGATTCGACTGGACGCGGAGACGCGGAGACACGGAGATCAGCGCGGAGGAGAGGAGAATAAGACAGAACAAGAGAGAGAGAGAACGGAGAGCGGAGGGTTGGAGTAAACAAGTTCTGGGCGCGGTTGTCACATAAAACGGCGGGGTTGGGGGATGGCCGGATTGGTAGGGGACTTGCGCGCACATCACATTACGCGAGCTTGGCGCTCTTAACTTGGGCCGTGGGATTAGTTAGTCGATAAGAAACTCGATGTCGTCATCCATCCGAGAGAGGCCGTTTTCAGACCTCAGATCTCAGATCTCTAATGTCAGCGGTCAGATGACGGTGGGCTTCGCCGGCTTCCTTCTTAGAGCTTCTTCAGCAGGCGGTAGTCTTTCAGGTAGTCAGGCGGAGTTTCGGTGTTGGTGCCGACCACGTTGCCCCCATTGTCCACCCAATAGTAGTTGGAGCCGGCGGCAACGTTGTACTCCTTGCCGATGGTCTCGTCGTAGAGACGCTGGTTGCCCAGCATGGCGTCGCCCCAACGCTGGGCGAGATCGCCGTTGACCTGTTGGTTTTGCTCCCAGGAGGCCATCATGCGGTCGTTGGCGCGCTGCTGGTCCCAGTATCCGGCCACCTGGATGTCGCCGGCTTGCACTTGCGCGCGATGTGCGGCCTGCTGTCCGGCGAACCACTGCTGCTGATTGGCCAAGGCGATATTGCCGTTTCCGGAAATCATGGCTTCGTCCTGCTGGAAGATCTGCGCGAGCCGCGGCGTAAACTGGAGGCTTTGGAGCATCCGCATGGCGACTTGCTCACCGATATTCTCGAGGCCTTGCGGCGCCAGCCAGAGCAAGACGTTGCCCGACCAGTTGTCGCCGACTCCCCATATACCGCCGGTGCTGAAGCTGAAGGCGAGCAGGCGCCCCGAGCGGTTGGCGGCACGAAGGGCGACCTGATGCGCAGTGGCCTGGAAACCTGCGAGGTCCGGATGCCATTTCTTGTTGGTTTCGGCGATGTCTTTGCGGTCCGCCTCGGCGCCGGTCTGGATGGGACCGAAGCGTTGGGGCGCGACATTCTTGAGATACCAAGCCGCGAGGTTCTTGCCGGAGCACTTCAGGTTGAGGAAGACACAGCCGGTCGGGTAGGTGATGAAGCCTTGTCCCCAAGCCATCGGGTTTTCGTAGAAAGCCTGCGGACAGTCGGGATCGCCCAGGAGCACGGAAATGCCCTGCGGAGACCGGACCTCGGCGAACGTGCGGCGATCGCCTAAGCCGGGGTGAGAGAAGCCGCCTCGAACCTGCCAGCCTTCCGGGATGTCGATCGTGAAGGTGCCGGCTTGCGGGTCCGTGTAGCGATTGAAGCGCAGGGCTTGGGGCTGAGCCGGTGGCGGGGGTTGAGGCGAGCGCGGTGGCTGGGGTACCCGCGGCGGCGGCGGAACTGTGTGCGCGACGGCCGGTCGGGTTGGCTGCGGTGGTGCGGTTTGTGGGGGCGCTGGCATGTCATCATACTGCGCGGGCGTACCTCGCTGGATGGAGTTGAACAGCTCGGGAGCCGTGCGGATTTTGTCGCCGGTGTAAGATCGGCGGATCAGCCACATGACCGGGCCTATGCGCTTCAAGTCTTGCGCGGCGCAGACGGTTACGATGGCGCCGTTCATGAACTTCTCGCAGGTGACAACCGCTTGTCCCGGCGCGCCGGAGGGGAATTTGAAGTTGACGTAGCAGGAGGCTATTCCGGGGGCCGGGCTTTCGATCGGGCCTACTTTGGGTTGGGCCAGCAGGACAGCGGCGGGGAATTGGAGTTGAGCCAGGATGTCGCGCTCGGTGCCTGGAAGAGGCTTCGACAGCTCCTGGATCACGACGAAGGCCAACTCTTGCAGATTCGTCACCACAGCGGCTCCGCTGTTGTGGCGGAAGGCTGCCCAGCCGGCGGGGTATTTGATGCTGAAGCCGGAGGGGTCCTGGTAGGTTTGCTCCATGGGTTGATAATAGCCGAGATTTGAGGCGGGGCCAATATTCGACCTCACCGCGGAGACGCGGAGGCACGGAGGAAGACGCGGAGAAAAGAAGAATAGGAAAGAACAAGAGAGAGAGAAAGAGAGAGAACGGAAGCGGAGGGTTGGGAGCAAGCAGTCTGGTCCCAGCCTGTCACATAAAAGAGGGGGGGCGGGTCGGAGCAACATTCCGGAATCTCGCCGCGGTATATTGCGGGTCGCCCGACGAGTTCCAGGCGCTGCCCCTCATTGAGTAGCACATCTCCCTCCACAAGACGAAATCGCTCAAATTCAGCGTCGGTAAAGTTCATGTGGTTGATGTCGTGAGATTCAATTCGATCCTCATGAACGTTGGCAACCCGCAGGTACGGCCGCATACTTGGTCCGTTGTGATGTTTGGGAGCACGTTGGCGCCCGAGAGTCACGTCGCCAACTGACCCCACTGGTACAAACCGGATCTCGTCAGGGTTCGACAGGAGACAATTCCGGACAATGGGCGCGGAAACCAACTTGTCGGGTTTCTCGGATGAGCTCTCCAGGGTGCCGCAGGCCGGAGCGATGTGTGTGAACTGCGCGGTCCTCTGGCTTGCCCGTCGCTGGAATGATCATGGGCGGTCGGTAGCGTACTCACAGCTGTTGGAGCGGGCTGCGCGCATTCGAGCGGCGTCCACGAGCGGTATGCTCGGGCGAAGGAAGAGCCGGACCAGGGGGTCC
>PMTT01000449.1:15635-28354 GCA_003167275.1 Bryobacterales bacterium | reverse complement strand
CGCAAATGGCCAATCTCCAGCCACAGGCATTCTTGCCTGTGTGGTTCCTTGTGGCACGGGCATTCTTGCCTGTGTGGGTTTTGCGGCGCCATCGCCGGGCGGCGCATCACCGGCCATCGCCTGGGCAGGTCGAGGACCCCGGTCGCGAGCCGTTTCGCCTGCCCTAAGCAGCACAATCGTGTGCTCCACATTCTGTGGCATCTTCTCCCGGAGCGGGAGAATCTTGCCGCGGCGTTCCAGGTGACCGGCGGTGAACAGCACCCGCGCGCCCGAGTCCTCAAGCCGAGTGGCGATAGCCCCCGCGCCGAAGCCGGCGAAGATCGGCACCACCGTCAGACCAGCCTTGAAGCTGCCATAAAGAATGGAGAGGATCTCCGGTACCATCGGCAGGCAAAGGGCCACCCGGTCGCCGGATTCGAGGCCCAGCGCCCGCAAGCCGTTGGCTACGCGATTGGCTTCGTTCCGCAAGTCGGCGAACGTCACGATGCGGGTTTCGCCGTTCTCCGACTCGCAGATGCATGCGATGCGAGCGGGGTCGCCGGCCCACCGGTCCAGGCAATTGTGGGCGATGTTGAGGCGGCCCTCCGGAAACCATTGCGTCCATTCCGGCCCCCTGCCGGCATCCACCACCTGGCGGTACGGTTCGAACCACTCGACGCGCATTTCGCGCATCAGCTCGTCCCAGAAACGCTCCGGCTCCTCGCGCGAGTAGCGCAAGAATGGTCCGAGTTCACCGAACCCGAGGCGTTCCATGAAGCGCCAGACGTTGGTCTGTTCGATGAATTCGCGGCTCGGTTCCCAGATCATGTGGGGTATGCTTTAGCTTGCCGTTTTTTTTTTATATAACTACACGGCAAGCTAAAGCATACCCTACGGCTACTTGCCCTTCGTCAATTCGCGGGCCTTGGCCATGTCGGCGTCCGCGCCGGTGGCATCCCCCAGGGCTCGTCTGGCCGCGCTGCGGTTGGCGTATGCGTTGGAGTATGCGGGATTGATCTTGATGGCCTGATCGAAATCTCCGATCGCCTGCGTAAAGTGCTTGAGCCGCAGATGCGCATACCCGCGGGCGTTGTAGGCCAAAGACAAGGACGGGTCGATTTTGAGGGCTTCCGTGAACTGCTCGATGGCCTCCGCATAATGTTCCTCCTGCGACAACTTCCGGCCGCGGACGTGGTACTCCGGGGCGGACATGCCGGAAGGCTTCTCCGGTGCGGGTGGAGCGGGATTGGGTACCTCGGCCGTCGGGCGAGGTTTCGGAGACGGCTCCGGCGGCGCCACCGGCTTCGTCTCGACCGGTTTGGTCTCGACTGGTTTCGTCTCGACTGGTTTGGTCTCCGGCGGCGTTGTCTCCGCAGGTTTCGTTTCGATCGGCTTCGTCTCGACCGGTTTGGTCTCCGGCGGCATTGTCTCGGCCGGTTTCGTCTCGATCGGCTTCATCTCGACCGGCTTCGTCTCGGCCGGTTTGGTTTCGACGGGTTTGGTCTCTGCAGGCGGTTCCGGTTTCGGCGGCTCCGCAGCCTTGGGGGGTGCTTCGGCGGCGCCCGGCAACACCATCACGCCGGTATCCTGTGTCTTTTCCTGGCTAAGGGCCCGGTGCACGATTTCCTCAATCTTAGCCTGTGCCTGCGTCACCAGTCGTGCCGTCTCCGCGTTGGACGGGTCCAGCGTCTGGGCGTGCTTCAAATCCGACAACGCTTCGTCGTATCGGCCCAGCAGGTAGTAGGCGTTACCTCGCGCCGTCCATGCAAGAACGGAGTTGGGGTCGATGGTGAGCGCCAGCGTGCGATCCGCGATCCCCTTTTCATGCTCGCCCAACAAATGGTAAGAACTGCCACGCGCCACATACGCCTCGAGATTATAGGGGTCCAGTTGCACCGCCTGGTCGCGGTCCTGGAGCGCCTCCTGGTACTTCTTCAGCCGTGCGTAAACCGCGCCGCGCGCCAGGTACAGCCGGGGATCCTTGGGGTCGCGCTGGATGGCTTCGCCGTAGTCCATCAACGCGCCATAGTCATCCCCAGACCGTTCGCGGACGGCCCCCCGCGCGCGAAAAGCCCGCAGATCGTCGGGACGGAGTTTCAGCGCCGCGTTCAAGTCCTCGAGCGCGCGCTGGTAATCGCCAATCCCGGCATAGGCAAGGGCGCGTTCCACCCAGGCCTCTTCGTAATCCGGCTTGCGGGTCAGGCACAGGTCCAGGTCATCGATTGCGTCGCGGTATTGCCGGAGCGCCGAATGCGCCAGGCCGCGGCCTTTGTACGGCTCCGGGTTGTCGTTCCGCAGCTTGATGGCCTGATTGAAATCCGCTATGGCCTTTTCGTACTGCGACATCGCGAGATAAGCGTTCCCGCGTCCCGTGTAGACCTCGGTGTGCTCCAGCTTCAAGCCAATAGCCGTGTCGAAGTCCTGGGCGGCGCGCATGGGATCCTTCAGGGCCAGGAAGCACTCCCCGCGCGTGGCATACGACTGGGCATCGCCGGGCTGGAGTTTGACGGCCTCTTCCAGGTCTGCCGCGGCCTTTTCCAGATCGCCCGCCGCCAAGCGATCTTTCCCGCGCGCCCGCCAAGCCGCTGCGTTGGACGCGTCGGCCTGGATCGCCTCGTCATAGTCGCCGATCGCCTCGTCTCGCTTGCCCGCCTGGTCGGCGCGCAACCCGCGTTGATAAGCTGCCTGGGACTTTTTCGGGTCGGGCTTGGCATCCGCGCCGTTAACGGGAAGAAACAGGCCCGATATGCCGACCGTAACTACAATCCGCACAAGGTACTTCCACTGATTCCGCATGGCCTTCAAAGACCAGTGTACACTTCGCGTGGGGTATGCTTTAGCTTGCCCACCCAAATGCATGCTGTTTTCAGGGCAAGCTGTAAAGCATACCCCACGTGAAACCCGGTGTATTACGGTGAAAAATGGCCTCATTCCGAATCCTCGCGTTAGAATCTTTGTTAATGATTAGGACTATTGGCTCGACTATTCTGCTTTTGACTCTGGCCGGCGTGGCCTTCGCCCAGCCTGAAGTCATGGCTTGGGGCAACCTGACCGGCCTGCGCGTGGATGGCCACCTTCTAGAACTCGCGACCAGCATGTGCGTCGCCCAGCCCGGATTGGCGGCGGTGAGTTGCACGGGCCGCGAGAGACAGCAGAACAGCTACTCCCGCAACGGCAAAACCGAGACCGTCACCGTCCAGATGCGCGCGCCCCGCGACTTCCGCGATCCTCAGGGCGCAGGTTGGGCGATGAACGCCACCGAAGTGGTGGAAGACACCGGCCCCTACACTGCCAAAGTCGACCTCCAGTTCACCTCTCCCGGCGAGGCCAATATCGGCGGCGCCTTCCTCGGCATTGACTTGCCCGCCTCGATCTTTTCCGGCGGCTCCGTCGAACTCGTCGAACCCGACCCGCCCACCGCCGGCCGGACGTCCCTCTCCGCCGGCGCCGCCGTCGAGAGCGAATACCTGCGCGCCACTGCCAAGGGCGCCCGCTTTGTGTCGCCCACCCGCGAGATCGACGTGACGTTCAACGAGCCGACCCTGATCATTGTCCGGGACGTCACGTCGCTCGACCCCCGCAACGGGAGCCACAGCCTCCAGGTCCTGCTCGCTGTCCTTACCGGGAAAACCACCGCCGGCCAGACCGGCAAGAAGAGCTTCTCTTTTAAGGTCACCGGCGAGATCGACCGGAACGCGGTCGAAATCACTTTGGACGCCAAGCATCCCGGCCAACTGTTCGACGGCCTCGGCGGCAATTTCCGCCTTCAGAACCCTCGCACCGACCCCCAGGTGATCGACTACTCTCTCGACAACATCCGCATCGCTTGGGGCCGGGTCGAGATGCCGTGGAGTCTCTGGGATCCCGACGAGACTACCGATCCTCTGGCCGCCGCCCGGGGCGGCAACGTCAATCCGCGGGTGCAGCTAGCGATGGAGATGGCCCGCAGGCTCGCACAGAAAGGAATGCCTGTCATTGTCAGCGCCTGGCAGGCCCCCCTGTGGGCGATCCTTGGCGGCGGCAGCGCCGTTGAGCGCGCCGGAAACGTCAATCCTGGTGCCCTCAGCGGCGGAGCAGCGCCCGGCGCAGGAATGCCCCCCGGCATAGGGCGCGGCGGCGCCCCGGATGCAGCCGCGCCCCCTGGCGCCCCGGGCCGCGCCGGTGGCAGAGTTCCCCAGCAAGCACCCCAGCGCAGTCCCCTCAACCCCGCGAAGATGGCCCGCATCAAGGACTCCCTCACCGGGTACCTGCTCTTCCTCAAGGAGAAATACGGAGTCGAAGCCGTCATGTTCAGCTTCAACGAGTCCGACATCGGCATCAACGTCCTCCAAACCCCGCAGGAGCACGCCGAACTCATCAAGACCCTCGGCGCCTGGTTCGCCGGCAAGGGACTCGCCACCAAACTGGCGCTGGGCGACACGTCCGATGCCAACCCGATCAACTTCATCAAGCCCGCCATGTACGACCCCGAGGCCGTCAAGTACGTCGGCGCCGTGGATTTCCATTCCTGGCGCGGATGCACCGACGAACTCCTGGCCCAGTGGCGCGATGCCGCCCGCGAACTGAACGTCCCGCTGGTGGTAGCCGAAGGCAGCACCGACGCTGCCGCCTATCGTTATCCCCAGATTTTCGCCGAGCAGTCCTTCGCACTCTACGAGATCAACCTCTATCTGCGCATCCTCTCCATCGCGCAACCCAAGTCGATCCTGCAGTGGCAGTTCACCGCCGACTATTCCGTGCTGGCGGGCGGCGGCATCTTCAACGACAACGGCCCGCTCCGCCCCACCCGCCGCTTTTGGAATCTCAAACAACTGGCCGCGACTCCGCCGCGCTCCTTCGCGCTACCGGTGGCCTGCGACCGGCAACCCAACCTCACCTGCGCCGCTTTTGGCAACATCGCCGAGGGGATCTATGCCGTCCACATCGTCAACAACGGCGCCACGCGGACTGCGAACCTCACAGGGCTTCCGCCCACCGTGAAAGAACTGAGATTGTGGGTCACCGACGCGCAACGGGGGATGGAAGAGTCCGGCCGCATCCCGGTTACCGGCGGCAAAGCCCAATTCCCCCTGGCGGCGACCAGCTACACCACGGTCATTGGGGGCACGCAGTAATCAAGACTGGATGATGAACTGAAGTTGGCGGTGACGCTCCATGCCCTTTGGCGTTCCATGAAGACAAAGAGTTCCCCGCCTGTGTCACCGTTCCTTCGCGGCCCGCCCCAACTCCTGAATGATTGCGAGGAACCGCTGTTCGATCCCATCGGATGCTCTAATGGGAAACTCTAGTTCAACGGCCATACTCTCCAATTCAGAACGCCACTCTGCCGGCATGACGAACACTGGCGGGAACGCATGCGTCGCCCGCTCGGCGAATACGCGGAGCGCCGCGTCGGCAGTTTCGGCGTAGTCTAGTTCGCCAATCGCGTCGATGAGTAGAATATCCAACATGTCCCGCGCCCGTCCGCTGGACACCGGACCGGTGCACGCATGGAGCTTCTGAGCAACCTGGTCGGCCAGACCCAGACAGCGAACGAGCCTCTTCTCCAGTTTTTCGGGCACCTTCGGATGGGAACTCATGGGAGCGCCGGTTCCATTTTGCCGTGAGAGATACGAAGTCCCTTCAGGTGCTCTTCGATCCGCCGTCGAAGCAGCCTCGCCTCGGAGTCTCCAATGAATCCCTCACGGCGGGCGTCGGAGATGGCTTGCCGGATCAGATCGATGCGCTCGCCAGACGTGAGAAGGTCAACGACCGTTCTGGCGATCGTGGTGAGCGGCAGTCCTTCGTGGATCGTGATGTCCTCGGGGTTGAGGTCTTCGCGATGCACGACAATTCCCTTCGGCTTCTGCCGCCTTAGCCGGGCGATCTTCGGGACCGTGAGGTGAATCGAAAGGGGGTTGGCGTCTGAAATCTCATAGGCGGCGAGAGCCGTCATGTACGAGATGGCCACCTGTTCCGGGCCGCGGTTAGCCTTCGCCCACAACACTGCTTCGCGGTATTGTGAGAAGCGGCCAGGCGTGAGGTAGGGGATGCGGTAAACGCCCCGAGACGTCCGCTCGATCCGGCCTCGTTGCACGAGGCGAGTTAAGACCGAATCTGTGAAGCCGGCCTGCCGGGCGTCGTCGGCTGTCACCAGACCATCGTTATCCTCAGCGAGCGATAAGAGTTCAGCGAAGCGTGATCGGGGCACAATTGGATTCTCCCCCGGCTTTCAGGCCCTGTCAATATCTTTCCATAATGGAACTATATTGACAGCAAGCCATCAGGCCCAGTTCGGGTCCTGAAAGCGGCCACTCTTTTCGCCTCTTATCGCAAGTTGAACTTCTTCATCTTGTACCGCAGCGTGTCACGCGTGACGCGCAGCAGGCGGGCGGCCTGGGTCTGATTGCCGCTGGTCTTTTCCAGGGCGCGGACCAGCAATCCGCGCTCGCTGTCTTCCAGGGAGAGCCCGTCACTGGGTATCTCCATACTTACGGGGATAGCTGCCGGCGCACTTGGATCCGGTCGCGTAATGGCAATCGGCAAACTCGCCGGGGTGATGAGCGCCGAGTCTTCCAGGATCATCGCGCGTTCGATGGCATTGCGTAGTTCTCGCACGTTGCCGGGCCAGTCGTGGTAGAGCAGCAACTTGGCCGCGGCGTCGGTCACGCCTTCGATATTGCGCTTGAACTTCCGGTTGTAGTGCTCAATGAAGAACCGCGTCAACGGGACGATGTCCTCGGTCCGTTCCCGCAGCGGCGGAATCAGAATCTGGATCACGTTCAGGCGGAAATAGAGATCCTGACGGAAGGCCCCTTCCTTCACGGCTTCCCGCAGGTTCTTGTTGGTCGCCGCCACTACCCGCAGGTCGAGCTTGATGTCCTTCAGCCCGCCCAGCCGACGGAAGGTCTGGTCCTCCAGGACGCGTAACAGTTTAGCCTGGAGCATCATCGGGATTTCCCCGATTTCGTCCAGAAACAGCGTGCCCTTGTCGGCCAGTTCGAAAATCCCCCGCTTCTGCGAGCGCGCGTCCGTAAACGCTCCCTTCTCGTAACCGAACAGCTCGCTTTCGAGAAGCGTTTCGGGGATGGCGGCGCAATTGATTGAGATAAACGGCTCGGCTTGCCGGAGGCTTTGGTAGTGCAGGGTCTTGGCGACCAGGTCCTTGCCGGTCCCGTTTTCACCCTCCAGCAGAATCGTGGTGGCCTCGCTGGCGGCCACCCTGCGGACGAAGTTGAGCACTTCGCGCATGGGTCCCGATTCGGAAATCACCTCGCGCTTCTGGGGAGCCGCCGCTTCGGTGATGTCCTTGATCGTAGCCACAACGCCGGTCAGGTGGCCTTCGTCGTCGTACATCTGGTTGGTGCGCATCACCACCAGCCGCTCCATGCCGCTGTCGGTGTTCAGACGGACCGTGCAGTTGGGCGCGGCGGGCGCCTGGTTCAGCCCCACCAACACCCCGCATCCCGGTTCGCACACCGAGCACTTGAAGATATCCTGACAGTGCTTTCCGAGCATCTCCTCGGAAGACATGGCGAAAAGCTTCTCCGCCGCCCGGTTGACGCCGGTGATGCGGAATTCCGGATCGTACAGAACCAGGGCGTCAGAAAGCTGGTCGAACACCGATTCCAATACGCTGGCGCTCTGCCAGCCTGGCGTGATCTTGGACATTATTGAGTGCTTGAACCCAATTATAGCAAGGCCCGTTCTGCGCCAATTGGCTCAATAGCCCGCTATTTTGAGGGGGAATTACCCCCAACGGATGCGGGGAGTGCCTCCCAAGCCCACAGGAAGACAGTAGATCGGGCGTGGAGATGCAATTGCTGTCAAGGGTTTCGGAGGCTATATGTCCCATTTAAAAGTCATTTTGCCAGCAGCCATCGTGCTGGCCGGATTCCTGGTGTGCTCGACCGCCTCGTATGGCAAGCCGGAATTCACTAAGGCAACCAAGAAAGCTTGCACCTACTGTCACGTGGATGCCACTAAGGCGCCCAAGGACCTCAAGGATCCCGGCAAGTACTACCAGGAGCACAAGAGCCTGGACGGTTACGTGGAAAAGAAGTAGCTGCACTGGATGGTGGAGGAGTGGAGTCGTCTATGATGCAAACGGTTCAGCTTTCGATTGCCGACAGCGTCTACGCGGCGAGTGTCCGGGAAGCTCTGTCCCGGAGTTGTGCCTGGCGTGTCGAATCCGTCGATCGCCCGGACCCTTCGCGGCATTGTGCGTTGGTCCTGGATGAAACGGCGTTCGTGCGGCTGCCCCTCCCCTTATCCAACCCGGAGCGCGTGGTGTTGATCACCCGCAAGGACCCGCAGTTACTTGCCCAGGCATGGGACGCCGGAATCGTCTCGGTGGTCTCCGAGGAAGATCCAATCAGTACCGTTCTGCTGGCCATCATGGCCGCGGCACTGCGTGTTGCAAAATCCCACGATACGTCCGATCCGAGCGGAATATCCCCCAACATGAGTTCTGTTTCTGCGCCAATACCCCCACATAATCGGACATCCGGGCCAAAACGTTGCAAAATCCAATAGTTTAGACGTGCGCAGAGGTGGACTTCTGCGTGCATTACCTTTCACTCCGGGGAGGAAGGCGGTTTCAGATGAGCCAGTCTTTAGCAGAATTAGAGTCTATTATCCGAAACAGGATTTGCAGCGTTTGTACGGAGCGCACGGTGAGCGGCGAGTGTGGACTGGAGGAACCTTCCAGTTGCGCGCTTTTCCGGCTCTTCCCCCAGGTGGCCGAGGCCATTCAATCGGTGAAGAGCGACGATATCAACCCATACCTGGAGGCCATCCGCCGCAACGTCTGTTCGGTCTGTACCGATCGGGCCCTCGACGGCTCCTGCAAAACGCGTCAGCAGGTCCAATGCGCGCTCGATGCCTACCTTCTATTAGTGGTGGATGCCATCGAAGAGGCCACCGGGAAGACATTCGACAGGCAACACATCGGGCCCCCGGTGGGAGGTTCCACCGTCACTCTGGGGCCGCAGATTCGACTGTAAACCTACCTGGAGGTGAGTGATGAATATCGATTTACGTCCGTTTTTCGTTCTCTGGATCATCCTGGCCACCGTCGTGATCGCGCTGATTGTGCGGCGCAAAATGGTGGCCAGCCACGAAGACGACTCGCTGCATGTCCTGCAAGGCGCGCCCATGATTCAACAGGTGGCGATTGCAAACAAGCTGGATCAGATCGACAAGTGGGGGAAAATCCTCACGGTGATCGCCGTCGTCTTCGGCCTGCTCGTTGGAGCAGCTTACGTGTATCAAGTTTGGGTGCAATCTACCCAAATCCAACCTGGAGCGTAACCATTATGAAGAACCGGGCATGTTTCTCCATGGGTTTACGGCTCGGTTCTGCCCTAGTTGGCCTGATCCTCGGGGCAGCCGGCGCCAATCTCAAAGCAGCCGACAAGACGCCACCCGCTGAGTGCACTTCCTGCCACGACCAGGGGCAGAAGCTGGAAAAGAGCGCTCACACGGGGCTGCCCTGCGACACCTGCCACGAATCCCACGAAAAGTATCCCCACCCCGCCGGCATTCCCAAGCCGGTTTGTACCACCTGCCACGAGGACCAGGCCGGCGATTACGCCAGCGGCGTGCACGGCCAGGCCCGCAAGAACGGAAACGAGGGCGCGCCGGATTGCGCGCTCTGCCACGGCAGCGCCCACGAGCTGCTGCCGCCCAAGTCGCAGGTATTCCGCGCGGCCGTCCCCGATACCTGCGGCATGTGCCACAGCGAGGTAGTCGAGCAATACCGGGCCAGCGTCCACGGCCAAGCCCTGGCGCGCGGGATCACGCAGGCGCCGCTTTGCACCGATTGCCATGGCGAGCACAAGATCTTCAAACACGGCAACGCTTCGTCTCCGGTGAACGGCGCGCACATCCGCGACACCTGCGGGAGCTGTCACGGCGATGTCCGGCTGACGCGCAAATTCGGGCTGCCTTCGGACCGCCTGGTTAGTTTCGATTCGTCGTTCCACGGCCTGGCCGCCAAGTCCGGCTCGCAGACCGTGGCCAACTGCGCGAGTTGCCATGGTGTGCATAACATTCTGGCATCGTCCGACCCGAAGTCCACCATTAACGCCAAGAACCTTCCCAAGACTTGCGGGCAGTGCCATGCCGGCGCCGGCACGCGATTCGCCATCAGCCAGGTGCACGTGGCGGAGGGCAAGACCGAGCCCGCGATGCTGCGCCTGGTGCGGCAGTTTTACCTGTTGCTGATCCCAGTGACCATCGGGTTGATGATTCTGCACAATGGCGGCGACTGGCTCAGGAAGCTCATCCGCCTGCGTTTCCAGGGTGGACCGGCCATTCGTCCCGCGAAGCCCCGGGCGACCGCGGCCGGGCAAGGAGAGCTTCGCATGCTGCCATTCGAGCGGCTGCAGCATGCGGTACTCGCCATTTCCTTCATCACGCTGGTTTGGACCGGCTTTGCTCTCAAATATCCGGACACCTGGTGGGCGCGCCCGTTGCTCGTCCTGGAAGGCGCCCACTCGATGCGCAGCCTGATCCATCGCGTGGCCGCGGCCGTCTTCATGGCGATTACCGTAACCCATCTGATTTCGTTGATTGTCAGCCGCAAGTTGCGCCAGCACTGGAAGGAAATGCTGCCCAACATCAACGATCCGCGCGAGGGGCTTTCCAACTTCGCGTATAACCTCGGCTTGGGCGATCAGGCGCCGGGGCGCTCGGCGCACAGCTACGTGGAGAAGGCCGAGTATTGGGCCGTAGTCTGGGGAGCGGTGGTCATGATCGCTACCGGCCTGATGCTCTGGGCTGACAGCCTGATGATGAAACTGTTGCCCAAAGCCTGGCTGGATGTGGCCACATCGGTGCACTTCTACGAAGCCGTGCTGGCCACCCTGGCGATTGTGGTGTGGCACTTCTATCCCATTATTTTCGACCCGGACGTCTACCCGTTGAACACCGCCTTCCTGACCGGGTTCAGCGTGAAGAAGAGCGAGCACTCCGTGGACCGGCACACTCCCGAAGAAGCCAAAGTCGCCGGTGACTGATTTAGCGTGGGGCATGCTTTAGCTTGCCCTAGAAAGGGGGTCAGGGCTGCGGCCCTGACCTCTTGCTTTGTCGGCGGCGGTAATTTGCTACCCCTACCTGGAAGAACTCCAATCTCATTCTGTCACTGGAGATCTGCGATCCTGCTCTGCGCCGCCCGCGCAGTCCAGACTCCGCACTTCTTTACCCACCTGACTCGACCATCCAGATTAACCAGGCAACGAGGAATCATTTCAGGCCAGGAACCTCAGCAGGATTCAAAACTTTCTCACCAAGCAGACCAAGTACCACCAAGAACACAAAAAGGGAATACCTGCGATCGCGTCTTCTTGGTTTTCTTGTTCTTGGTGTTCTTGGTGGTACTTGGTGTGCTTGGTGAGAAAGCTTTGAATCCTGATGTTTCTGCGATTACCCGCGACAGCCGCGGAAGGCGGCCCTCAACGCGTCGGGGTGGATCGTGAGCGCCATGGCGGGAAGTATATCACCGGGCGCAACGGAACCAGTTAACCGGGATTCGCGAGCCCTCGCAAGCGGACGATCAGCCCGCTCGTAAAGACTTCGAGGATACCCGTCGCCGCCGTCATCCACACCACCGACGGCGGCCACCAGGCACCAGGCTCATCCCAACGCGTTCAGGGAAGGCGCTTCTATCGGTACGCGAACAGCATGGCGTAGACGATCAGGCCAATCATGGCCATGCCCAAACCCAGCGCGGTGAAGCCCAGGCGCCGCCAGAAGACAACCGAGCGGGCCGCCGGCGCGGGCATCAGGCTCTCCTCCAATTTGCCGGATTCCACAAGCTCCTGATATTCCCTGGGGCGGTCCCGCTTGAACTCCTCCAGTGGCATCCCCGTCGTGAAGATCACCGTATCGATGGGGAACTTCTCCGGACGAAAGTGCGTGTTGAAGAAGTGCACGACGAAAATGAAGCTCACCGCCAGCAGCGCTTCGTCGCTGTGGATCGTGGTGGCTACGTTAACCATCCAGCCGGGCAGCACACGGGTGAAGATCTCAGGGAACCACAGCAGCAGCCCGGTGCCGCCGATGATCGCAACCCCCCAGAAGACCGCAAAGTAGTCGAACTTCTCCCAGTACGTCCAACGGCCATATTCCGGCCGCGGCCCCTTGCCGGAGAACCATTTCAGCGAGCCGACGAATTCGCGCCAGTCGCGCCCGTTGAGCAGCATGCTCTCCGGGCCGGTAATGAACTTCAGCCAACTCTTGCCACTCTGGCGGCGTTTCCTCACGAGGTCGAACAGATGCAGTCCGAAATAGGTGAAGGTGACCGTGGCGCAGAAACGGTGGATCAGGCCGGCCCCTTCGAAGCCTCCCAGGAGATGCGACAGCACCTTGGCCCAGCCCGCGTAGGAGAACTTCAAGGTCATTCCGGTCAAGGCCAACCCCAGAAAACTGGTGACCACCATCAGATGGAGGTTCCGCTGGAAGGGCTGGAACCGCCGCACGTATGTGCCGGACTCCGGCTCGCCGTTCTTGGCCTCCTTACGGTATGCCAGCGACCTCGGCAGCCAGGCCAGCGTGTGCGTGCCCGAGATTACCAAGGTGCCTACCAGCAACGCGGTCATGCCCCAGAAAGTATAGAAAAGGAAGGGGTACTTCTTCGGATCGTGGTGCGTCGCATGGGTGAGGTATCCGGCGAACTGCCGGTGCGACCCGGTGTGACACTGGCCGCACGTGGCCACGATGTTGTTCCGGCTCAGGTGCGAGCGCGGATCGTCGACCGG